>CAZBSV010000136.1:0-6310 GCA_964494795.1 uncultured Spirochaetales bacterium | reverse complement strand
CGTCGAGTCGCGATCAGAGCCCCCGGGACGAGCGCGACGAGCGGCAGGAGAAAGATCCACCGGCCGATGAACAGGACTACCGTCCCGAGCCACCAGCGGTCGCCCAAACTCCACATCATGACCGCGATCAGGCAGACCATCACCAGATAGGCCCAGGACGCGATCGCCAACAACCGGGCGAACCGCGTCGCGACTGCGGGCCGCGCGACGCGCCCGGTCACAAGCCGGCCGTCGCGCCGCTTGACCGGCTCAACAGAGCGCGTAGCCGAAGCGCGGCGCGACTTCCGCCGCCGCACCTCCAGCACCCGTCCGCATTGGCACCTGAGGCTGCGTCCGACGCTGTCGCTGTCGAGATGGAACTGCTCGCCGCATTTACAGGTGATCGTAAACTGGGTCATGGGCAAAGACTATCGAATCAGTGGAGGTTGGCGTCACCGAGGAGGCGCTGAACTTCGGAGCGGCGTCGGTCTTCGTTCCAGTCGAATAGCGACGCGATTTCGGGCGCGAGTCGTTTGGCGCGCGTTGGATTGTCTCCGATCGATGTGCGGCGAAACACGAGATCGTCCAGGTGGAGCACCGATTCTGCATCGATCATGCTCGCGAGTTCGATCCTCCAGTTGCCGTCGGTGTGATCCGGCGTCCAGTCGTACGCGAGGGTCGCAACCGAAGGCGAGCTCTCCCGCATCGGCCGCTGCGCGCATGAATGTCGCCGCGCGCCGAAGATCATTCGAAGCAGTTTCTCTGCCTCGCATCGCGCCGTCGTGAACTTGATTCCGGAGATGCTGAAGAAACCCCTTGGGCCTCCATTGCTGCCGTGGTCGTGAATCATCGCCCGCTTCGCGAGTTCGGTTCCGCCACCGCGGAGAACCGGAAGCAACCCCGAGTAGATCCGGACGATGGCGTCCGGGCTGAGGTTTGCACCCGGGAGGACGCTATTGAGATCGGCGATGAACCGTTCGAGCGCCGGGCGGTCCGGAGCGATGGGATCGACGGAACTGACAAAGGGAGAGTGACCGGTGCCAACGAGCAGGCGACCCTTCCAGGGGTGGAGAAAGTACGTCTGCGCCCCGGGAGCGTCGGGGGTCAGTGCGAGCGCATGATCCGACGGAGCCCGGCGATCGAAGAGCACGTTCCACGCGACGGAAGGGCGAAACAGGGCCGGGATGTCGCGATCGGCGCGCGCCCCAAAATCCCGACTCGAGGGTCCGGTCGCATTGATCACGATCGAGCACCGAATCTCGAGACTGCGACCGGTCTCGGCGTCCGTGGCGCGGACACCCGTGACCGATCCCTGATTCGTGACCAGTTCCGTAACCTCGGCGTAGTTGAGCGCCTGCGCGCCGAGGCTGACGGCCCAGCGCAGAACCTCGATGATGACTCGATGCGAATCGGGGACGTGTGCGTCGTACCAGAGTGCCGCTCCCGTCAGCCCGCGTTCGATGATCCCCGGAAAAGCGCGCGTCGCCTCCTGCGGGCTCAAGACTTCTCCGTTGGGGATGCGATGAGCGAGATCCAGCCCGGCGTTGCGCCGTGCTGACAAGAGATCATTCGCCCCCAACGCCGCCCGCAGAACCGATGGTCGCTTGAGGCCTTTGCTGTAGAGCGGCATCAGGCACGGAAGGGGTCGCACGAGTTCCGGAAACGCGCGCAGGAACCACTGGCGCTCAGCGACCGACTCGCGATATCGCACCAGATCGAGGGTCTGGAGATAGCGGAGGCCACCGTGAATGATACGGAGGTTGTTGTAGCTCGTTTCAGCGCCGTAATCGCGTCGCTCCAGCAACAACGCGCGCGTTCCGCGCTGGGCGGCTTCGAGTAGCAACATCACTCCGTAGATTCCACCGCCGACGATCACGAGATCGTGGCGTTCCGATTCTGCAGCCTCGGGAACTCTGGTAATGGAAGTCACGATGCGATCTCGCTGAAACTCGGAAGATGTCTAGATCAAGCCGTTGTCTCGATACCACCGCGCGGTGCGGCCGAGTCCGTCCGCGAGGTCGATGCGAGGTCGATAGTTCAATAGACGCTTCGCCTTTTCGATCGAAAACGCGCGATCCTTGATGAAGAATTCCACGCGGCGAGGATAGAGGACGGGGTCGATGTGCAGCGCTCGGCACAGTCGCTCGGCGGCAATCGAGGCGATTAGCACGGGGCGATAGGGAACGCGCAGGCGGGGACGCGGCTTTCCAAGTGTGTCGGCAATCAGCGCGACCAATTCGTTGAGGGTCGTATATCGGTTTCCAGCCAGGGTAAATACCTCCCCGAGCGCTTCCGGTCGCCTGCCGACGAGGATAATGCCGTCGATCAGGTCATCGATGTAGGTGAGGTGGTAGAGGGTCTTGCCGGAGCCGATCATCACGAACTTGCCGCGGCTGATCGGCCGAAACAGTTTCAAGAAACGCGTGTCCCCAGGCCCGTAGATTCCGACGGGTCGAAACACGGCTCCCGATAGTCCGTTCGAAAGATATTCTCGTGCGAGCAGCTCGCCCTCGAGCTTGGTCGCCTGATAGTGGTCGCCGGGTTGAAAGCGATATTCTTCGTCCGCAGGTGGATCGTCGATGTCGCCCTGGACGCCGACGGTCGAGCAATGAACGAACCGCTCGACGCGAGCTGCCTTCGAGGCATCGAGCAAGTTTCGGGTCGCCTCCACGTTGACGCGCTGGAATTCTTCGCGGTCCGTGTGTTCGGTGCGCCACGCCGCTGCGATGTGATACACGCGATCGATATCGGCGAAATGGTCGTTGACGGATTCTCGATCGCAGATGTCGACTACACGGCACTCGACCCCGATTGCTTTCAGTCCGTCGGTAATGCTGGTTTTCCGAACGAATGCCACGACCTGCTCGCCCTCGGCGACCAATCGCTGGCACAAGTGGGAACCGGTGAATCCCGTTGCGCCCGTCACGAGTATCTTGCTCACGCAGCCTCCAACCAGCGGCTTCGCCACGCCTCGAACATCAGCAAAGACCAGAGCACGTGGCTGTGGTTGGCCGCACCGCTGAAGTGTTCGCGCCTCAGGCGGGTGACCGTCTCTGGATCGAAGAGCCCGCCTGACTTAATCCGGTTCGGAGCGAGGAGATCCTCGAGCAGCGGCCGAAACTGGCGCGAAAGCCAATGTTTCATCGGGATGCTGAAGCCTTCCTTGGGGCGATAGACGCAGCGCTCCGGGATTCGCTGAGCCGCGATCCGCTTGAGTAGGACCTTCGTTTTTCCGTTGCGGATCTTCAGCTCGTCAGGGACCTGGAACGCAAGTTCGACGAGTTCGCGGTCGAGCAGCGGCACTCGGCTCTCGAGAGAGTTCGCCATCGACATTCGATCGACCTTCACCAGACAGTTGTCGCTCAGGTAGCTCTTTACATCGACATAGAGACTTCGCGCAAGCGGGCTGCGCGGCCCGGCTTCGCGAAAGAGCTCGGTGATGTGTTCGCCGCGGGGTCGCGTGAGCGCGGCAGCCGCATCCGGAGCGAAGAGTTCGTTGCAGAGCGCGTCGCTCGCGAAGATCCGCCAGCGCGCGTGGCCGAGTTCGTCTGGCAACTCCGCTCCTTCGACGAAGCGCTTGAGTTTGTTGAGCGGACCCTTCTTCTCTGGGCGCGGCGGAATCGCGTGCACGAATGGCGCGAGAACGCGCTTGCGCAACGCAGAAGGCAGCAGCGCGTAGATTCGCTGGAGGCGGTCGGCGAGGTAGGTTTCGTAGCCGCCAAACAGCTCGTCTCCGCCATCACCGCTCAGCGCGACAGTGACGTGTCGGCGCGCGAGCCTCGAGACGAGGTACGTGGGAAAGATCGAGAAGTCTCCAATCGGATCGTCCATGTACGTCATGAGGTGGTCGAACAAATCGGCAACATGCGGTTTGATCACCTCGACGGTGTGCTTGACACCGAGACTCTCAGCTACCGCTCGTGCATAGTCGAGTTCGTTGTAGGAGGGATCGTCGAAGCCGATGCTGAACGTCTCCGCCTCACCCATCGCCGATACGACGAGCGATGAGTCGACACCGCCGGAGAGAAACGCGCCTAGCGGCACGTCGCTGATGAGTTGCCGCCGAACGCAGCGATCGAGCGTTTCCGCCACAAGTTCCTGCCACTCTCCGGGACTTCGAGGGCTCGATTCCTCGCCGGCGGGGATATCCCAGTACCGCCTCGGTTCGCAGTCCGGAGCAGTGAGATCCATTTCGATGAGGAAACCCGGCTCGAGCTTTTTCACCGCAGCGAACAACGTGCTGGCGCCCGGCACATATTCCCACGCCAGGAACTCACCGAGCGCATCGAGATCGAGCGCTCGCTCGAGCAGCCCGCTCGCAAGTAGAACCTTGATCTCCGAGCCCCAGATCAGGCGGTTTCGATCGAAAGAGTAGAACAGCGGCTTGATGCCCAGATGGTCTCGCGCCAGCAGCAGGCGCCGATGGGCACTGTCGTGTAGCGAGAAGGCGAACATGCCGTTTAGATACTTGGGTAGATCTGCACCCCATTCTTCGTATCCGTGGACCAGAACCTCGGTATCGGAGCGGCTTCGAAAGCGATGCCCGGATTTTTCGAGCTGCCCGCGAAGCTCGCGGAAATTGTAGATTTCTCCGTTGAATACGACTCGGACCGTGCGGTCTTCGTTGAAGACGGGCTGATTGCCGCCCGCAACGTCGATCACCGCGAGGCGGCGCATTCCGAGCCCGACGTTTTCGCAGATGTCGATTCCCTCGCCATCGGGCCCCCGGTGAACGATCGTGTCGCACATCGCGCGCAGTTGACGCTCAGAAGGAGGGCCGAGGCTTCCGAAGGTCGCGACTCCCGCTATTCCACACATGAAAGTCGCTCAAACAGTTTTTTCATCTTGGCTGTGTAGATTTCGCGCGAATATCTCTCTTCATAGAGGCGGCGCGCCCGATCGCTTCGCTTTGCAAGTTCGTCGGAAGCCGCCGTAGCGGCCAGGATTCCGGCCGCGATCCCCGCGCCAGACGGTGCGACCATGAACGCGACATCGTCGGAGAGCACCTGCGTGTGCGAGGAAATGTTCGTCGCGATCATCGGCTTTCCACTCGCGAGCAATTCATAGACCTTGAGCGGTGTGTTGTTTCCCGCGGTTCGCGGCGAGACCAATGCCGCTGCTCGGCCCATCAGATCCTTGGCGAGCTTCTGCGGAACCCGACCCGTCAGTCGACAGCGCTGCGCGATGCCGAGCTGCTGCGCGATGTCGCGGTAGCGCTCCACTTGAGCCGGCGAGCCACCCGCGATGACGAGACCGAGCGTTGGGTTCTTCGCGAGTGCCAGCGCGAATCCATCGAGCAAGATGTCGATCCCCTGGTAGGGTTCGAGGGTTCCCGCATACACGATCAGTGGGCCTTCTGCTTCAAGTGATCCCAGATCGATCTGAGCGTCGTCGCCGACAGGCGACTTCGGATTGGCCACCAATCGTACCGGGTCGAATATCGAGTTTTCGATCAGTTGATGCTTCTCGGGGTCGACGATCAGCGGCGCGACCTGATCGGCGAGCTCCGGGCAGATCGTGATGACGGCGTCGGCGGCGTTGAGGCAACTGCGTTCCAGCGCGTCGAAAAGATTGATGATCCAACGTGAGCGCGTGAAGTCGAAATTGGTTAACTGCTGCGGCAGGCTCGAGTGCATGTCGTAGATGAGCTTGAAGCCGAAGAGCGGTTTAAGGAAACGACAGAAGAAGACGGCTTCTTCGTGCGCGTGCACCACGTCGTAACGCTGAAAAAGCAGAAGCGTTACGGTCCGCAGAAGCAGGAACACATCGAGAAACAACTTGAGCAGGGACGGTCCAATTTTTACATTACCAAACATCGCAAAGCGAGGGATGCGGATGATTCGCACGCCTGGAATGTCCACGTCCTGGCCTTCTCCGTAGGTCAGAAGATCAACCTGGATGCCCAATTCGGCGGTCACCATCGTCCGGTAATAGACACTGAAAGGCGTTCCGCGTGGTGTGAAGAACGGTTGCGGGGCGACGACGAGGATCTTCACGCTGCCCTCTTGCGCCACTGCATCGCGAGCTGATTTCGTACAAACGGGAGAAGCCGCTCGCAATGCATGTACCCCGATACCCCCGCGCCGGGCTCGCGCAGCCGATTTCGGATCCCCTCCGCGGTGGTCGGTGAATCGAGCCCATCGGTGTAGAAGAATCCGACACTCCCGGGGCGCCACGCTTCGGGTGCGAAGGGTAGGGGATCGGTGCCGGGAAGAACTTGCCGGCTTTCGCGCTTCGCGCTCGCGAACTCAGGCGGCTCGCCGAGCAGTGACGGACGCCCCCCGTTATCGCCCAGCAAGAGCTGATCGGGCCGAAAACGGCCGAGCACTTG
>CAZBSV010000135.1:0-33632 GCA_964494795.1 uncultured Spirochaetales bacterium | reverse complement strand
TCGGTCGAGACTCGGTGCCCTCGGGATGGGAGCGGAGCAGCGCTCAGCTCGCGGCTTTGCTGCCTTTGCGCTTGTCTTTGGTCGTCGCCTTCGCGCGGTCTTTGACCTTGTTTGTGTCGGGACTCTTTGCTTCGCTCGGAGTGCCGGCCTTCGCATCGGCCGACTCGCTCGCGCTACCGGTGTCACTCGAATCGGACTTCTGGTTCGGGTCGGGCTTTCCACTACTCGAAGCGTAGAGGTCCGAATACCATCCACCGCCCTTGAGGACGAACGACGTTCTCGAGATCAAGCGTTTGATCTTGCGCGATTTGCAGCTCGGGCAGATTTTGACCGGGGCGTCGGTGATGCGTCGCTCCAGCTCGAACTCGCTGCCGCACTTTTCGCACGCGTATTCGTAGATCGGCATTTCGCATCTCTCGGCGCCGCGCGGTCTCGAAAGATCCGTGCGGCGCGGGTTTCGAACTCCGCTTCGTGGGGGGTGACCGAGCCGTTTGGGGGGCGACCGAGCGAGGCTCCCGTGGCCCTGATACGGGAGGCTAATCGCCGCGACCCGAGCTTGCCAACCCCGGGGAGTCGTTTCGCGAACGCCTTGGCATTGCCGCCGCTGCGGGCCCGCGCGCGCGGCCCGGCGGAGGCCGGATCGCGCGCCGTGATCATGTGCCGGAGCCGGCTCCGCCCGGGCCGGGGTTCCCGCTCGCAAGAAACGAAACGCTGCCGCCGAGCGCGGACTCTTCGGGCGGATCCTTGGCGAGCGTCTCCAGCAATTCGAGGTGGGTGCCGATCGTCGAGCGGATCGAGGCCGCGAGGCGGGTGCGGAGATACTTCATTTCTCGCAGATCACTGGCCAGCCGCATCGAGCGCCGGTGCGCGGCGTCGAGAACTTTTTCGGCCTTGACCTCCGCCTCCCCGATCACGTTCTCGGCCTCTTTCACCGCGGTGCGCTTGAGGTCTTCGCTGAGCCGGTGAGCGGTGGTGAGGGTCTCCTGCAAAATCGATTCGTTGGACGATAACCGTTCAACTTGAACCTCGAGTTTGATCAAGTGCTCGCGAAGCGACTGGGCCTCTCGCAGCAACTCCTCGTAGTCCTCCGAGACCATGGTCAAGAAGGAGTCGACTTCTTCGCGCGCATAGCCCCCGAACTCGCGCGGAAAAACCTGGTTTCGAATGTCGAGCGCCGTGATGCGCAAGCCTGCCTCCGATCGAACCTTCGTGCTGCGGCAGGGGATCGACCGAACTGCGCGAAATCTTTAGCGCCTTGCGCGCCGGTCGGCGTGCGCTCAGGCGCTCCGCCCGAGCTCTCTGGAGCGGCGCGTGGCGGCGGCGACCGCCCGCGCGACGATCTCGCGCAGCTCGCCTTCCCGGAGCGCGGCGAGGCCGGCGAGCGTCGTTCCGGCGGGGGACGACACCTGTTCGCGCAGCTGCGCGGGGCTGCTCTTGCTCTCCAATGCGAGCTTGGCGGCCCCGAAGACGGTCTGGATCGCGAGCCGCTCGGCGGCTTCGCGCGGCAGGCCGACGTCCTCGCCAGCGTCGACCAGCGCCTCAAGAAATAGGAACACATAGCCCGGGCCGCTGCCGGATAGGCCCGTCACGGCGTCGAGCAGTGGTTCGGCATCGGCTTCCCACACGATGCCCACGCTCTCGAATAGCGCCCGCGCATCGCCCCGGTCGGAGGCGTCGACCTCGGCGTTGCCACAAATTGCAGTCGCGCCCGCGCGAACCAGCGCGGGCGTATTGGGCATCGCGCGAACGATCCGCGCCTTCGCGGGGAGTCCGGCTTCGAGCGACGCGAGCCGAACCCCGGCCGCGATCGAGATCCACAGCGGTTGACCCAGGTCGAGATCGCACGCGCGCAGTGTCGCGAGTGCCGCCGCGACGACATCCGGTTTGACGGCGAGCACGACCAGGTGGCTGCCGCGCACGGCTTCCGCGTAGTCGGCGCTCGCCGCCACGCCGAGTCGCTCGCGGAGTTCGACGCAGCGCTCGCGCCTGGGCTCGGCGACGTGGATTCGATCCGCCGAAACGCCGCCCGCGATCAATCCACCGGCGAGTGCTTCCGCCATCGCGCCGCCACCAATGAACCCGATTCGCCGCCCCGTCAACGTCATGCATCACTCCGCGGGCCGAAGATCGCCGTTCCCACGCGCACGATCGTCGCGCCCTCTTCGATCGCGATTTCGAAGTCGCCCGTCATCCCCATCGAGAGTTCCGACAGGTGTTCTCCGCCCGGCTCGCCGCGCATTTTGTCGCGCAACTCGCGAAGTCTCGCGAATGCGGGTCGGCTGGCCTCCGGATCGGCCTCGGCTGCGGGGACGGTCATCAGTCCGACCACGCGCAGCTGAGACCATTGCCGGCTCGCACCGAGCAGAGCCGGCAGCTCGGCGGGATCGACGCCTCCCTTCTGCGGCTCGTGGCTGAGCCTTACCTGGAGCAGCACGTCGAGTCGCCGATTCTCCTGGAGGGCCCGCCGATCGATCTCCGCGCCGAGGGACTCGCGGTCGACGCTAGCGATCGTGTCGAACAGCCGCACGACGTCTCGGGCCTTGTTGCGCTGGAGCTGCCCGACGAAATGCCAGCGCGGTGCGCTCTTGCCAGCGCGCCGGAGTTCGGCATTGACGATCGGGATCTTTGCAAGCGCTTCTTGGACGTAGTTTTCCGCGAGATCGCGCAAGCCCGCGCGGACCGCTGCCGCGATCCGCTCTGCGCCCTTCCGCTTGGCGACGCCGAGCAGGGTGATCTCGTCGGGTTTGCGACCGGCGCGCACGGCGGCCTGGGCGACGCGCTCGAGAACCGACGCGAGTCGGTTCTCGATCTCCCGATCGGACGTCATCGAAAATCCCCGAAACCGACTTCGCCGAGCAGTGCGACGGTTTCTTCGAGGGGAAGGCCGATGACGTTCGTTTCGCTGCCGTAAATCCGGGTCACGAAGGATCGCGCGCCTCCCTGTACCGCGTAGCCGCCTGCCTTGTCGAGCGATTCACCGGTCGCCACATAGGCGATCAACTCCTCTCGCTCGGCGCTGCGCATTGCGACGCGGCTCTCGACCCAAGTATGCCGCACGCGGAGCGTGTCACTCGCCAGCAACGCGACGGCGGTCACGACCCGATGCTCGCGGCCCGTCAGGCGCTCGAGAAGTTCCAGCGCGTGATGTTCGTCCCGCGGCTTTCCGAGCACCTCGGCGTCCAGGACGACGATGGTATCCGCACCCAGCACCCAGCGGGGAGGGGGCGCGCCGACGCGCCGCGCGACTGCGAGCGCCTTGTCGTGGGCGAGACGCTGCGCGAATGCGACCGGGGATTCGCCGGGCTGCTGGTCTTCGGGAATGTCCGCCGGGCAGACCTCGATGCGAATGCCGGCTTCGCGCAGGAGTTTGCTTCGGCGCGGCGAGGCGCTGGCGAGGATCAGGGGCGCGAGATCGCTGCTCGTCACGATCGGCGGGTTACCGAGCCGCACGCGGCGCGTCAAGGACGGCTCGATGAAAGCGCGGATCTACGCCTCGATGAAAGCGCGGATTCAGGGCTCGATGAAAGCGTGGATTCAGGGCTCGATGAAAGCGCGGATCTGCGGCTCGATAACAGCACGGAAATCGCGTGGGTGGATCGAGCTGCGCTCAATCGTCGACCCCGGGCCGCTGGCGCCGGTGTTTCACGTTCGAGCGGTGCTTCTTCTGCTGAACCCGGCGCTCGCGGGCGCCCATGCCGGGCCGGGTCGCGATCCGCGCAGCGGGTTTGGTGAGGCCCTGCGAGACGATCTCCAGCAAGCGCTCGCGCACGCGCTCGAGATTGCGGGCTCGACTGCGCGCGCGGCCCGCGTGGAGCACGAGTTCGCCGTTTCTCGTGAGCCGGTGTTCGAGCTGCGCGCGCAGCAAGCTGCGCTGCCGATCCGAGAGCGTTGCGCTCGTCTCGACGTTCCAGCGCAGTGTCACGCGGGTGTTCGCCTTGTTGACGTGCTGGCCACCCGGCCCGCTCGATCGGCTCGCGGACACGCGCAGTTCGCCGGCGGGGATGACGAGACCGCGCCGAACGCGCAGGTCGTCCACCTCAGCGCCGCCAGACGTCGCGGTGGAAGAGCATCAGGATCGTGAAGAGTTCCAGCCGGCCCGCGATCATCGCGATGCAGAGCGTGAGTTTCACCGCTAGCTCGGCGGCGCGTAGACGTGCCAGCGCAGCCGCTGATGCTGGCCGCCGAGGTCCACATGAACCCGGCACGCGCCGTGTACCCGCACGATCTCCTGCGCGGCGCGCTTGACCGCTGTCATCAGTTCGAGCATCAGCTCGTCATCGACGCCGAGCAGCGACTCCACGGCTTCGATGGGCTCGACGATGATGTGCCCGGGAGCCAGTGCGTGCCCGGGCCGGACCGCGCGAACCGCGCCTGATGCGAAGACCACGGAGTCGGTCGCAGCGCGCCTCGGGCTGAGTTCGATTGGGAGCAGGGATTCGGTTTCGAATTTCAGGTCGCGAATCAGCTGATCGCGCGTAATCGGCGAAATTTCGACCTCCCGTCGGTAGTTGGGATGGCTGATCCGCACGCGTGCAGGTCGGGTCGGATCGCAGAAGAGGCGCTGCGCGTCGTCGTCGAACGGGAACTTGATGTACTGAACCGCGGAAATCCGATCCTCCTCCATCTGCTTCGGATCGAATCGCGCTTTGACCTCGATCGCCTCGGTCGGCTCGCCGACGATCAGCGAAACGTGCTCGTCGACGCCGATGAGGCGGTCGAGCGCGGGTCGAATCTGCGCGGATTCGGTGATCTCGATGAAGAGCGTCGCCGAAAGTTCCTGATCGGCGGGCATGAGTTCGTTGTAGGTGTCGATCTCGTTTTGGATCTTTTCGGGTTGCGAAATTCCTTCCACCCAGATCATTTCATGAATCTGGAATCGGAGCGTTTCGCGATCCTCGAAGAGCAAGCTGATGTTTTCGCCCACTGCGAGCCGGCGGCTGCGCTTGTAGTCGATGACCGACGCGCGGTAGCTCGGGCGCAATTCCAGGTATTGCTCGCGGTCGACGATGTCCTCGAAGGCTAGGCGTTTCACGATGCGGGCTCCTGATAGGCGCGATTCAACAGAACCACCGGGTGCAGCGGCTTGACGCCGAGGCCCTTCTGGATGCGCAGGGCCGCGAGCGGGCAATCCGTCGACACCCAGTCCGGCTCCGCGTCAGCCAGCCGCTTGAGCATACCGCTCGCGACCTTCATCGATTCGTCGTAGAAGCGCTTCTGCATGCCCCAGGTGCCATCGACGCCCGAACAGGCATCGACCAGCACGACTTCATCGGCGGCGAGTTGGAGCAGGTCGCGCGAGCGAAAGCCGATGTTTTGGGCCCGCAGATGGCAGGGCGCGTGATAGGCCACTTTGCCGAGCGAAGATTTGAAATCGCGGTTCAACTTCTTGGCGCGCGCCAGCTCGTAGACGTACTCCATGAGATCCCGGGTGCTTTCCGCGACGCGCTGCGCGGCCGGGCTCCCGAGCAGCTTCGGATATTCGGTCTTCAGCATCAACGAACACGAGGGTCCGGGAGCGATCACGCTGGCGCCGGCTTCGACATAGGGGAGCAGATCGGCGACGTTTTTCTGGGCATTGCGGCGCGCGGATTCGAGATCGCCCGTGTCCGTGAACGGCATCCCGCAGCAGCGTTCATAGCAGAGCTCGACCCGGACTCCGCTTCTTTCGAGCAGCTCGACCGCCGCGCGCCCGGTTTCCGGATCGTTGTAGTTGACGCTGCAGGTGGTAAAGAGAACTGCATGGCCGTTTTCGCCCGTCGATCGGGTGCGCGTTCTCGCGAACCAGCGCTTGACGGTCTCGCGGTGGAAAGACGGTTGGATCCAATCCCGGTGAATGCCGAGCGTTTTCTCGAGCATCACGCGCGAAAACGGGTTGCGGTTGGCGAAGTTCATCAGGGCCGGCACGAGGCTTCCGAGTTTTCCGATCAGATCCGTGCGGGTCGTGATCTGACGCGCGAGCGACACTCCATCGCGCGCAGCTCGGAATTGCTGGTGCCGACGCATCAGCGCTGGGAAGTCGATATCCCATTCGTGGGTCGGCGTGTAGGGGCAGTGGTTGTAACAGAGCTTGCAGTGGAAACACAGCTCGTTGACTTCGTCGAATCCCGCCATGGACACGCCTTCGATCTCGCGATCCGTCGCGTCGATCAATTCGAACAATCGAGGGAAGGAGGGGCAGAGCGGCAGGCAGCGGCGACACTGGTGGCAGACTTCGCCCGTGCGGCGCAGTTCGCGCTCGAGTTTTTCGGGGTCGTCGTAGCCGGGATCCCCGTAATGCAATTCGGTCGAGGGGATTTCCGGAGGCAGAACCTTCATCGGGGATCGCTCCAAGTCGCGATGCACCCGCGCGGACTTTCGGTCCGGTGGAGGGGCCGCTTGACGGCGGCCCCTCTGCGGATGAGAAAACGCTTCGCTACAGCTTCTCGAGGCCGTCGAGCGCTTTCTGGAAGCGCCCTGCGTGAGATTTCTCGGCCTTGGCGAGGGTTTCGAACCACTCGGCGACGTCGTCGAATTTTTCGTTGCGCGCGGTCTTGGCCATGCCGGGATACATCTCGGTGTATTCGTAGGTCTCGCCGGCGACCGCCGCTGCGAGATTGAGATCCGTCGGCCCGATCGGCTTGTCGGTAGCGGGGTCGCCTACCGGCTTCAGGAAATCGAGGTGGCCGTGAGCGTGGCCGGTCTCGGCTTCGGCGGTATCGCGGAAGAGTCCACCCACGTCCGGATAGCCTTGGATATCCGCTTGGCGTGCAAAATACAGATACCGGCGATTCGCCTGCGACTCGCCCGCGAATGCGTCCTTGAGATTTTGATGGGTCTTGGATCCCTTGAGTTTCGACATGCTTTCTTCCTTTCCGCGTGATCAGGCGCAGTCGGAACCGGTGCCGACTGTCGCGGGATTCTGACGGACTGCCCGGCTTGGGTCAATTCCCCGGGATCGATCCACCCCTAAATGATTTGCCGTTGTCGATCAGGCCTGTTTGCCGTTGTCGATCAACGTGGTTATCCCGGCGCGGCGCTACTCGGCGGTTGCAGCGGCGGCGTCGAATGGCTCCAGAGCGCGGCCGGCTGCTGCGCGGAGATCGACGCTGGGATCCGCCTCGGCGATTCGTCGCAGCGCCGAGATCGCATTCTGCGGCAGATCGCGCGAGCCATCGCGCGCGAGCGCGCAGATCGAATGAACGGCCATTGCGCGCGCGCTGGCATCGCTCGTATCGCCGATGAGTTCCAGTAGTCGGTCGAAGACTGCGCGAGATGGATCGGTCAAGGCGGCGAGCGCGGTCAACGCAGCGCGCCGGACGGACCGATCGGGGTCGCGCGTGCCGGCAACCAACGCGCGCGTCGATTCGGGGCGCTCCGGGCCGAGTTCGCGAACGCAGTGGATCGCCATGCGTCGGACTTCGGCGGACTCGCCGGCACTGGCAAGTCCGATCGCGAGCGGCAGGACTTCGGGATTGAGACGCCCCGTGTCAACCAGCACGCGGGCCGCCATCCAGCGCAGCTCGGCGTCGCGACTGGTAAATGCATCGACGATCGCAGGCAGGAGCTTCGGTGTCGGCGGTTCGATGCGAGCGCTCGTGAGGGCCGCCAGCCAGCGTCGCGAAGCATTGTCGCTGCGCAGCGCGCGCTGAACGGCCGGCTTGACGCCATCGATCTGCCGCGCGAGTTTCGCGAGTGCATCCGAGGCGGCGAGGGCGACTTCCCTGACGGGATCGCCGAGTGTCTCGCCGAGTGCGTCGAGCAACAGAACCGCGGAGGGGTCGTCGACGGCGTCGCGACAGGCCGAAAGGCGCTCGTCGGAGCTGGAGCTCTGCAGCCGACCCAGCAGCGGGTGGGTCATGCGAGTCGCCAGCGCACGTGCGCGCGATTCGCGTCGGTGGACGCCGCGACGCGACCGTCGCTCTCGAGTTTTCGCAAATGGGAGCCCACCGATTCGCTGGCTGCCGCGAAGAGCGCTTGTGGATATCCGGCGTAGATTTGCGCGACGATTTCCAGCACCGTGAGCGGGCCCGCGGACAGCGCGTCGAGGATCTGCTCTTCGCGTTTCCGCCGGTGCGCGATGTAATCGCGAATCTTTCCTGCGCCATCTCGGATCAGCGGGCCGTGCGCGGGGTAGATGGCGCCCGGTTTCTGCGCGAGCAGCCGATCGAGCGAGTCCAGGTACTGACGCAGGTCGCCCCCGTTTACGGGGATCACGGTCGTTCCGACTCCGAGTACATTGTCACCCGAGAACATTGCGCGTTCTTCTTCGAGCATGAAACACAGGTGGTCCTCGGCGTGTCCAGGTGCGTGGATCGCTCGCAGCGTGGCTCCTTCCGTGCGCACGACCGAACCATCGCCGATCGGAGTGATGTCGAGCCCGTATTGCGCGTCGAACTCGATGCTGGGTCGTTTCGAGATTCTCATCGTGCCATGGCGTTCGAGGATGGACGTGGCTCCACCGATGTGATCTGCGTGACCGTGGGTGAGTACGATCTCCTGGAGGCTCTCGCAGCCCGCCTGCTTCATCGCGGCGTCGAGCACCGGCAGATAGGCGTCGCAACCCTGTCCGGTGTCGAGCAGGATCCGGCGCTTGCCCGTCCCGATCAGGTAGGTGTTGGTGCCGGGCCCCGTGAAGATGCCGGGGTTTTGCCCGAGCGCGACGACGACGCGATCGGACCAGCGATCGACGTCGGGAAGCTGGAGATCCAGCATCGTCTCGAGTGTTTGAGACAGGCTATTCCCCCGCGACCGTCATTTTCGAGATTCGCAGCGACGGCGAGGCCACAGCGCCGAGCCAGAGCAGATCGGACCCCACCGCGTCGATGTCCGAGAGCATCTCGCTGAAATTTCCGGCGATCGTGATTTCCTCCACGGGCCCTGTGATCTCGCCGCCTTCGATCCAGAGGCCTGCGGCCCCGCGCGAGTAATCGCCTGTGACCGGGTTGAATCCCATTCCGATGAGTTCCGTGACGAGAAGTCCACGCGGAGTGCTCGCGATCAGCTCGTCGAGGGATTGTTCGCCGGGCTCGAGCCAGAGATTGGTCGGTGCGGCCGCGGGCGAGCTGCCCGCCCCGCGACTGGCGTTGCCGGTGGACTCCAGCCCGAGCTTTCGCGCCGAATAACTGTCGAGCAGAAAGCTCGCGAGCCGGCCGCGGTCGACGACGACGGTGCGCCGCGTCGGCAATCCCTCTCCATCGAACGGTTTGCTTCCGAGTCCGCGCTGGCGGGTTCCGTCGTCGATCACGGTAATCGACGCAGCTGCGATTGGTTGTCCGAGCTTCTCGGCGAGGAAGCTGGTCTTTCGGTAAACGGCATAGCCGTTGATGCAGCTGATCAGATGTCCCAGCAAGCTCGGCGCCGTCACCGGATCGAAGATCACCGGCACTTCACAGGTCTGGAGGCGCCGAGCATCGAGCCTCCGCAGCACGCGCTCGGCGGCGCGGCGACCGACCGCCTCGGGTGGCTCGAGATCTGCCAGGCGCCGTGCGACGGTATACCAGTAGTCGCGCTGGAGTCCGCCCTGGCTCCTGGCAACCGGTTCGCAGAAGAGCGAGTGATAGGCGGTGTCGTATTCGCCGAAGAAGCCCGCGGAGTTTCCATACGCGACGTGTGAGAAGTCCGATCCGACCTGGGAGCCTTCCGAGTTTTCGATCCGCGGATCGACAGCGCGCGCCGCGGCCTCGGCGTCGCGCGCGTCGCCGATCCGCGCCTCGACGTCGACCTTTCGATCGGCGGGGTCGAACAAGGCGAGGTCGGCGATCTCGCACGCGAACGGCCCGTCCGGCAAGCCGGCCACCGGATCCTCTGCGGTCGCGCGCGCGAGCGCGACGGTTTCATCGGCCATGCGATCGATCGCAGCGGCCGACAGATCGCTCGTGGAGGTGTTCGCCGAGCGAATCCCGTGGGCACCCGACACGAGCGCGCGAATCCCGAGTGTGCGTTCCCGCGCCTGGGTGACGAACTCGATCTCGGTCGCGCGAACGCGCGCTTCGACGTGGTCGCTCTCGATGCAGACCGCGTCGACGGCGCTCGCCCCGGCGCGCCGCGCGCGATCGATGGCGCGCTCGACCACGTCGAGCGGTGATTCGGCGCTCAACGCGAGGTCCCCCCCACGGTGATCCGATCGAGTCGGATCGTCGGCAGCCCGACGCCGACCGGGACGCTCTGGCCGTCCTTGCCGCAGGTTCCGACCCCGCGATCGAGTTCGAGGTCGTTGCCGATGCGTGAAACCCGCGTCAATACATCGGGTCCGTTTCCGATCAGGGTCGCGCCCTTGAGCGGCGCGCCGATGCGGCCATCCTCGATTTCGTAGGCCTCGCTGACCGAAAAGACGAATTTGCCGCTCGTGATGTCCACCTGACCGCCTCCGAAGGAGACGGCGTAGATCCCGTTTTGCACGGAGCGCAGGATCTCCTCGGGATCGTCCTTGCCAGCGAGCATGAAGGTATTGGTCATGCGCGGCATCGGAATGTGCGCATAACTCTCGCGGCGGCCATTGCCCGTCGGTGTCATCCCCATCAAGCGCGCATTGAGTCGATCCTGGAGATAGCCGCAGAGAATTCCGTCTTCGATCAGAACGGTGCGTTGGGTCGGCGTGCCCTCGTCATCCACGTTGAGCGAGCCGCGTCGCTCGTAAAGAGTCCCGTCGTCGACCACGGTCACGCCCTCGCTCGCGATGCGCTGTCCGATGCGATCGCTAAAAGCCGACGTCTTCTTGCGATTGAAGTCGCCTTCGAGGCCGTGGCCGATCGCCTCGTGGAGCAGGATGCCAGGCCAGCCGGGTCCGAGCACGACGTCCATGGTTCCCGCCGGGCAGGATTTTGCGTCGAGGCTCAAGAGTGCAATTCGAACCGCCTCATCGGCCAGCTCGCGCCAGCTCGTCGGCTCGAGCAGCCGAGAGAATTCGTAGCGTCCGCCCATTCCGTGATAACCGATTTCGCGCCGGCCGTGGGCGTCTTCGGCGACGACCTGGACGTTGAGGCGCACCAGCGGGCGGGCGTCGGCACACAGGGTGCCGTCACTTCCCACAATCATCACAATCTGGTGTTGGGTGACGACGCTCGCCATGACCTGCTTGACGCGCGGGTCTCGCGCTCGCGCGTAGAGGTCGATTTCTTCGAGCAGGGCAACTTTCTCGGAGACGGGTACCTCGGTGGGCGAAATTGCGACCGGATACAGATTGCTCGTGGCCGCCCCCGCCCCCGCGCCCGCCCCTGTCCCCGCCCCCGTGCCCGCGCCCGCGCCCGCGATGCGGATGGCGACGGCGGCGCCTTGGTTCGGACTCTGGGAGATGGCGCGCGCGGTGGCGGCTGCGAGGTTCAGGCTCTCGACGGTCAGCTCGTCGGAGTGCGCATAGCCCTGCCGCTCCTCGATCTGTGCGCGCACGCCGACGCCCTGCTCGAGGTGGCGGCTGCCGGACTTGACGAGGCCCTCTTCGAGTGAGACCGAGTCCTGGACGCTGTACTCGAAATAGAGGTCCGAATAGTCGACCTTGCGCTCGAGGGTCGCGTCGAGCACGCGGCCCAGGCTTCGATCGTCGATCCCGAAGCGATCCTGGAAAAACGAGGCTGCGGCATCGTCACCTGCCATGCTTCGGTCCTCTCCTTTGCGCGTCGGTTGGCAGCGCAAGTGCGGTCAATCGGTTCAAGAGTTCGTCGAGCGTAGCAGGAGACTTCAAATGGATCGCGCGGATTCCCGCCGCGCGGGCACCCGCGATGTCCGACTCCTCATCGTCACCCACGAAGATTGCGCTTGCTGCGGGTACGCCGAGTCGCTGCAACGCGTGACGGAAAATCGCGGCCTCGGGCTTCGCGGCGCCGACGTCGGAACACAGCACGATCGCGTCGAGCAGCTCCGCCAAGCCGAGCCGCTCGAGGATGCCCGGAAGCCGCCGATCGAAATTCGAGACGATCGCGGTCGCCCAGCCGAGCGATCGGAGCGCAACCAGCAGGCTCCGCGCACCCGGGACTTCCCTCCATGCGTCGGATTGGCCCATGGCGTCGAACAGGCGATCGAAGAAGTTCTCGAAATCGCAAAACGCCGCGCTCGGATCGGCGCTGCGGAAGGTGTTCGAGACGACCCGGCGCCACCAATCTTTTTCGAGTTTAGGGACCGCTGCCGCCGGCGCGCCCGGAAACGCCATCGCGGGTGCCCTCGCGAACGCGATGCGAAAGGACGCTTCGACTCGCTCCGGTGCGAGATCGACGCCGTGTTCGCGAGCGATGCGCGCGTAGGTCTCGCCCACCGGTTCGCGCAGTTCGATCAGCGTTCCCGCGGCATCGAAGAGCGCCGCGCAGCAGCGTCGCACGCGTCAGCTCGCGCGTCGGCCGGAAGCGATGAAGGTGGCCGGCAGATCCCGGCTCGACGCGAGACCCGCGTGCTCTTCCAAGCGGAAGTCGACGAGGCCGACTCCGGCAAACCAGTTCTCCAGTTCGGCGGCGGAAAATCCGAGCCAAACGACGCCGAGTTCCTCGCGCATCCATTCGTGCAGGTGAGGCACGAAATCCACCGCGACCACGCTGCCCCCTGGTTTCACGACCCGCGCCATCTCGGCGATGGCCTCGGCGGGGGAGGGGAGATAGTGGAGCACCATGTGGGCGAGCGCTGCATCGGCCTCGGCATTGGCCAGCGGCAGATGGCTCGCCTCGCCGTGCCGGAATTCGATCCGCAGATTGGATTCGTCCGCGGCCTTGGCGCGCGCGGCGTCGAGCATTCGCGTCGAGTGGTCGACTGCGATCACGCGCGCGCCGAGGCGCGCGATTTCGATCGCGAGGATGCCGGTGCCGGTGCCGATGTCCGCTACGACGAGGTTTCGGTCGAGCAGTCGCGAAACCGCCCGCGCGCGCAAAGCGTCATCGTTGAAAACCTTGCGCAGCGCGTCCCACTCGGGGCCGACCGAGTCGAAGAAGCTGCGTGTGCGTTCCGAGCGTGATTCCATCACGCGCGCGAGCGCCGCGAGGTCGCGTTCCGCAGTCGCATCGCCGCGCAGGTTCTCGACGATCAGCCGCCAGGCATCTTGCCACGGGCCTTCGCGGGGCGACGCAGATCGGTAGAAGACGTAGGTTCCGTCGCGGCGGTCCTCGAGCAGCCCCGCTTCGCGCAGGATCGCGAGGTGCCTGGAAACCCGGGACTGCGCCATCCCAAGAACCGCCATGATTTCCTGAACGGCAAGCTCTTCGCGCTCGAGCAGCGCGACAATTCGAACACGGGTCGGATCCGAAAAGGTGCGAAACACGCGCTGTAGAAGATCGGCCTTCATGGCCCTCACATCCGCCGTCGATCCCCGTGCGGGCCGGTCGGCATCCGACCCACGGGGTCTAGCGAACTTTCGGCCTCGAGACCGTCCCCGAAACGCGGGCCGTGGCGGCGCCCTCGGCGTCGACCTGAAGGCCCGCGGAGCGAACGGCACCGGAAAGGGCAGGCTTCACGTTGAGCTCGAATTCAAAACCGATCGGCGCCTGCTCGATCCGCTCCGCGCGTCCGATCTTTCCGCTGCCCGAGCCGGAAGCGACGGGTCCCTCGAACCGCAGCGACGATACGTTCGCGTAGGCGTCTCCGCCGAGGTTGACGACGGCGGTGAGGCTTTCGAACGGCAGCGGGACCGGAAGATCGGGCAGCGAGATCGAGCCATCCCGGATAGCGATTTCCGCGTAGCCTTCCAGGCCAGATTCGCCCGTCGATACGTCGACCTCCGCCTCGAGAGTTCCCTCGAGGCGGCCCGTCGGAATCCAGTCCGCGAGCGGGGGTTGTTCGGGTCGAGCCTCTCGAATCACGCCCTTCCAGGACGTGACACCGTTCCAGCGCAGGGTGCCGACCGCGCTTCCCGATGCGCTCTCCAATTCGACGTGGAGCGCCGGTTCTCCCGCAAGCCACGACAGCGACCACGCGGGTCGCAGGAGCGCGCGATCGAGCTGCAGCGGCAGGTGATCCGGGAGCGTCGCGCGCAGCTGCGTGGCTTCGAGCGCGGGCCCGGCGAGCTGCAAGGCCGGCCCGACCTCACCGATCACCAGTGCGATTCCGTGACTCTGCTCGAGTCGGTTCGCGATCCGCTCGCCGAGCTTGTCGTAGGGAAACCCGCGCAGCAGGAAAAAAGTGATCAACAAGACACCCGCACACGGAACGCCGATCGCGATCAGCGGACGCGGCAGCGATTCGCTCGCCTGGCGATGGCTGGAGGTGCGCATGCTAGACCGGCTCGAAGGTCGAGACCGTGAAGGTCACGTCGAGGCGATCGGGTTTGTCCTTGCGGGTGCGCACGCGCAGGCTCTTTACGGAGAGCACCTGCACGGAGGTCTCGATTTGGTGGAGATATCCCACCGCTTCCTGCAGCGTGACTTCCTTGAGATCCACTTCGACCTTGGTTTCGCGGTAGCGATCGTTCGACGGCGTGGCCTGCGGTTCCATCGATTCGACCTTGACCTTCGAGGCCTGCGCGAGGGTTTCGAGGGTCGTGCGCAGGTTGCCGCGCGTACCGGTCTGAATCCGTTGCTCCACCGAGGTCAGCCGCTCGTTCACGTCGTCGAATTCCTGACGCAGCCTCGCCATCACCTTCACCTGCTGCTCGGCTAGTGTGAGCCGACTCTCGGCGTTGCTGCGCAGTCCGAGCGAAGTTTGAATGATGCCGAAATAGACTACCGCCGCAACGAAGAGCGCACCCGCGATCGAAATCATCATGCGTTCGCGTTCTGAAAGATCGTCGAACGCAGCGCGCAAGCGATCCCAGATCTTCTTCACGGCGAACTCTCCGGGGGTGCCAGGTTGATCGTGACGTCGAACCGCTTGTCACCGTTATTCGGGTCGGATTCGATCGATCCGATGCGCGCCTGCGCGAACGGCGGGAACTTCGCGAGTTCGGCGCCCAGGCGATCGGCAGATTCGAAGCTCTTGGCGTGGACCCGCATGCGAATGATCTGCCGATCGATGCTGAGTTCGTCGAAGACGACGTCTAGATCCTTGGGAACGTACTTCGAAATCTCCGTCAGCAGATCAAGCGCGGAGAGATTCCCGCGATAGACGCCGAGAAACTCGGCGCGCGCGCTCGCGGCTGTGATTTCTTCGCGCAGCGCGGCGGGCGGATTTTGCGGCAGCGCCTGGCCGGGGAAAACCTCCGCGTAGAGCTGCTCGATCTGCTGCTCGAGCTGGCCCGCGCGGCGGCTTTCGAGAGCGGTTGCGGTTCCGATGCTTACCAGGCCCAGGACGAGCGCGGCTGCCGCGAGCGCGAGCGGCCACGCCAGTTCGCGCCGGTAGCGCCCGAGGTCGAGCCGCACCGCAAATTCGTCCTGTCGGAAGTCCATGCGGGTCCGCGCCTGGGCGGTGCCCCGCAGCGCCAGCGCGATGGCGGGCGCAAACACGATCGGATCCATCTCGCGGGTCAGCGCTTTGCCGCAGTCCGCTATCGGAGCGCCAAGTCTTCTTGCGCGGTTCCCGGTCTGGCGGGTCAGGAATTCGTCGAGATGGGGAAGCTGTGCGGTCCCGCCGAGCAGCGTGAGTTCCGCAAGCGGTCCGGATTCGAGCGTCGCGATCTGCGGTTCGAGAGAGCTGACGGTTCGAAGGATCTCGCGCGCGATGCGATCGAGAACCGCGCGCGTCGCAGGCCGGGTTTCGTTCGCGTTCGCGCCGAATACGCCTTCTTCGCATTTCGCCCGCTCGGCGTCGCCGGCACTGAGTCCGCGATCTCGGGCGAGCGCTTCAGTCAGCGCCGCACCGGCGATCGGGAAGGTACGCGCGGATACCGGACGGCCGTCCGCGATCAGGCAGCAGGTGGTCTTGCGGTGGCCCAGATCGATCAGCAGCCGGGTTCCGCCGAGATCGAAGAGGTGGCTCAAGTTGCACAGCACCAAGCCCTCGGCCTCGATGGTTCTCGGCTCGGCATGGGCTTCGCGAAGGGTTCCGAGCAGCGCCGACACGTCGGCGCGCGAGGCGATCGTAGCCACCACTTCTGCGCTGTTTCGATCTCCGCCGACGAACTCCCAGTCGACCAGAACGTCGTCGAGATCGAATAGCGCGTTGGCTTCGACCTCAAACGGAACGGCCTGGCTGAGCTTCTTGCGGTCGCGGAACGGAAAACTCAAACGCCGGGTCGAAAGCCGATCGCCCGCCAGCGCACAGACCGCGTGATCGGTGGAAAGGCGATGCATGCGGACGAACTGCGCAACGAGCTCCGCGAGCGGAGTTTCGTCGTTTTCGCGCGGAAGAGTCCGCATCGCGACGGCCTCGAAACCGCGCAGCGTCTGGCGGAATTCCACGGCCTTGAGGCTGTGGCTGCCGATATCCAGTCCGAGTATGTTGCTCAGCAGCGCCATCGGTGTCCCCCGATCACCGGACTTGCCACGATAGCATCAGCGGCGGATCGACGTTGCGGTTGACGACCGCTTCGATGCTCCGCTCGATCTCACCGACGTGGGCGCTCGCGACGATCGTGAAGACGCTTGCCCGATACGTCGGCGGCGGAAAAATCGCATTCGGCACGATACTGCTTATCGGCGTACAGCCCTCGAGCGAGAGCGATTCACCGCAAATGAGGTCGCCCTTTTCGCGTATTTCCAGCATCCGTTTGACCTGATCCCGGCTGGCGAGTCGGTCATCGACACCGTCGTTGGAGAAGACCAGGGAGAGCACGTGGGCGGGCGCGGTGTTGAGATTGACCCCCCCACCGCCAACGAAGGGGTCTGTGGTGATGTAGGGCCGGAGCGCCTCGACGAGTTTGTGATCGAAACCCTCGATCAGAAAGAGATCATCGACGCTCATCAGGGGGCCGTTGGCCGCCCGGTAAGGCGGTTCGTGGAGCTGATAGTAGGTGTCCTCGATGCCTCCCTTGAGCCGAACCCCGTCGGCGTCGACCCAGTCCATCAGCGCCTCGGCGAGCTTCGAGATGTCGTAGAACTTCTCGCCCGGTGGAAGCTTCATTTCATCGATCACTTTTTCGAAAAACGCGTACAGGAAGGGTTCGGTTTCCGCGTAGGGGGCGCCCCCTTCCGCGTAATTGAAGATCGAATTGAGATTGAAGAGCATCCCCGAGTCCTCGATCTGGAGGGTCAGGCTGGCGTCGTTGCCGGTGCGAATTTCGACACCGGCGAGCTGCGACCAGGAGTCCTGCTGGCTGTCGATCGGTTGCTGGGTGGCCTCTTCCTGGATGCGGTCCATGACCAACAAGGCCTTTGCGAGCCGAATGCCGCCGCGCGCGAGCGCTTCCGCACTTGCGGCGGCATTGCGGTTGCGGGCGACGCTCGCGTCGATGATGCT
Organism: uncultured Spirochaetales bacterium; assembly: GCA_964494795.1. Classification (GTDB taxonomy): domain Bacteria; phylum Myxococcota_A; class UBA9160; order UBA9160; family SMWR01; genus JACZVU01. The sequence continues at coordinate 16,412 of CAZBSV010000135.1, read as the reverse complement.
GCGCCGCGTGAACGTGGCGATCGAACTCGTGAGCAGCAGCGCAAAGAAGAGCACGATGAGCAGAACGACGCCTTGCTGACGAGTCGCTGGTTTCAACGGCATTTGGCGTTCACGATCGACTTGCAGTCTTCGGGCAAGCTCGGATAGTCGCTCGGATCAAAGACCATGTCGGGTGCGGAGTTCGCGAGGCCGACACACATCTTCGCGAAGGCGGGGGCTGAATCGGGCACGCTGGTCGGCCAACAGTCGCGGTTCGTCAGCCTGCCTGTCTTGTCATCGCCCTTCTCGCGCCCGCCGCGCCCGTCACTGCCTCCGCGGCCTGCGTCTTCACCAGCGTCGCCGTCCTCCCCGTCTTCTTCATCCTCGTCGCCCTCGGATTCCGCGTCTTTGTCGCCGCCGGAAAGCGGGTTGTTCGGATCTGCGAGCGCCACGAGGTCGAGCGGTCGGACGGGAAGCAGAACCTTCCTGCGATAGACCGGTGGCTCCACGTCATGCGTCTCGCTTTCGGCCATCAAGGACAGCTGGATTTCCACGGCGAGTGGCAGGGAGCTCGAGTCGATCAGCGTCGACGAGTCCCATTCCGTGCGCATCTCGCCGTCTTCTGCGAGAAAGGTCATTTCGAAAGTCTGCAGACCCTCGGCGAGCAGATGGACTCCGTCGTCGTTGTCCCTCGGGAAGCTTTTGTCGAGGCTCTCGGGAAGTCGAGGCGAGCTCCATCGGTACAGCGAGATCGAATCGTCCGGGGCCATCTCCGAGATGAACGCGACGACGGCGAGGTTTGTTTCCGCGGAGTCGGTTCGGGTCGGATCATGGTTTCGGCTGATGAATTTGAGTCGGTCGGATGCGCCGCCACCGAGGCGCGCTTCGCCGAGAAAGATCCAGGGGAATGCGAACGGATCCATCTCGGGTGGTTTCACCACGAGAAATGCGCCCTCGAGATCGCGCGCGATGCGATCGAGAATTGCGCTCGCGCGCCGAACGTCACGCGTGTGGTTCGATGCGCGGGCGCTCGCGCGCGAGAGATCCGTATAGAAGTTGAGCGCGACGAAGAAGACGACGCTGATGAGTGCGACGACCGCCATCACTTCGAGCAGCGTAAAGCCTCGGCGGTTCGATTGGGCGGTCACGATTCCTCGCTCGCCTCCACGGAAGCGCTCAGCGCTCTTTCCGCGGCCAGCTTGGCGGCGGCTTCCGGGTCGACGGCAAATGTCGTGCGGGTCACCGAGCGCTCGTATTCGCCTTCGAACCACGACACGCTGAGCACGATCTGGAAAAACGGCGTCGCCGAGGCGTCGGCTCCCGGGCTCGCGGCGTTCGCTCCGGCCGCTTGCCCGCCGCTGCTCAACACGCGCGGTTCGATCGGGCCCGACGGGATGCCGTCGGCGGGATTCGCTGCGGGCTGATCGGTCGCGTTCGTGCCGGTCGGCACGGCCGGCACGAACGGATTCGAGGCCGCGGCATTTTCCCCCACCGCGCCGCCGGACATCGCAGGCTGGAACGCCGCGATATCCCGGATCACGGTGAAACCGTCGACTGGGTCGGAGCGCGTGATCCCGAACTCCGGTAGTACGCCGCTTTCGAGTTCGCTTTCGAACTCACTCATCTCCCAGTCCACGAGTAATGAGGCCACGAGCATGCGCTGGCTTTCGCCTTCGGATCGCAATCCGCGAATCGCCACGGTCGACAGCGTGGTGTAGAGGATCGCGAGTAGCGCGACCGCTCCGAGCACTTCGAGGAGCGTGAAGCCGCGTTCAGAAGCCCTCATCGAGAATCCGCACCGCTTCGGCCAGGGGCAGGATCTCCAACGCCAGTTCGCGGCCCCCGGGTTCGTTGAGCACGAGCAACGTGTACGTCGCGGTTCCATCGCTCTCGAAGGTGATGGATGCTTCACCGACGTCGGTATCGCCACCGGGTGTCTCGATCCACGCAAATTCGACACCGCGGCCGAGCACTTCGACAGCGCCGAGGGGGCCGGGCACGGGTTCGAAGCTCCGTTCCGCGGCGGGCGGTGGCGCGAGCGAGAGAGGAGGCGCGATATCGACATCGGAGAGGGAAGGCTCGATATCGGGATCCGTTTCCGCCTGCACGACGACGGGTGCTTGCCGGGCCTCAGCCTCTCCCTGCCACTCGAGTTTGTAGGTGCTGTCATCGAGATTGACCACCAAGCGGTGCGGCACCCCAGTCATCACGGCGCGCTGCCGACCGAAGTCGGCCCGCTCGACGATCTGCTCCGCGGTACGCCGCAGCGTGTGAGCCTCGAGGGCTGAGAGTGTGGGCACCATGAAGCTCATCAACAAGCCGCCGATGAGCAGCACGGCGAGGATTTCGAGCAGCGTAAAACCCGCTCGACTGCGCCATTGCTGCCGCTTCGCGCTCAGGTTCCCTCTCCGCCTTCTTCCCAATTTCCGAGGTCGGCATCGATACCTTCGCCGCCCGACTGGCCATCTGATCCGAAAGACCAGAGATCGAAGGAATGGGAGTTGTTCTGGCCGGGTTGCTCGTACTCATAGGGATTGCCCCAGGGATCCTCGGGTATCCGGCCTTTTTGCAGATATCCGCCCGGCGGCCAGTTTCTCGCGCCATCGGGCTCGTTGATCAGCGCGTCGAGTCCCTGCTCGGTGGTCGGATAGTGGGCGTTGTCCATGCGGTAGAGCTCGAGCACGGCTTCGAGGTTCGAGATCTGCGCCCTCGTCGCGGCGACGCGCCCCTTGTCGACCTGGGCGAAGATCGCGGCACCGACGAGAGTGCTGAGGAGTCCGATGATCATCACCACCGCCATGATCTCGATCAGGGTGAAACCCGCGTTCTTCCCGGCGTGAACGAATTGCTTTCGCCATTCGGTTTCGGGCATGTGTGTTCCTCCGATTCAGGAAATCGAGCTGGTGACCTGGAGTAGGGGTACGAGCGTAGCCAGGATGATAACCACCACGATTCCTACCATCAGCAGGATCAGCAGGGGTTCGAGCAGTGCGGTCAAGCGTGACACCGTGGTCTCTACCTGCTCTTCGTAGGTGTCGGCGATCTTGGAAAGCATCGACTCGAGTTGCCCGCTGCGCTCTCCGACTCCAATCATGTGGGTAACCATGGGTGGGAATTCGCCGCTGTTCTTCAGCGGCGCGGCCACGCTGGCACCCTCTGTGATACTCTGCCGCGCGGCGTCGATCGCGCGCCCCAACACCGTATTGTCCGCGACGTCCCTCGCGGTCTCGAGCGCCCGAACGATCGAGAGGCCTCCGGCGAGCAGGGTTGCGAGTGTTCGCGAGAAGCGCGCGATTGCGATGATGCGCACCGTTCGACCGACGACCGGAAGTCGCAGCTTGAAGGAGTCGAAGATCTCGCGGCCCCGCGTGGTTCCCACCGCGGCGCGCAGGCTCAGGGCGACGATCAGCAATCCGAGTCCGATCGCCCACCACCAGTGCCGGGCGAAGTTCGAAATCCCGATGATCCAGCGCGTGTAGAACGGAAGTTCTTGATTGAGGCTGGTCAGCAGCACGGTGATCTGGGGCAGGACGACGGTCACCAGTACGCCCACGACCAGCATCGCGAAGACGAACATCACGCTGGGGTAGATGATGATCGAACTCACCTTGTTGCGCAGCCGGACCTGGCTCTCCAGGTAGTCGGCCAATCGCTCGAGCACGGTGTCGAGCGCGCCACCGGCTTCGCCAGCGCGAACCATGCTGACGTAGAGATCCGGGAAGGCGCCGGTCTGGGCCAGCGCGTCGGCAAAGTGGGAGCCCTCGTTGACGCGGTCTCGGGTTTTTCCCAACGCTGCTCGCAGTCGAACATTTTCGGTCTGTTCGGCCAGCGCGCTGAGCCCCTCGACGAGCGGGATGCCCGAATTCAACAGGGTCGCCGCCTGCCGGGTGACGAGCGCGAGATCCAGAGCCGAAATCCGCGAAAAGCTCGGCAGTCGAATGCTGCGGCCAGCGGCGGCCTTGACTTGCGAAACGCCCCGGTGTTCGACCAGTTCGGTGAGGAAGACCCCGTCTTTTCGCAACTTTCCTCGGGCCGTTCGCGAAGTCTCGGAGTCGAGAAGTCCGTGGATGGACTTGCCCGCCGCATTGACTCCCTTGAACGCGTAGACCGGCACGGAAGCCTCAGATCTGGGTTACGTTGCCTTCTTCCTCGGTCGCCCGCAGGACTTCGGCGCTCGAGGTGATTCCCTGCAAAACCTTCAGCGCGCCGTCACCGCGAAGTGTGCGCATGCCTTTGCGGATCGCGGCCTGCTTGATGGTCTTGGAATCGATGTTTTGGGACACGAGACTGCGCAGGTCGTCATCGACCAGCATCAGTTCGAAGATTCCGACGCGACCGTGGTAGCCGGTAAAGTTGCAGTCCGCGCAACCCTTGGCGCGATAGACCTTGACCGGGCGCTCGGGTGGGCGGATGCCGATTTCCTTGAGTTCCTCGGGGGTAGCCGCGTAGGCTTCTCGGCAGTTCAGGCAGAGTATCCGGACGAGTCGTTGCGCGAGCACCGCCACCAATGAAGAGCCCACCAGGAACGGCTCCACGCCCATGTCCACGAGTCGCGTGATTGCGCTCGGCGCGTCGTTGGTGTGCAGCGTCGAAAATACGAGGTGCCCCGTCAGCGAGGCCTGGATCGCGATCTCCGCGGTCTCGAGGTCGCGGATTTCTCCGATCAGGATCACGTTGGGATCCTGGCGCAGGATCGAGCGCAGGCCGCTCGCGAACGTGAGTCCGATCTTTGGGTTGACCTCGATCTGGCCGACGCCCCGGAGCTGGATCTCGACCGGATCGTCGAGCGTTACGATGTTCTTGTCCGTCGAATTGATCGAGGCGAGCGCCGCGTAGAGGGTCGTCGTCTTGCCGCTGCCGGTCGGCCCGGTGACGAGGACGATCCCGTTGGGGCGCGAGCTCAACCTCTTGATCGTGGCCAACTGCTGCTCGCCGAAGCCGATCCGCTCGAGATTGGTCATCTCCGTCGTGCGCGGAAGCAAGCGCAGCACTACGCGTTCGCCGTGCGTGACGGGCAGGGTCGAGAGCCGCACGTCGTAGTCACGTCCGGCGATCTTGAGTCGGATTCGCCCGTCCTGGGGCAGTCGCCGCTCGGCGATGTTGAGGCCGCCCATGATCTTGATGCGCGAAACGATGCTCGCCTGGAGCGAGCGCGGAAGCGGCTTGATCGGCTCGTAGAGCACGTCGTCGATGCGGAAGCGCACGCGCACCTCGGACTCGAAGGGTTCGAGGTGAACGTCGCTCGCGCGCTCCTTCACGGCGTGCTGAAGCATCGAGTTGACGAGCTTGATGATCGGAGAGTCGTCGGAGGCTTCGAGTAGGTCCTGGGGCTCTTGGCTGATCTCGCTCGCGAGCGCGTCGAGGTCCTCGGCTGCGTCCTCGGCGAGTGCATCTGTCGCGGTGGCGCCGCGATCGTAGATCTCGTTGATCGCGCCGAGGATCGTGCGCTGATTGGCGAGCTCGAGCTGGATATCGGCGCCTTCGAACAGCAGGCGAAGATCGTCGAGCGGAGCGGTCTTCAGTGGATCGGTGACCGCAATGCGGATCGCGCCGTTGGCCGCTCGCTGGATCGGAACGAGCCCGTGTGTCTTCGCGAAACCGATCGGAACGCGTTCGATCAGGCTCTCGTCGATTTCCCGGGTGTCGATGCTGGGCAGGACCGGCAGGCCGAGTTGCCGACTCAGCGCTTCGAGCACCTGATCCGCGCTGACGTGACCCGCGAAAATCAGATGGTCGGCGAGCCGGCCGCCATTGGCGAGCTGGAGCGCGCGAGCTTGTTCGAGCTGCTCCTCGGTGAGCTGGGTGGTATCCAGCAAAATCGCACCCAGCTCGAGGGGTCGCTCGGGTTGGGAGACGGCGCTCACGGCTCTTCCGCTTCTTCCTCGGAGACGACGACCACGGAGGGTTCGAGGCCGTGAACATCGCGAACCGATTCGGAGACCCGTTTGGCTTCATCGAACGTCGCATACGGACCGATCTGCAACTCGAAGTAGATCGAGCCCGCGAGATCGTTCGACACCAGCGTTCCGTCATAGCCCTCGTCGATCAACACCTGGAGCGTGTCGATCGCCTCGTCGACGTCTTGTCCGATCAGAGCTTGTACGGCGTATTCCGGAGCGTGCAGCGCCGCGAGCCGAGCGGCTTCCGCTTCTTCGCGCGCGCGGGCGTCGTCGGAGCGGATCTCGCCGACACGCTCTTCGGGGTAGCGGGCGCCGTGGTCCAGTACGGCGATCCGCACGGGATTGTCGCCGAGCGGCTCGTATTCCTCGCCCGCCGCCTCGGCGGCCTTCTGGCGCTTGCGCTCGACGGCGCGCTCGCGCTCCGACCACTCGAGCCCCTCGTCGGAAGATTCGGCGAATTGTTCGCGCTTGCGGATCGTCTCGAGCTCGAGATCCTGCGGCAAGCGGATGATGTGAGGCGTCAAGAACACGAGCAGGTTGATCTTGCGCAGCTCGCGCTTGGTGGATTTGAACGCCCAGCCCAGGATCGGGATGTCGCCGAGGAACGGAATCTTCGAAACCGTGTCCTGATACTCGTCGCTCAGCAGGCCACCGATCACGACGGTCTCGCCGTCGCGCACCACCACCACGTTCTCGATCTCGCGCTTCGAGAGCGGCACGCCGACGTCTTCGGCGCTACCGAGCGCGCCGCTCGCCGCGAGGCCGACGTTGATCGCGCTGATCTCCTGGAAGATCTCCATCCGCAGGCTGTCGCCCTCGGTGATCTGGGGCGTCACGCGCAGCGTGACGCCGATGTCCTGGCGTTCGACGTTCACCGAGGTTGCAAGATTGTTATTTGCGTTCGCGACGCCCCCCGCGGACTCCACGCGGTTGGTGATGATCGGAATGTTCTGCCCGATGCGAATCTCCGCTTCTTCGTTGTCCATCGTGAGAATGTGCGGGGCGGAGATGATGTTCGTGCCGCTGTCGCCCGCCGACGCGCGGATGATCGTGTTGATCAGGTGGCCGTCGCTGGTCGCGTTTCCGTCTTCGTCCCGCTCGATGGTGTCTTGCAGGAACTGCTGGAGGAGTGGTGCCCCCGCCGCCGCCAATGCGCCGATGGGTCCGCCGGTTGCAGCTCCCGCGAGGGTGGCCGGAGCGATCACGGTGCTCAGCTGGGTATTTCCGTTGACGAACTGGAAGACTCCCGTGAAGCCGAGTTCTTCGGAATCGGTGACGTCGACCTCCATGATCAGCGCCTCGACGAGCACCTGCGGGCGCTCGACGTCGAGCTTTGCGATCACCTCGGAGAGCGTGTCGAAGCCCTCGCGGCTGCTTTGGATGACCAGCGAGTTGGTGGCGGGATCCGCGGTGATCTTGACGCCTTGCGCGAGGCCCTCGACGACCGCGCGCAGCGACGTTATGCCCTGGCCCTGCTGGGCGGCGCTGACGGCGGGTGCGGGGATGCTTCCGCTGACCAGAGACGCGAGCGTGAGCGCGAGCTCCTCCGCGTCCGCGTGCTGGAGGTAATAGACGTGGATCTTGCCGGCGCCCCGGACCGGAATGTCGAGCCGCTTGATGAGTTCGCGCAACTCCTGCATCTGGGTGCGCGGCGCGAGTGCGATCACGGAATTGGTGCGCTCGTCCGTGATCAGCCGCACCCGGTCTCGCCCGAGGGGTCCACTGCCGGCTCGCTCGGCGCCCTGGTTCGGCACGTTCCGGCCGGTTCGCCGCGCGGTCGGGCCCGCCGATCGATTCGGGCCGGATGACGAGACTTCGGCCCCATAGATCTCGGAGACTTGAGTGGCGAGCGTCGGCGCGTCCGCGTGTTTGATCTTGAAAACCGAGAGTTCGTCCTGATACGTCTCGACGTCCACCGCCTCGAGGATCGCGAGGATGCGGCGGATATTCGAAGCCGCTTCGGTCACGATCACCATGTTGGTCGGCTCATAGGACTCGATGCTGCCGTCTTTCGAGATCAGGGGCTTCAGGGTGTTCGTGATCGATTCGGCGTCGATGAAGCGCAGTGGGATCAGCCGCGTCACGTAGCGATCGGTATTTTCGGGCGCCGCGTAGGTCTGGGTGGTTTCGATGTTGCTTTGCTTGGCGTCCCGAAGCGGGATGATCTTCAGCGCTCCGCCCGGCGTTTCGACGGTCGTGAAACCCTTGACCTGGAGCACGGAATCGAAGACCGCGTAGGCCTGCTCTCGCGAGATCCGGGTCGGTGACTTGATGGTGACCTTGCCGCGCACGCGTTCGTCGTAGATGAAATTGCGGCCCGTCATCTTCGAGATTGCGTCGATGATCGTGGTGAGTTCCGCGTCGTTGAAATCGAGCTGGATCAGATCCTCGGATCCGCCCACCTCGGATCCGCCCACCTCGGATCCGGCCAGATCGTCCGCGTACCCTGGGCGCAGATCGAGGGTCAGCAGAGCGACGGTCCCGATCGCGGCGGCGAGCACAGCAACGCGCCAATGCATGACGTTCGAACTCCTTCCGATCTGCAAACGCGCGCGAATCCTTCGATCGCTCATCGGGGCGGGACGATCACGCGGTGGTGGGAGTTCCCGCTTGGGTCCACGGTGACGATCTCCACCTGTTCTGGATCGGACAGCGCGGACATAATCTTAGTGCTCGGGCCCAGCTGGCTGACCGGCACTCCGTCGACTTCGGTGATCACCTCACCGTTCTGGATGCCCACCGCTTCAAACACGCTGCCCGCTTGGATGTTGCTGAGTTCGAGGCCCGTGATCTGGTTCGTTTCGAGATCGATCTGGGGCTTGACTCTCGCCTGGGAGTAAAGACTGTTGGGATTTCCCATCGGCGGTGCGACCGCCTGCGCGGCGGGATCGGACGACCTGGCGCTCGAGCGCCGCGGCGGTCGGGCTCCTGCCGCTCGAGTCGGCGGTGTTGATCTGCGTGAAACCTGCAGCGCCGAGTCCGGCGCTTCTTCACCATCCAGGCTCAACGAACGGCGGGCGCCGTTTTCGAGCAGAACCACCCGCCGACGCTCGATTGCGACGATGCTCGCGCTCTGAATCTTGTCCCCCACCCGCACGGCGGACGTGACAGCCCTGCCGGTGTCTTCGACGGACGCCCACGAGAGCGCCGGGTCGTTAGCGGCGATTGTCCCCCAGAGCTTCAGCGGCAAATTGGTTTCCGTGAGTTCTTCGTTGGCGGCGGCGGCGGTGGTGGCGGTTTGCTCGGGCGGCGACAGCACCTCCGAGTGAAACAGGTTGCGATCCGTGATCTGTTGGCGGTCGTTCCAGCTGCGACTTTGCAATCCGCTGGGTTGCCCCGCCACGACGGAAGTCGCGGGCGACGGATTGAGGAGCGCCGCGATGATGGCGTTCGCGGTATCGGCAATCAGGAAGCAGCAGAGCGCGAAGAGCACCGTATTGGCGATCCACGCCAGGTATCGGACCATGAAGCGATTCATCCCCTCCGGCCGCTGGTTGAGCGCCGATTCGCGGCAGGACCGTGCAGTATACCCCCAGACTGCGCCGCTTACAGTGCTTCCTTCGCGATTTCGGGCAGTTAGAAGGCTGGCTGCCCTATCGGCAGATAGGCGCTCGAGCCTTTGAGACACCTTTCGGAAACTGCGCGTTCCGCGGAGAATCTCGGGCTGGCCCGTGTCGCCGAGCGCGCAGCGGGAGGGCGTAAAAGCGGGTCTTTCGCGCGCGGCGGCCATTGACATTCGAGGCCTCGCGCCGAGCTTTCCCGCCGCTGCGCGAATCCCGTCGCGGCATCGCAGGGGGTAGGGTTCAACGATGGCAAAAACCGGCAAGGTCATTGGGATCGATCTCGGAACCACGAATTCGGCGGTGGCGGTGATGGAAGGCGGTCAACCCACCATCATCACCAACGACGAAGGCGGGCGCACGACGCCCTCCGTGGTCGCATTCACCGAAGAGGGCGAACGGCTCGTCGGTTCCATCGCGCGACGCCAATCGGTTACGAATCCGAAGGGAACCATCTACTCCATCAAGCGATTCATGGGCCGGCGACTCAGCGAAGTCCCCGAAGAGATCAGCCTCGTGCCCTACGAAGTGATCGAGGGCAAGGAGCGGAGCGCAGAAATCAAGATCGGCGACAAGCATTTTTCTCCGCCGGAAATCTCGGCGATGATCCTCCAGAAACTCAAGGCAGCCGCAGAATCGCAGCTCGGCGGCGAAGTGACCGCAGCGGTGATCACGGTGCCCGCGTATTTCAACGACGCCCAGCGCCAGGCGACGAAGGATGCGGGCCAGATCGCGGGGCTCGACGTGAAACGGATCATCAATGAGCCGACCGCGGCGGCTCTCGCCTACGGGTTCGACAAGAAGCAAGACCAGAAGATCGCCGTCTACGACTTCGGCGGCGGCACCTTCGACATCTCGATTCTCGAAGTCGGTGAGAACGTCGTCGAGGTGAAGGCGACCAACGGGGATAGCCACCTGGGTGGCGACAACATCGACCAGCGCGTGATCGACTACCTGATCGCCGAGTTCAAGAAGGATCAGGGCCTCGATCTCTCGAAGGATTCGATGGCGCTGCAGCGCCTGCGCGAAGCCGCCGAGAAGGCCAAACACGAACTCTCGGCAGCGCAGAGCACGGACATCAATCTGCCGTACATCACGGCGGACAAGACGGGACCCAAGCACCTGACCCTGAAGCTCACGCGCGCGAAGTTCGAGCAGCTGGTCGAAGACCTGATCGAGAAGAGCCTCGCGCCGTGCCGGCAGGCAATCGCGGACTCGGGCTTCTCGGTTTCGGAGATCGATGAAGTCATTCTCGTCGGCGGCTCGACGCGCATTCCGCTGGTCCAAGAAAAGGTGAGGGCGCTGTTCGGGCGCGAGCCGAATCGGACCGTGAATCCAGACGAAGTCGTCGCGATTGGCGCAGCGATCCAGGGCGGAGTGCTCGCGGGCGACGTGAAGGACGTCCTGCTGCTCGACGTGACGCCGCTTTCGCTCGGGATCGAGACCTTCGGTCAGGTCACCACCAAGCTCATCGAGAAGAACACGACGATTCCGACACGGCGGTCCCAGATCTTCTCGACGGCTTCCGACAGTCAGCCGCAGGTGGAGATCCACGTGCAGCAAGGAGAGCGCGAGATTTCCACGGGAAATCGAACGATCGGCCGCTTCATTCTCGATGGGCTCCCGCCGGCTCCGCGCGGCGTGCCGCAGATCGAGGTTACCTTCGACATCGATGCGAACGGCATCTTGTCCGTTTCGGCCAAGGACAAAGCGACCAGCAAGGAACAATCGATTCGCATCGAAGGCAGCGGCGGTCTCGCGAAAGCAGAGATCGATCGAATGATCCGCGAAGCAGAAGTGCACGCGAGCGAGGACCGCGAATTGCGCGAGAAGGTCGAGAAACGAAACGGCCTCGATTCGATCATCTACCAGGGCGAAAAGCTGCTGAAGGAGAACTCTGCGAAGTTTTCCGACAGCGACTCGCGCGCGCTCAAGGGTGCCATCGAAGAGGCGAAGAAGGATCTCGAAAGTGACGATCTGGCGCGCCTCGACTCGGCTCGCCAGCGCGTCGAAAAGGAACTACACAAACTCGCCGAAGTGCTCTACAAGACCCAAGCCGCAGAGGGCGACGGCGCTCGATCCGATTCAGGCGAGGATTCTGCGGACTCCGCAGCCGGCGGTGACGTCGTCGACGCGGAGTACACGGAGCAAAGGGGAGACAGCTGAGCGGTTTCCGCCTGTGAGCGATCGGAATCACGACTCACTCGTCGACCACTTCGGCGAATTCGGCGATCGCCTGCGCGGCGACAGCTGGCAGCCGGACGTCGACATCGTCGAGACCGAATCCTCCATCGTGGTTCGAGCGGAGATCGCAGGCGTCCGCGGGGAAGATCTCAATGTCAAGGTGGACGGGCAGATCCTGCGAATCGCCGGGATCCGGAGCGCATCGGACGCTTCTCAGGTCAGTCGCCTGCATCAGATGGAGATCGCCTGCGGACCTTTCGAGAGGCGCCTGCGGATTCCGATTCCGTTCGACCGAGACCGTGTCTCCGCCCACATCGCGAACGGCTTTCTGACCGTCACCCTGCCCAAGCGGGAAACGGGCCCGCGGCGCGTGTCGATCGATGTCCCGTGAGGATCCGAAGAGGCGCGCAGTGGATCCGGAAATGACGGACGAAGAATACGAGATCCAGCTCGACGACAGCCCTGGTCTGGAGGGCGCCGAAGTCCTGGTCGAGAGCGGTGAGGGCGCTGCGCCCATCCCCCCCGAGGTTCCGGAGCATCTGCCGGTTCTTCCACTCAAGAACACGGTGCTGTTTCCGTTTCTGCTCTCGCCGCTGCTGGTTCGGTCCGAGCGATCCAAGCAGTTGATCGACGCGGCGTTGCTCACGCCCGCGCGCATGCTGCTTTGCGTCGCCGTCACGCGCGAAGGGGAGGGGCCGCCGGGCCCAGACGACGTGTACCGGATCGGAACCGCAGTTCGAATTGCGAAGATGATGAAGTTCCCCGACGAATCGTACCGCCTGCTCGTGCAGGGAGTATCGCGGGCTCGCGTGGAAGAGTTCACTGCGACGCAGCCCTTCCTGCGAGGGCGGATCCGCGAGCTCGAAGAGACCGGAGACTTGGACTCGGTCGAGACGACGGCGCTCGTTCGCAATCTCTCTCAGCAGTTTGGCGCGTTCGCCGCCGAGAATTCGAAGTTGTCCGGCGATCTGCAGGTCCTGGTCGGATCGATCGACAACCCGTCGAAGCTCGCGGATCTCGTCGGTTCGAACCTCGATTTCGGCGTGGAGGGCAAGCAGTCGATTCTCGCGGAGCTCGACGTGCCGAAGCGCTTGCGCGTGGTGCTCGACGAGGTCGTTCGCGAACACGATGCCCTGAAGGTGGAAAGTGAGATCCGCGACAAGGTGCAAAACGATATCGGTAAATCGCAGCGGGACTACATGCTCCGCCAGCAACTCGAGGCGATTCGCCAGGAACTCGGCGAGGGCGAGGACTCGGAAAGCGAAATGGAACGACTCAAGGCGCGCATCGATGCGGCCGGGATGCCCGAGGAGGCTGGCCGACAGGCGACGCGCGAGTTCGATCGACTCGTGCAGATGCCGACGGCGGCCGCCGAGCACGGCGTGATTCGGAGCTACCTCGAATGGATGGTCGACCTGCCCTGGGCGAAAATTTCCGAAGACAGCCTCGACGTCGAACGCGCGCGGGCCATCCTCGACGAAGACCATTACGGGCTCGACAAGGTCAAGGAACGGATCGCCGAATTCATTGCGGTGCTCTCGCTCAAGCGCGACCTCAAGGGGCCGATTCTCTGCTTCGTGGGGCCGCCCGGGACGGGCAAGACCTCGCTGGGTCGATCGATCGCGCGCGCTCTGGGCCGCAAGTTCGAGCGGATTTCGCTCGGCGGCGTGCGCGACGAGGCCGAGATCCGCGGCCATCGCCGCACCTACGTGGGCGCGCTACCGGGGCGCATCGTGCAGGGACTCCGGCGCGCGGGCACGCGCAATCCGGTCTTCGTGCTCGACGAGGTCGACAAGGTCGGTGTCGATTTCCGGGGCGATCCTTCTTCGGCGCTGCTCGAAGTCTTGGACCCCGAGCAGAATTCGAGCTTTAGCGATCACTACCTCGAGGTTCCCTTCGATTTGCAGCAGGTCCTCTTCATCGCCACCGCGAACCTGATGGACCCGGTGCCGGGGGCGTTGCGCGACCGCATGGAAGTGATCGAGTTGCCCGGATACACCGAGGAAGAAAAGGTCGAGATCGCGAAGCGCTTCCTGGTTCCCCGCCAGAGAGTGCAAAACGGGCTCGCGGAATTTGGATTCGAACTGAGCGATGCGTGTCTGCAGCAGTTGATTCGCAGTTACACGCGGGAAGCCGGCGTGCGCAATCTCGAGCGCGAAATTGGCGCGCTCGCGCGCAAGGTCGCGCGCAAGGTCGCCGAGGAGGGGCTGAAGGAGCCACAGCCGATGGATCCCGGGGATCTCGCGCGGCTGCTCGGCCCGGTTCGTTTCGAGCCGGAGGTCGCGGAACGCACGGCCCTGCCAGGGGTCGCGGTGGGGCTCGCCTGGACGCCGTCCGGAGGCGACATCTTGTTCGTCGAGTCCACCCGGATGCCGGGTAAAGGCGGATTGAAATTGACGGGTTCGCTCGGCGATGTGATGCGCGAATCGGCCGAAGCGGCCCGCACCTGGCTGCGGTCGGCTGGGTCGGGCCTCGCGATCGAATCCGCGCTGTTCGAGAAAAGCGACATCCACCTCCACGTACCCGCGGGCGCGGTTCCGAAGGATGGACCCTCTGCGGGGATCGCAATGGTGACGTCGTTGGCTTCGATGTTGACGGGCAGATGCGTGAAGCCCGCCGTCGCGATGACCGGGGAGATCACGCTGCGCGGAAAGATTCTTCCGGTCGGGGGAATCAAGGAGAAGGTACTGGCGGCCAAGCGCGCCGGAATCGCTACCGTAGTGCTCCCCGAGCAAAATCGGAAAGACGTCGACGAAATACAGCCGGAACTGCTCGAGGGACTGCATCTGGAATACGTGGGGCGAATTGATGAGGCGTTGCGATACACGCTCATGGGATCGAACTGAGCAGCGGCGACGCGCGCTCGAGCGCGACCGACGCCGATTGCCGCAGTGGATCGTCCCGGCGGCGGCCTGTATCGCGCTGCTCGCGGTTGCGGCAGGCTGCGTGACCAAGGGCAGCTACGACGAAGCCGTGCGCGAGCGCGATCGGCTGGCCAAGGCCAGGCGAGACCTGGAGGTCGCGAATCAGAGCCTGACCGCGGAGCGACTCGCACTGATCGATCAAAACGAGGATCTGCGCATCTCCACGGAGCGAAACGAGCACGAGGTGGTGCGCCTGACGCGCGTGAAGACCGAACTTGCCGAGAATCTCGAGGCGACCGCGGCGCAGCTCGCAGTGCGCAAAGCCGAGATCGAATCGATGCGCAGCAGCTACGACGGTCTGGTGTCGGATCTGGAGAGCGAGGTCGCCTCCGGCCAGATCCAGATCGAGCAGCTTCGCTCGGGCTTGAAGCTGAACCTCTCGGAGGAAGTGCTGTTCCCCTCCGGTTCCGCGTCGCTCAATTCGAGCGGCGACGCGGTATTGCGCAAAGTGAGCCGTCGTTTGCTCGAGTCCTCCCACTCCATCCAGGTGGAGGGGCACACCGACAACGTCCCGGTGGCTCGCCGTTATCCGTCGAATTGGGAGCTCGCCGCGGCGCGGGCGAGCTCGGTCGCTCGGCTGCTGATCGAACTCGGGATCGCGCCCGAGCGACTCAAAGTCGTGTCGAGGGCCGAGTTTGCGCCGGTCGCGCCGAACGATAGCGCGGAGGGGCGCGCGAAGAATCGCAGGATCGAAATCCTGCTGACTGCGCCGACCGACGGAGCTGGCGCGGCTTCGCGCGGCGCGGGCCTCCCCGCGGATCCTGATTCGGCGGCGCCCCCCTCGCCGGAAGCCGAAGGCGCTCCGGCATCGTGAACCCGGAGGGGTTTGCCCGAGCCCGGCTCGAGCAGCTCTTTTCGGCTGCCCTCGAGGCGGTGGATCCCGCGCGAGCGGTCAGCAGCGCGGTCCGTCGAGACGGGGATTCGATCGAGATCGCGGGCGTGGCGCTGCAACCCGGTGCCCGCCTGGTCGTCCTCGCGATCGGAAAAGCGGCCGGCACGATGGCGCGCGCACTCGAAGAGGTCGCGGGAAACCGGATTGCCGCCGGTCTCGTGGTGGTTCCCGACGGGATGGCGGTCGAGCTGAAGACGATGGAGCTCCGCGAGACCGCCCACCCCATACCCGATGCGCGCTGCGAGAAGGCCGGGCAGGCGGCGATCGAACTCGTTGCGGGAGCGCGCCCGGACGACGTGCTGCTTGCGCTGATCTCCGGCGGCGCGTCGAGCCTGGTCAGCTGCCCGGTCGAAGGCGTGACGCTTCCCGATCTGGCCAGCGCGACGGACCGATTGCTCCGCGGGGGCGCTTCGATCGGCGAACTCAATTCAGTGCGCAAACATCTGAGTCGACTCGCGGGCGGGCGCCTCGCCGCGCATGTGGCCAGTAAACGCGTCGAAGTGCTCGCGATCTCCGACGTGCCGGGTGATCGACTGGACGTGATCGGTTCAGGCCCGCTCGCTCCGGATCCCACGACCTATAGAGACGCGCTCGATACGATTTCTCGAATCGGCGGCGAATTTCCCGCGCGCGTGCTCGCGCATCTCGAGGCCGGAGTTCGCGGGGAGTCCGACGACACTCCGGCGCCCGGTGCGGCCGTGTTCGACCGCATCCGCAGCACGCTGCTCGCGTCGAACGCCAGCGCCGTGGAGGCGGCCCTCGCAGCTGCCGAAGAGCGAGGGATGCGCGCGATAGCGCTTCCCGGTTGCCTCAGCGGAGCGGCCGACAGGGCGGGTCGGCGCCTCGCGGCGCTCGGCTCCGCGATCGACTGCGCGCGGCCGGTGTGTCTGATCGCGGGAGGTGAGACGTCGGTCGTGGTGCGCGGCAGCGGTCGCGGGGGCCGGAATCAAGAACTCGCGCTCGCGGCGGCGAT
>CAZBSV010000134.1:0-14654 GCA_964494795.1 uncultured Spirochaetales bacterium | reverse complement strand
TCCGCTTGTTAGGCGTTCAGCGGGTACAAAAACTTTTGCTAGGAGCGGGAGACGGGAGGGGATCACGCGACATGGGCTTTGAGCGGGATCCCCTCCCGTCTCCCGCTCCTTACGACCATCTCTCAAAATACTGCCCGGATCCCCGCGCTACCAAGATCTCCGTTCAGGCGACGGCCAGGCTAACTGCGCGGGCTAATGGCGCGTCAGCAGCAGGGTCTTCGGATCGAGCGCGACGTGCAGTTGGGAGAGATCCGAGCTGTCGTGGTCCTTGAGCGCGCGCAAGACCACCGCGTCGTCGCCGGGCTCGAGCGCGAGAATCACGCTCACGAGATCTTCGACGCGTTCGATCGACGACGGCAAGCGCGTCACATGTTCCTCACGGGAGGCGGCCGAGAGCCAGACTTCCGCGGCGAGTTCGCTCGCGAGTTCCTTGAGGTCGACGAAGTCCTGGCGGGAGGCGATCTCGAAGTCGAGGCCTTCGATCACGACCAGCGAGGGTTGGCCGGCGGTCGCGGATTCGACCTTGATGGCCTCTCTCAACTTTGCGGTCGTGAGCGCGTTGCGCGGGTAGACGCGGATGCTGCGATTGCGATCGATGTCGACGTGCACCTCGGCTTCGTCGTTGAGGCGCGCGGTCGCTGCGAGTTCTTCGAATACGGTGTCGTAGTGGTCGCGGATGTGGGAGACCGTGTGGGCCATCGAGACGTGGAGCACTCGGCCCGATCGCAGCAACTCATCGAGCGCAACGCCCACGAGAAACGACGCCTTCCCGACACCGTGTCCCGCAACGACGATCCCCAGGTTGCCGGGCCCCAATCCACCGTTGAGACCCTTTTCGAGCAAGCGCAGCGGACTGCGCGCGTTCAGAAACTTTCGGTACACGCTGAACTCCCCGACCTATTCGTCTTCGTCGATAATTTTCGAACTGAATTTCTCCTTGAGTTCCTTCTGGATTTCGGACGGCGCAGGCAGATAGCGCGCGAACTCCATCGTGAACTCGGCCGTTCCCTGGGTCATGGAGCGCAAGTCGGTCGCGTACCCGAACATCTCAGCGAGGGGCACCTCCGACTCTGTGCGGGACACGCCCGCGGTTTCCGTCGTCCCGATCACGGTACCACGGCGCTGCATGATCGTCTTGAGAATCACGCCCTGGTGGGCGACGGGGCCCTCGACCTCGAGCTTCATCACGGGCTCGAGCACGATCGGCCTGGCCTTGGGGTAGACCTGGCGGAAGGCGCCGCGCGCGGCGGCCTGGAAGGCCATCTCCGAGGAGTCGACGCTGTGCGACTTGCCGTCGTCGACGACCACCTTGATTCCAATCACCGGGAAGCCGATCAGTCGCCCCTTCTCCATGCACTGCCGGAAGCCCTTCTCGATCGCCGGAATGTATTCCGTCGGAACCGACCCGCCCTTGACCTCGCTCACGAACTCGAAGTCGTCGGCGCCGTCTTCGCGCGGCTCGATCCGGCCTGCAATGCGGCCGTACTGTCCGGAGCCACCGGTCTGTTTCTGGTGCGTGTAATCGAACTCGGCCCGCTGAGAAATCGTTTCGCGATACGCGACCTGGGGCGCGCCCGTCTGGACCTCGCAGCCGTATTCGCGCTTCATTCGCTCGACGTAGACTTCGAGGTGAAGCTCCCCCATCCCGGAGATCACGGTTTCGCTGCTCTCCTGATCGACGCGCGCGCGGAAGGTCGGGTCCTCGCGCACGAAGCGACCGAGCGCCTTTCCCAAGTTGTCGGACGTCTTCTTGTCGACGGGCTTGATGGCGATCGAAATCACGGGTTCGGGCACGTGCATCGAGGTCATCGAAATCTGCACGGATTCATCGGTAAAGGTATCCCCAGACGCGCAGTCGATCCCGAAGAGCGCGACGATGTCACCGGCGGACGAATCGTTGATGTCTTCCATCGAGTCTGCGTGCATGCGAACCAGTCGCCCCACCTTGTGCCGCTTCTTGGTGCGGCTGTTGATGATCGACACCCCCTTCGCGAGCGATCCCTGGTAGACGCGGATGTAGGTCAGCTGCCCGTAACGACCATCTTCGAGCTTGAACGCGAGCGCCACGAGCGGCTTGTTGGGGTCGCTCGCGAGCGTCAGGGATGCTTCATCGTTGGAGAGATCGACGCCGGTATTCACGTTGTCGAGCGGGCTCGGCAGATAGCGGTTGACGGCGTCGAGCAGCTTCTGCACTCCCTTGTTCTTGTACGCCGAACCGAGAAACACCGGGGTGAGTTCCATCGATAGCGTCGCCTTGCGCACGGCGTCGTGGATCAACGCGTCGGTGACGCGCTCTTCGAGAATCGCCTCCATCAGTTCGTCCGAGAACATCGAGACGGCGTCGAGCATGGTCTCGCGGGCCATCTCGGCCTCGTCGCGCATTTCTTCGGGGATTTCCGCCGCAACGACGTGCTCGCCGTTGTCGCCCTCGAAGCGCCAGGCCTTCATCTCGACCAGGTCGATCACGCCCTCGAACTTGGCTTCGAGCCCGATCGGAAGCTGCATCATGACCGCGTTGTGGTGGAGCTTGTCGCGCAATTGCTCCGTCACCCGCATCGGGTTCGCGCCGGAGCGATCGAGCTTGTTGATGAATGCCATGCGCGGAACCTTGTAGCGGCGCATCTGGCGATCCACCGTCATCGATTGGGACTGCACGCCCGCGACACCGCAGAGCACCAGGATTGCGCCGTCGAGAACGCGCAACGCGCGCTCGACTTCGATCGTGAAGTCGACGTGGCCGGGGGTGTCGATGATGTTGATGTGGTGATCGCTCCAGGTCGTGTGGGTCGCCGCGCTCTGGATCGTGATGCCGCGCTCCCGCTCCAGCTCCATCGAGTCCATGGTCGCGCCGACCTCGTCCTTGCCCTTCACCTCGTGGATCGCGTGAATCCGCCCGGTGTAGAAAAGGATGCGCTCGGTCAGCGTCGTCTTGCCAGAATCGATGTGTGCGCTGATTCCGATGTTTCGGATTCTCGCTAGGTCGTGGATCATGGTCAGCCTCGGCAGTCGCTGGGGCGCCAGGGGGTTCCGCGCCATACAGCTGGATGGGTATGCGGTGAGTGCTCATTCACCGCACAATGTGTCGGAACTTCCAGTCGTGTCGGAACTTCCAGTCGAGTCAACTGTGTCGGAAGTTTCAGTCGTGTCGGATATTCCAATCGATTCCCCACGGGGACTCCGCAGGGTTCGACCGGAAGTGGCGCCGGTCCTCCAGTCGCTCTGATCGCGGGGGCAAGTCCTTCCGACCAAGACCATCCGGCCGTCCACGTCGTTTTGGCGGGGACTCCAGCGCGCCCCCTGCGGCCCGAAGGGTCGCGAAGTTGAGCCATCGCGGCGCAAACGTCAAGTCGACCGCGTAGATCTCGCCGCCGAGTTTGCGCCCGTCCAGCCCTCGGGTTTGTGGCCCGTCAAGCGTCGAGTTTGCGGTCCGTGCGGTGGGGAGCGCGCGGGCGCCGACGCTGGCTGCGGGGAGCGCCGTCAACGGGTGTTGGAGCGATCGCCGATCTCGCCGCGTGGCGTCGCGGGTTGACCGAACGCGAGCGTGTGCGGGGGGACGTCGGCAACGACGAGCGAGCGAGCGCCGATCACGCTGTGCGCTCCGATCGTCACGCCGCGCAAGATGGTGACGTCGGACGCCAGCCACACGCAGTCCCCGATCGTCACGGGCTCGCTGACCTCCGGATGCTCGGAATCGAGGTCGTGCTGGTCGGAATCGAAGACCCGGCAGCCCGGCCCGATCCAGGTGCGGCGCCCGGTGCGCAGCTCCCGCTTGGCGCTCAGATGGCAGCCGTTCAAGAACCCCTGGGCGCCGACGATCAGCCGAGCGCCGTCGAAAGCGACCAGGTGGATCGGTCCGAGCTGTGTTCGCAGCCAGCTGCCCTCGCCGATCGAGATCTCGGCGCCAGCTCCGAGCGAAAAACGCAGCGCTCCAGCGATGCGCTCGGTGACGACACCCGCGCCGATCGAAAGCCGCGCGCCTTCTGCCAAATCGAAGCGCGCCGCGGCGAGATTGCTCGATGCGCTCGGATGGATCTGGAGGCCGCGATGTCGCGTTGCGAGCCCGCGCAGGCGAAACCGATCGAAGGCCTGGAGCGCCTTGAGTTGGAGAGCGACCGCCCGGTTGGGCACGCTGCTAGCGCGGAGCGCTTTGACCTTCCCGGAGTCGGAAGGTGACGAAGCCGTGGGTGGGATCGTACGGCGAGACACCGACCTGGACCCGATCCCCAGGGATCACGCGAATCCGAAACCGGCGCATGCGACCGGACAATTGCGCGGTCACGGGCTGGCCGTTTTCGAGGGTGATCTGATAGCGACCGCCGCCGAGGATCTTGTCCACGGTTCCGGTCGCCTGAATCAGATCTTCGCGTGACAAACAAATACCTCTGCATCGGTGAATCTCGGGCGCGAGGCAGATTAGCCTCTCTATGCGCGGCGCGCACTGGCGTTGGCCCGCGAGCGCTCGCCTGCGATAGCCTTGGCGGCCGCGGAGAGGTGGCGGAGTCCGGTCGAACGTGCCTGACTCGAAATCAGGTGTACCCGGAAGGGTACCGTGGGTTCGAATCCCACCCTCTCCGCCAGACGCTATTTCCGTCGAGCGATGCGCGCGAACGCCCGCAGCTGCGCGGCACAGCATGGCGCGCGCAATTGACCCTCTCGGACGAGATCAGTAGAGTCACGAACGCCTTGCGGAGAGCCGCGATCGCAGGGTCCCGTTCGATCACGAACCTCGTGAACCCCGTCAGATCCGGAAGGAAGCAGCGGTAGCGGGATTTCGGTTGCGAATGGGGGTGCCCTGCGATCCCGGCTCTCCACAGGGCGTCGCTGGTTGTCGGCCGACAGTTCGCTGTCGGCTGAACGAGACGAACAGGATCCCATGGCGTTCCCCCAACCCAACGGCGCCCGATGAGTTACCAGGTGCTCGCCCGCAAATGGCGACCCCAGAACTTCGACGACGTCTACGCTCAATCTCACGTCACCACCCCGCTGCGCAACGCGATCCGAGCGAATCGCGTGCCCCACGCCATCCTGCTGACGGGCCCTCGCGGGACCGGCAAGACGACCCTTGCGCGCATTCTCGCGCGCTGCTTGAACTGCGAGAAGGGACCGACCGACACTCCGTGTGGCGAGTGCGTGTCGTGCAGCGAGATTGCCGCGGGCACCTCGACCGACGTGCGCGAAGTCGACGCTGCGAGCCGCACGAGCGTCGACGACGTGCGCGAGTTGATCGAAGCGATCCGCTACGCGCCTTCGCCGGGCAAGCACCGGATCTTCGTCGTCGACGAAGTCCACATGTTGTCGACCGCAGCCTTCAACGCGCTGCTCAAGACGCTCGAAGAGCCGCCGCCGCGCAGTCTCTTTGTCTTCGCGACCACCAACCCCGAAAAGATCCCGTTCACGGTGATCTCGCGCTGCCAGCGCCACGACCTGCGCCGCATCGGGGTTCGCGAGATCGTCGCGAACCTCAGCGCGATCACCCGCACCGAAGGTTTCAAGATCTCGGAGCAGAGTCTGCTCGCGATCGCGCGCGAGGCGGATGGCTCGTTGCGCGACGCCCAGACGCTGCTCGATCAGATCCTCTCCTTCGGCGCAAGCGAAGTCGACGACGAGCAGGTGGCCGCGATCCTGGATCTCGTCGATCGGAAGTTGCTGCTCGCAATCGCGCAGGCCTGCGTCGACGGAAATGCCGCGTCGGCGATCGAAGCCTGCGCGCGAGCGGGCGAGAGCGGCATCGACGCCAAGCGTCTCGGCGAGAATCTGCTCGGGCTGCTGCGCGATCTGGTGGTGCTGCGCATCGCGCCCGACGCGAACGGGCTCGTCGAGGGCGGCGACGCCGAGATCGCGGAGCTTCGAAGCCTCGCCGAGCGCTGTGACGAAGCCCGCTTGCGGCGAATGTTTCGAGCGCTGCTCAAAGAACAGGAAGATCTCGCCTGGGCGCCGCGGCCGTTCGCGGTGCTCGAGATGGCGGTGATTCGGCTCGCGACGATGCCCGCAGGCGACGACGTCGCGCAGCTGCTCGCGCGGATCGACGCGCTCGAGCGCGGGCTCCGCGCAGACCCGACGGGCGGCGGGGCGAGCGGTGCCGCACCGAGCGGCGGGCGCCGCAGCCCTGGATCGAATGCGGGATCGGGCGCTGCGCGCCGCGCGGCACCGACGCAGGGCGAACCTGCGAGCGAAGCCGCGGGAACCGATGCGCGCCCGAACGCGGGCGAGCCAGGCGCTGCGCCCCCGAACCACGGAAGCCTCGACGCCCACCCAGCCGTGGTGCTCGACCGCTTGCGCGGCATGCTTCGAGAGAGTCACCCCGGACTCGTCGCGGCGCTCGAGGGCGGAAAGTTGCTCGAACGCGACGCTCAACACATTCGGGTGTGCGTACCCGAGGCATTCGCCGCCAAGCGGCTGAAGGACCGCATCGAAACCCTGGAAGCGGCGTGCGCGGAATTCTTCGGGCACCCGATCCGGGTGCAGATCGAAACGCCAGAGGCGGAAACCGGGGCCGCGAGCGCGACGGCGAGCGGCGCGAACGCCGAACTCAGCGCAGAAGCGCTGCGAGAGTT
This sequence comes from uncultured Spirochaetales bacterium, assembly GCA_964494795.1. Taxonomy (GTDB): domain Bacteria; phylum Myxococcota_A; class UBA9160; order UBA9160; family SMWR01; genus JACZVU01. The sequence goes on along the minus strand of CAZBSV010000134.1, from coordinate 8,100 downwards.
GCGACAGCGCGCCCTCAAGCATCCCGCGGTCAATCGCGCGGTCGAGATCCTGAACGGCGAGATCCTCGAGATCCGCCCCGCCGGGGCCACCCGATGACGTCACCGGACTTCGCGGACTTCTTCCAGAAGGCGCAGCACGCCCAGCAGAAGATTGCCGAATTGCAGCGCGACCTCGAGCAGCGACGCGTCAACGGAGATGCCGGCGGAGGGATGGTGACCGCCGTGGCGACCGGAGCGCTGCGAATCCTCGAGATCCGGATCGAAGCGTCACTGCTCGAGTCCGGCGATGCTCGCATGATCCAGGACCTCAGCGCTGCCGCCGTCAACGCGGCACTTGCGAACGCCCAGCGAATGATCCAAGAAGAGTTCAAGCGCGCGTCGATCGGCATCCAGTTGCCGGGATCTCTCGATCCCGCGAGCGGCGGCTAGTCGATGCGCAGCACGCCCGCGCCGATCGAGCGCCTCGTCAACGCCCTCAAGCGGCTGCCGGGCATCGGCGAGAAGTCCGCGACGCGGCTGTCGTTCTTTCTGCTCGGCGCACCGGAATCGGTCGTGCACGAATTGAGCGATGCGCTCGAACGCCTCAAGCGCGAGATCGTGCTCTGCGAAATCTGTTACGACCTCACGGACGTATCACCCTGTGCGATCTGCAGCGACCAGCGCCGCGACCCGTCTGCGATTTGCGTAGTCGAGGAGCCGGCCGATCTGGTCGCCATCGAGCGCAGCCGCGCGTTTCGCGGCCGCTACCACGTGCTCGGAGGAACCCTTTCGCCGATCGATGGAGTGGGGCCCGATGCGCTGAGGATCTCGGAGCTCGAAGCCCGCCTCCGATCGGGAGCGATCAGCGAGGTGATCCTGGCCACCAACCCGAACGCCGAGGGCGACGCGACCGCGCACCACATTTCGACCCGACTCGCGGGGACGGGCGTGAAATTCAGCCGGATCGCCTGCGGGATGCCCCTGGGAGGGGATCTTGAATACGCCGACCACGTCACCATCGGCCGCTCGATGGAGAATCGGGGCCCCATCTAGGCCGCGCTGGCCATCGAGTATGGGACTCAAGCCGGATCGCGAGTGCGCCGAACCACTCGCGGGATCCACGCTTGCCGTGAGTTTGGCCTACGCGGTAAGGTGCGTAGGCGAATCCGCTGGCTGTCCGACTGCTTATCGAGGCAATTGCCGATGAATGAAACGCAGCTCGTGATGTACGACGAGGACTATCGCAAGATCCTCGCCGTCATCCAGAAGCTCGTTCGGGACGCCAACGCCAAGGGAATCTTTGTGGTCGATCGCAACGGCCAGCTGATTGGCGAAGCGGGCGAGATGCGGGGGATCGACACCACGAGCCTCGCTTCGCTGACCGCGGGCTGCATCGCGGCGACCGGGGGCCTCGCCAAGATCGTGGGCGAGGAGGAATTCCCGATCCACTTCCACCAGGGCCAGCGGGACAATCTCCACATCACGCTGGTCGCAAAGCGAATCATCCTGGTCGTGGTCTTCGACGACCGCAGCTCACTCGGACTCGTCCGACTGCGGGTGAAGAAGGCGGGAAGCGAACTCGCCAAGGCCTTCGAACAGATCCAGAAGCGCTCGGAACAGGCCAGCGCGGGGGGAGGTGGCGATGCACCTTTCTCCGAGATCACGGATGAAGACATCGACAACCTGTTCTCGATGTAGCTTGCGAATGTCTTTCATCAACTACTCATCGCGCGAAATCAACTGCAAGATCGTCTACTACGGACCCGGTCTGTGTGGCAAGACGACCAATCTGCAGTTCATCTACAACAAGACGAACCCCGACCTCAAGGGGAAGATGATCTCGCTCGCGACGGAAACCGAGCGCACTCTCTTCTTCGACTTCCTGCCGCTCGCGTTGGGCCAGATCCGCGGCTTCAAGACGCGCTTCCACCTCTACACCGTGCCCGGTCAGGTCTTCTACGACGCGAGTCGCAAGCTGATCCTCAAGGGCGTGGACGGAGTCGTGTTCGTCGCCGATAGCCAGATCGAGCGTATGGAGGCGAATCTGGAAAGCCTCGACAACCTGAAGCTCAACCTCGCCGAGCAGGGCTACGACCTCGAAAAGACGCCCTACATCGTGCAGTACAACAAGCGCGATCTTCCGAACGCCGCGCCGCTCGACGAGATCCGGCGGCTTCTCAACCCAGCCGGTGTTCCGGACTTCGAGGCCTGCGCGACGATCGGGACGGGTGTCTTCGAGACGCTCAAGGCCGTGGCGCGCTCGGTGCTCAGCGACCTCAAACAGATGAGCAAATAAGCGAGCGACCAGCCTCGCTCCGATTGCTTCAAATTCGAATCGCTACGGGTTACCATGGGCCCGTGCCCCACGCCAGCGTCCGATCGCGCAAGGTCTACTACGAGCTCCACGGCGAGCAGTCCGGGATTCCGCTGATTCTGGTGATGGGAAGCGGTGGATCTTGCCGGGGCTGGCTCCCGCTGCAGGTTCCCGACTTCTCCCAGGAACACCGAACGCTGATCTTCGATCATGCGGGCGTGGGCGGGAGCGAGGATTCGGGCGGCCCGTTCACGACCGCGGGGCTCGCGGACGACGCAATCGCACTGATGGACGCGCTCGAGATCGAACAGGCGAACGTGCTCGGGGTGTTCATGGGCGGCATGGTCGCCCAGGAGATGGCGCTCCGGCATCGCGATCGCGTGCATCGCCTGATCCTCTCGGGCACCTACGCGCGCGCCGACGCCAAGCGAAGGATGCTCCTTCAACAGTGGCGCGAGCTGTCCCTCGGTGGCGCCTCGATCGAAGTGATGGTTCGCGAGCGCATGCTCTGGACCCTGCAGGACGAAACCCTCGAGCAGACCGACCTGATCGATCAGATGATCGAGTTCTTCGTCCAGGACGGCGCACCACTCACTGAACAGGTCTTCGCACGACAATGCGACGCTTGCCTCGCGCACGACACCGCAGACCGATTGCGCGACATCCAACAGCCCACCCTCGTGATCTGCGGTCGGCGGGATCAACTCACACCGCCCGCGCTCCATCGCGAACTCGCGGACGAGATCCCCGACGCGCACCTCGTCACGATCGCCTATGGGGGTCATCTGGTGATGGTGGAATCCGCGGAGCAGTTCAATCACAGCGTGCTGCAATTTCTCGCGGAAACGCCGGACTAGCCGCTCGGACCCGGAACGGGTTCGAGGGGCGCCGCAAAGGGAAGCGAAGCTTCCCCCGCTAGCCGCTCGGACCCGGAACGGGTTCGAGGGGCGCCGCAAAGGGAAGCGAAGCTTCCCCCGCTAGCGAGAGTACCTAGCGTCGCGCGGACTTCCGGATCGAAAAATGCCGCGCGCTCACTGCCAGCGTCGGATCGCGATTCAGCGCTGAACGCAAGCTCCGACCCGAGATCGGAAAAGCGGCTCCGACCACGACCCGGGTGTCGTAGTCTTCGATCTCGATCTCCAATGTGGAAGTGAACAGTTCGCGCATCGCGCGCGCGACCGCAGGCGCTTCGTCGATCGCATTGCTGACGAGAATCCCGCCCGGCTTCAGACGTGCGGCGGCGAGCGCGAGACCCGGCTCGGGCAGCCAGTCGGGCTTGCGGACGCTCCGCCGATTTCCCACGAAGACATCGTCGAGAATGACATCGAAGCGCCTGCGTGTGCGCTCGAGGTAGTGTCGGGCGTCACCCCGGATGACTTCGACGTCGAGGCCGTCGAGGTCGAACCAGCGACGGGCCGCGCGAACCACCCGGGCATCGAGTTCGACGCCCGTGATTCGCGCTCTCGGCGCGATTGCGCGCGCGACCCGCGCCGCACTGCCGCCCCCGAGACCGAGGATCAACACCCGATCGCGCCGGGGTTTGGGAAGCAGCAGCAACGGCGCCGCGAGAGCGTCCCATACCGATCCGGTCGTCGCCCTGCCGGGCTCGTACCAGGACGCAAAAGTTCCGTCGATCCGAAGAGCGCGCCCGTTTCCGCTGCGTTTGACCTCCACGCGACCGGAACGCGGCACTCGAGCGCGGGGGGGCATCTCGTCTCCTTCTGGGAAATCTTCTGCCGACTAGAGTTATCGGAGACCGCCGAGCAGCGCCATCGCGATCACCGATTCGCGCGCTTGGGCGATAGACTGCCTGCCATGGATCAGCCGCTCTTCGCGCTCGCGCGCTGCGACATCGCCCGGGTCGCGCTGCCACTCCCGGTGGACGAACTCTTCGAATACGCGGTGCCTGCGGAATTCGACCTGCAGGCTCGGCCGGGCTGCCGCGTTCAGGTCCGCCTGCGCGATCGCCAGTTGACGGGAGTGATCGTCGAGCGCACAGGCCATCCCCGGTTCCAGGGTCGCCTGCTTCCGATCGAGCGCGTGTTGGATTTCGAACCCGCGCTCTCGAACGCAATGCTGGAGTTGCTGCGCGAGGCGGCGCGCGAGGTGCTGTGCCCGCTCGGCATCGCGCTTGCGAGCGCGCTGCCCGCGGGCTCGGCGCCGCGCGCGGTCGCGGGATACGCGATTACGCGCAGTGGCCGCGCGGCGCTCGACGCGGGCGCCGTCAACGCGATCGATCGCTCGCTGCTCGTATTACTGGAAGGGGAGCCCCGACCGCGAAGCTACCTGGGCAAGCTCGACGGCGCGCAGCGGCTCGACGCGCTCGAACGCGATGGCTTGGTGGCTCGAATCTCGCTGTCGCGCCCCGCGCTTGCGCGCCTGGCGACGATCCGAATCGCGAGCCTGGCACCGGAGGTGGACGTCGAGGCAGCCGCCGCGACGCTCGCGCGCGCCCCCCAGCAGGCCGCGCTGCTGCGCGCGATCGCGGCGGCGGGCGAGACCCCTACCCGCTGCCTGCTCGACGGGTTTCCGGATGCGGGGCGTTTGTTGCGCCGGCTCGCCGACCGCGGTCTGATCGAAATGTCCGAAAGGGGCGCTCCGCGCGACGTGCTCGGCGAACCGCTCGAAGCGGGCGTCGAGCCTTCGCTCACCCCGGACCAGGCCGCGTGTCTCGCACCGATCACGCAAGCGATCGCGAAGTCGCGCCCGGAGACCTTCCTGCTCCACGGCATCACCGGAAGCGGCAAGACTGAGATCTACCTGCGCGCCGTCGCCGAAGCGCTTCGCGTGGGCCGACAGGCGCTCGTGCTGGTTCCTGAAATCACCCTCACGCATCAGATCCTCGCTCGCCTGCGCGGCCGCTTCGGCGACCAACTCGCGGTCCTGCACAGCGGACTGCAACCCGGCGAACGCCTGGAACAGTGGGAGCGGCTCCGCGCGGGGGCGACGCCAATCGCTGTCGGGGCGCGCTCTGCGCTTTTTGCACCACTCGAAAACCTCGGCGTGATCGTGATCGACGAGGAGCACGACGCTGCGTACAAGAACGACGAGGGTTTCCGCTACCACGCTAGGGATCTCGCCCAGCGCCGTGGCGCGCAGTCCGGCTGTCCGGTCATCCTGGGTTCGGCGACCCCGTCGCTGGACACCCGATTCGCCGCCGAACGGGGCGAGATCCGCCGACTCGTGCTCGGAAAGCGCATCGGCGGGCGACCGCTGCCCGCGGTCACGATCGTCGATCTCGCGCGCGAGCGCGACCGCGCGCCGCGCGGGCGCAAAGTCATCCTCTCGGCGCCACTGCGCGCCGCGATCGCAAAAACCCTCGCCGATGGCGGCCAGAGCATCCTGTTCCTCAACCGGCGCGGTTTCTCGACCGCGATCCTCTGCTTCGAATGCGGAGCTTCAGAGCGCTGTCGGAACTGCGACATCTCCTTGGTGTACCACGCGATCGGGCAATGCCTGCGCTGCCACTACTGCGATTTCTCGCTACCGCCCCCATCTCGCTGTTCGAATTGCGGAGCTCCGGACGCGGCGCTGCTGGGCGTGGGGACCCAGCGGCTCGAAGAAGAAGTCCGCAGCCTGTTTCCCGCTGCGCGCATCGCCCGACTCGATCGAGACACCGCAAGGAGACGCGGCTTCACCGAGAGCGTGCTCCGGGGCCTGCAAACCGGGAGCATCGACATCGTCGTCGGCACCCAGATGGTCGCCAAGGGCCACGATTTCCCCGGCGTCCGGCTCGTGGGCGTGGTCGTCGCCGACGTGGGATTGCACCTGCCAGATTTCCGTGCCGCCGAACGAACCTTCCAGCTGCTCACCCAGGTCGCGGGGCGCGCGGGTCGGGATGCCGTGCCCGGGCGTGTGATCGTGCAGACCTTCGACCCGAACCACTACGCGATTCAACCGGTGATCGACCACGACTACGAGCGTTTTTACGCGGAGGAAATGGGCCACCGCAAGGCGCTCGGCTATCCGCCAATCGGACAGTTGCTCCGAGTCCTGATCACGGGGCCCAGCGAAAGCGAGACTCGTTGCGCGTCACTCGAGCTTGCCCAGATGGTGTCGGCGATGTCGCTAGACACATCGCAGCCGCCACTCGAGGTACTCGGACCGGCCCCCGCGCCGCTCGCGCGTCTTCGCGGGCGCTATCGGTATCAACTCCTGGTGAAGGGACCCGCAGGCCCGCTGCTGCGCACAGCCGCCGAGGCGCTCGCCAAGGCGACCGCTGGTCTCGCCGAGCCGCTGCAGGCGAGCGTGGACGTCAATCCGCTCAACATGCTATGAACGGCTCGGGAGCAGCGTTTTCTCTTTTCGAAAACTCGAGTCGTATCGACGCATGGCACTGCGCGAAGTTCTCAAATTCCCCGACAAGCGCTTGCGCGAGATTTCGACCCCGATCGAGAAGATCACCGATGAGATCCGGGAACTCGCGAGCGACATGTTGGACGTGATCTACGACGAGCCTGGAATCGGCCTCGCCGCGCCCCAGCTGGGCGAGACGATTCGCCTGATCGTCGTCGACACCGAGTGGACCGCGGACGACACGGAGCGCAATCCGCTCATACTCGTCAACCCGGAGATCGTCGAGCGCAGCGGTGAGCTCGTCTGGACGGAGGGATGTTTGTCGGTTCCGGATTTCGAAGCCGATGTCGAGCGCGCGTCGAGCGTCCGACTGCGGGCGTCGAACCTCGAGGGAGAAGACCTGGAGTTCGCCGCGTCGGAACTTCAGGCGGTGTGCTTCCAGCACGAGATCGACCACCTCGACGGAATCCTCTTCATCGACCGGATCAGTCGCCTCAAGCGCAACCTCTACACCCAACGACGCAAGAAGCAGTTGCGCCGCGAGCTCGAAGAACAATCGGGAAGCTAGGAATCGAGGCTTGGCGCATCCGCCTTCCAGTTCCCCGCTTCGGCTCGCGTTCTTCGGGACCCCGGACTTTGCGATTCCGACCCTCGAGCGTTTGATCGAAGGGCGCCACGAAGTGGTGGTCGTCGTCTGCCAACCGGATCGGCGCCGGGGCCGAGGCCGCAAGACTTCGCCCGCGCCGGTTGCAGAAGTCGCCCTGCGCGCGGGTGTGCGGCTGATGCGCGTGGAACACGTCGGCGACGACGCGGCGCTCAGCGAATTCAGCGCCTGCAAACCCGACCTCGGTGTCGTCGTCGCCTTCGGACAATTCCTGCCCCGGCGAATTCGCGAGGCGCCCGCGCTCGGATATCTGATCAACGGGCACGCCAGTCTGTTGCCGCGTTACCGGGGCGCCGCCCCGATCTCGCGCTGCATTCTCGATGGCGCCGCGGTGACGGGCGTGTCCGCCATGCGCGTCGAAAAGGCGATGGATGCCGGGCCGGTCGCGCAGCAGCGCGAAATCGCGATCGGCGAGCACGAGAATGCGGGCGAACTCGCGGCGCGCCTCGCAGCGCTCACCGCCGACACACTCGAGGAGGTGATCGAGCAGATCGCCGACGACCGCGTCCGCTGGATCCCCCAGGACGCGGCGCACGCGACCTGCGCACCCAAGATCGAGCGTTCCGACGCCGCGCTGATCTGGACCGAGAGCGCGGACGCGCTCTGCCGACGGGTGCGCGCGATGGCTCCGAGCCCGGGCGCGTTCACGACCCTCGATGGTGAAGGTCTTCAGATCCTCGACGCGCGTACGGATCCCGCCCCCGCGGATGCTGCACCGGGAACGGTCCGAGCCGATCCGGATGGAACGCTCCGCATCGCGACGGCCGACGGGTGGTTGCTGCCACGCAGCTTGCAGCGCCAGGGGAAAAAAGCTCTGGACGTGCGCACATTCTTGCGCGGCAGACCC
>CAZBSV010000133.1:0-13057 GCA_964494795.1 uncultured Spirochaetales bacterium | reverse complement strand
GCGGATTGCGCTGGTGACGCGCAACCTCGAGCTCTATCGCAGCGCACTGCGGATTCAGTTCCACCGGCTCGGCATTCCATTTTCCGGAGTCGACACGCCCGGAGCCGACGCGCGCCGGGTTGTCAGCGCTGCGGATCGCCGTCGCATTCTCGCCCTGCAGGCATTACTTCGCGCCGGCTCGCGCACGCCCGTCGACCTGTGGCTCGAGCTTCTCGACGCGCTGCCGTCGTCCGCGCCGCGCGCGGAAATGTTGAGCGCCGCGGAGCGCTCGGATCTCCGCGTGGCGCTTCACGGCTCGGGTGTCGCGCGGCTCGCGGACCTCGCGAGATTCGAAGCCGGCGCCGACCGCGTGCCGTCGCGCTTGCCGCGCCGCGGCCTGTCGCTTGCGGAAGACGGCTTGCCCATGGCGCCCCGACGCGAACTCCCGCCAGGCCGGCTAGCCGCCGCCGCGTCAGCCGCGCACGGCATTTGCAAGCAGCTCTCCTCGGAGTCGGATCGGCGCGTCGCGTTGTCGGTTCAAATCGACGCGCTGCGCGTACTCGTGACCGAGCATCTGTGCTGGCGCCCCGACGGCTCCGCGTGCAAGGCGCTCTTTGCGCGCTTCGAAACACTTGTCGCTGGAGACTTCGAACTCGACCGCGAGGATTTCCTGCTCTACTTCGACGCGCAGATCGAAAAACTTCTCGCGCTTCCGGTCGGAGGTGCGGGCGGCGGCGTTGCGGTGTTGTCGGTCGAGGAAGCCCGCGCGTGGACCTTCGACCAGCTGTTTCTCATCGGTCTGAGTCGCGATGTCTTCCCTCGCCCGATCGGAGACGATCCGCTGCTTCCCGATGGACTGCGTCGGACGCTGCGCGCGGTGCTTCCGGATCTTCCGGTCAAGCGAGAGGGCTACGACGAAGAGCGCTACCTCTTCGCCCAGCTTTTGTCTTCGAGCCCGACGGTCGTGGTCTCGTATCCCGCGGTAGATGAAGACGGGCGTCGTCGCCCCGCCTCTCCACTGCTCGAGCGGCTGCGCTCACGCGCGCATGAAGACCTTCCCGGTTTCTGGCAGCCCGCGGAGCGCGCCGATTCGCGGGCGCTGCGCCCCGCCTACGAACACGCGCAGATCGCCGGCCTGAGCGGTACGCGAGGTCAGTTCGCGCGCGCTCTCAGGGCTGCTGTCGAGGAGCGCTCCGCGAGCGATCCCGTCGCCGGCGCAGCGCGGGGCGCTTGCAGCGTCGACGCGCAGGCGGCAGCGAGAATTGCAGTGCTGGAGGAATGGGATCCGCGCGGCGCTCGCCGCTTCGAACTCGGCCCCTATTACGGATTCGCTGGCCCGGTCGCCGAGGCCGCCGATCCGCGCCGCGCGCCCCTGTATATCACCGGAGTCGAGAAGCTCGCGCGCTGCGCGTGGCAAACGTTCTTGATCCAGTTGCTTCGCGTCGAACCGCTTCCCGACGCGCTCGCGGAGCTTCCGGCCGCGGACGCGCTGATCGTCGGAAATCTGGTGCACCGTGTGCTGCGGAGGATCGCCGCCGAGCACGTGCCCGACGTCGGCGAACCGCTCGCGCAAATCGTCCGGCGCGATCCGGTTTCGATCCCGTGGCCTGATGCCGATCGCATGCGCGATCTGCTGAACCGAGAGTCCAGAGCGCTGCTCCGCGCCGAGGGAATCTCGACGCCGGGCTTCGAGCGCGTGTTGATCGGTCAGGCGCGCGCTTGCGTGGATCTCGCGCGCAAGCTGGACTGGCCGGGCGAAGCCGCCGACGTCGGAGTGCTCGGTGTCGAAGTCGAGGGGTGTGTCCGGTTGCGCGATTGCGGCGGCGCGGAGCGGGAGATTCGCTTCCGCGCCGATCGCGTCGATCGAACTGCCGGTGGTTTGCGACTGGTCGACTACAAGACCGGAGGCGCAGTAGTCGATCAGCAGCGGCCCGACGCGCGCAGGCGGAACCTGCTCAAGAACGTGTCGCTCGGGAAGATTCTCCAGGCCGCCGCGTACGCGATGGCTGGTTCGCAGCTCGAAGGCGGCCCCGCCAGCGAGGGGCGGTATCTCTACATCGGCGTCGACACACCCGAGCACGCGCGCATCACCGAGGTCGATTTCGAGGATCGCGAATGTTCCGACGCGTTTTCGCGCAGCGTCCAGACCGCGCTCGAGGCCTGGGATCGCGGGAGTTTCACACCCCGGCTGATCGACTCATCCACCGGAAAAGAGCCGCGCCAATGTGGCAGTTGCGCGGTGAAGGAAGCGTGTCTGCGGGGAGACTCGGGCTCGAGGATTCGACTCGAGCAATGGGTCGAGTCCGCCCGAACGGAGGGCGTCGCGAAATCGCACGAAGCGGAGCGCGCGGCGATCCGCCTGTGGAATCTGGCAGCGGAGACGCCGTGACGACCGAGGACTTCGCATTTTCCGAGGCGCTGCGCGACGCAGACGCGCGCGCGCGCGAACTCGCGCAGAGACGCTTCGACCGGCCGCTCGTGGTCGAAGCCGGCGCGGGAACCGGCAAGACCACGGCGTTGGTCGCCCGCATACTCGCTTGGAGTTTCGGGCCTGGCTGGGAGCGGGCGAAAGCGCTCGCGGCCTTGAGCGACGCAGGCGGTCGCGACGATCGCATCGCCGCGCAGGTGCTCCGAGGTGTCGTCGCGATCACCTTCACCGACAAGGCCGCTGCAGAGATGAGCGAACGCGTCGGGGACGCCTTGTTGTGTGTGGAGTGCGGGGAGTCTCCGAGCTGGTTGCTGGATCCAGATCCGATCCTGGGTGCCGACGAACTCCGCGGCCGCGCGCGCGCTGTGCGCGGCGCGCTCGATCATCTCGTGGTGCAGACGATTCACGCCTATTGCCGCCGGCTTCTCGTCGAGAACTCCCTCGATGCGCGGCTGCATCCAAATCTAGAGGTCGACGCAGATGGAACCGCGCAGGCGCAGGTCGTTCGATCCGCGATGGAGGGCGCGCTCGAATCCGCGTACGAAAACCCGGGCGATCCGGATTTTCTCGCACTCGCGGCACGCGGGATCGGGCCGCGAGAGATCGAGGAGGCGCTGAGCGCATTGCTGAGCGCGGGAGTTCCTTCGGATGCGCTGCGTGTAGATCCCGCGACGCCGGATCGCATCGCCGCCTTGATCGGTCGGCTTCGCGAACCGCTCGAGGAGTTCGCAGCGGTCGCCGGCGTAGACCTGCTCGGCGTCGGTGGCGTCGCGACGGAAACCGCGCAGGCTCTCGATGACTTGCGCTCGGCATTGAACGAGCGGCCTCCGACGGATCGAATCGACCTCGAGCCTTTCCTCGGGCAGCTTCGGCTGCGCTGGACCGATCGCTTGCTCAAGCGACTCGATGACTGGAAGAGGGGAAAATTCACGAAAGGAGAAGCGGGCGCTCTAGGCGACCGCGCCGAACGACTTTCTGCGCGTGCCGGCGAGCTCCTCGCGGTGATCGATCACGTGATCTCGATCGACCTCGCCCTGCTCGACGCCGCGCGCAGCGCGATCGCGCCTGCGCTGGCGGCCGCCCAAGCGCAGCTTCGATCGGCGGGTGTCCTGACGTTTTCCGCCCTGCTCACCGAAGTGCGCTCGCTGCTGCGCGAGCGGCCCGATGTGGCGGCGAGGATTCGCGCCGGAATTGATCAACTCTTGGTGGACGAGTTCCAAGACACCGATCAATGTCAGTGTGAGATCGTGCGAGCGTTGTCGCTCGAGGGCCCCGCGGCGGAGCGGCCGGGCCTGTTTCTCGTCGGAGATCCGAAACAGTCGATCTACGGTTGGCGCAGGGCCGATCTCGCCGCCTACAGCGCATTCGTAGACGATGTGTGCGAGCAGGGCGGCGAGCGCGTCCGGTTGTCGGTCAATTTCCGATCGGTTCCGAAGGTCTTGGCTGAAGTCGAGCGCGTGATCGCGCCGGTCATGCGAGAAGTTCCCGGCATTCAGCCTGCGTTTGAGCCACTGGTTGCGTGCGCGGAACACGCGGCAGCGGAGGGTTTCTGCGCTGGCCGGCTCCGATCCGTCGAGTACTGGTTGCCTGCGGCTTGGGAGCGCGACGGCAGTGGGCGCCGCGAGACCACTTCGAGCGAAGCGACGCAGATCGAAGCCCGCGCGTTGGCGCGCGATCTGCGCGAGTTGCACGACGAGCATGCAGTCGCGTGGCAGTCGATGGGTGTGCTCTTTCGCAGCCGGGGCGATTGGGAGATCTATCTGCCCGCGCTGCGCGAGTCGGGGATTCCGTACGCGGCGGAGGGGGACCGCAGCTATTACCGCCGCCGCGAGATCATCGAAGCTGCGAGCCTGGTTCGCTGCGTGTTCGATCCGAACGACCAGCTCGCGCTGATCACCTATCTGAGATCGGTGGCGGTCGGCGTTCCGGATGCGGCTTGGATCCCGCTTTGGTCGCGAGGGCTTCCCGATCGCCTCGCGACGCTCGACGCTTCTCGGCCGGAGGCGCTCGCCGAACTCGCCGCGTCGATTCGCGACGCCGCGCGCGCGGTACCCGCGGATGTTCCGGGCATCGATCGGATCAGCGGCTGGGAGGAGAACCTGCTCTGGGCCGTCTCCGACATCGCGCACTTGCGCGCGTCGTTTGCCAGCGATCCTGCGGACGTCTTCATCGAACAATTGCGAACGCGCACATTGTTGGAGGCGACGGAGTCCGCTCGTTATCTCGGGGCCTGGCGCTGCGCAAATCTCGAGCGCTTCTTTCGCGAGATCGGCGCGGAATTGGAGAGCGGCCGAGATCCGCACGAGCTGTTGCGCAGACTGCGCGCCGCCGTCGCATCCGAAAAGATCGCGGAAGAAGGCCGTCCCGCGGACCTGATGGCAGACGCCGTGAGGGTCATGACGATCCACGGCGCGAAGGGCCTCGGCTTCGAACACGTCTATCTGATGCAGCTCCACAAGGGAATCGGGGGCGGGTCGGAGCCGAAAACCGACGCCGCGGAGCTGGCTCGCCAGTTCGAATACCGGCTGCTCGGCGTGCCGACACTCGCATGGGATTGCGTGCTGGGCGAGCGAGAACGGACTTCCGAGGCCGAGCGCGTTCGACTGCTCTATGTCGCGATGACGCGCGCCAAGCAGCGGCTCGTCCTGACGGGGCTCTGGTCCGACCACCAGCAGCGGTCGGGCAGGGGGCAGACGATCGAGCAGATCCGACCCCGCATCGATGCGACGGATGGGCTCGCGGACTGGCTTTCGGCTCTCACTCGAGAGGGAGCTTCCGACTTCGTCGATCGCTTTGGAACCCGCTGGTCGCTGCCTGTTCTCGACGCGGGCGACGCGCTGAACTCCGCGGACGCTCGCGCGAGTGGCGCCGAGCTTCCGTCGGATTCCGAGATCGCCGAGGCCTCTCGTAGGCTGATCGGCTTGAGACACAGCGCCCGCGAGCGCATGTCTCGGCCAAGGCGAGCAACGGCCTCCGAGCGAAGCCACGGCGATCGCGCTGACGACGATGCGCGCTGGGCGGAGACGGGTAGCGGACCGAGCGCTGAAGCGCGCGGGACGCTGACGAGCCGCGGAGCGGGTACCGATGCGCGCGCGATCGGCAGCGCGATTCACCGGGCGCTCGAGGAGTTCGATTTCAACGCGGATGCGAAAGTCGAGGTCGAACGCCAGCGCGAAGCGATCGCTCGAATTCTCGCGCAGACAGCCGCAAGCGGATCTGCGAACGAAACGGTAGTCGCCGGAACGAAATTGTGGGATCGCCTTTCACGGAGCAGCCTGTTCGCGCGCCTGCAGGCGTTGTCGGGCCGAATCGTCGCCCGCGAGCTGCCGCTGTTGTGCCCACCGAGCGATGGCGTTGGACCGGTCGGCTATCTCGCGGGCATCATCGACCTCGTCTACCGCGATCCCGTGAGCGATCGCTGGGTGATCGTCGATTACAAGACGGACGCCGTCGCGGATGCGGACGCGCTCCGGAGCCGGGCCGAGTCGTACGCCGAGCAGGGCGCCGTCTACAGCCATGCGGTCGAGAACGCGTTCGAACTCTGCTACACGCCGCGTTTCGAACTCTGGTTTTTCGACGCCGACAAGAGCGTCGAAATCTAGGCATGTGCCGTTGATTCCCAGCGTGACCGCGGCGCTCGCGTGGGCGATTGGTCGCGTAGGTGGTTGGTCGCGTAGGTGGTTGGTCGCGATTGTTTTCCGTTCGCGAAGAGCGTCGAGTTCCAGGCGGCACTCGAGGCCAAGCTTCGCGAGGAGAGGCTGAGCCTGGTCGCGATGCCGACCGGTCAGCCCGAAATTGCGCTGTCCGCGCAGCGCCCGGAAATATTCAGCAACCGGTCCGAGCAATTCGCAACCTTTCTGCGCTCGAGGGTTCGACAACCGCGCAATTCGAGATCAGAATTAAGCCCGTGAGCGAGCAAAGCGCGGGCGCCGCCATCCGATCCGTTCGACAGATCCTCGCGCGGGAGTCCGCGGGCGGGATGGTCACGCTGCGCGGCTGGGTGCGCACTGCGCGCCATTCGAAGGGAGTCTCGTTTCTCGAGGTGAGCGACGGCTCGTGCTTCGCGGGCCTACAGGTCATCGCCGCACCCGAGCTCGACAACTTCGAAGCGCAGTTGCGCCACCTGCAAACGGGGTGCGCGGTGGCGGCGACCGGAGAACTCATCGATTCACCCGGAAAGGGGCAGCGCTTCGAATTGCAAGCGCGTCGGATCGAGCTGATCGGCGCCGTCGACGGCGACTATCCGCTGCAGAAAAAGCGCCATTCGTTCGAATTCCTGCGAACGCTCGCCCACCTGCGGCCGCGCACCAACACCCTCGGTGCGGTATTTCGCGTTCGCAACGCCGCCGCCATGGCGATTCACGAATTCTTTCAGGAGCGCGGATTCGTGCTGCTGCATTCGCCGATCATCACGTCTTCCGACGCCGAGGGCGCCGGCCAGATGTTCCGCGTCTCGACGCTCGACGCCGGCAATCCTCCGCGAGACGAAAATGCAGCGGTCGATTTCAAGCGGGATTTTTTTGGGCGCGAAACCTTCCTCACGGTATCCGGTCAACTCGAGGCCGAGATTGCGGCGCTTGCCCTCACCAACGTCTATACCTTTGGTCCCACGTTTCGGGCCGAAAATTCGAATACGAGCCGACATCTCGCGGAGTTCTGGATGATCGAGCCCGAGATGGCGTTCTGCGAGCTGGAGGGCAATACCGATCTCGCGGAAGCTTTCTTGAAGCACGTGTTTGCGCGCGTGTTGGAACGCTGCCCCGACGATATGGCGTTCTTCAACGAGCGGATCGATCAGACGGTGCTCGAGACCCTGCGGCACATCGTCGAGACGCCGTTCGAGCGGATCACCTACACCGATGCGATCGCCATTCTCGAGCGCAGTGGCGAGTCGTTCGAATTTCCCGTGAAGTGGGGAGCGGATCTGCAGAGCGAACACGAGCGCTATCTGACCGAGAAGCACATCGGCAAGCCGGTCATCGTGACCGACTACCCCGCGGCGATCAAGGCCTTCTACATGTACCTCAACGATGACGAGCGAACCGTGCGCGCGATGGACGTGCTGGTGCCCAAGGTCGGTGAAATCGTCGGTGGCGCGCAGCGCGAGCATCGCTTGGACCCGCTCCGGCGCCGGATGGCCGAGCAGGGACTGGATGAGGCGGCCTACTGGTGGTACCTCGATCTGCGCCGTTACGGGTCGGCGCCCCACTCGGGCTTCGGTCTTGGTTTCGAGCGAATCGTTCAGTTCATGACCGGCATGGCGAACATTCGCGACGTGATTCCGTTTCCGCGGGTTCCCGGATCGGCCGATTTCTAGCCCGCACGGGCGTTGGCACAGGGAGTCGTTGGGATAGGGAGCCGTTGGAGTTGGATTGGTCTGGGATTGCCGAGGCGGCGCTCGAGCGGGACGACCCGCTGGAGCTGATGGACTGGATCGTCGAACTCGCGTTGGAGGGCGATGATCGCGAGCTCGCGGAAAACTGCTGTGCGCGGCTCGCGCGCCATCGCAGCGCGATGGTTCGCGGCAATGTGATGCTCGGATTCGCGCACCTCGCCCGGCGCTTCGGCCGGCTCGACGCCCATCGCGTCAAGAGATTCGTCGACACCGCACTCTACGACGGAAGCGAATACGTGCGCGCGCAGGCGCGATCTGCCGCCGAAGATCTGCGGACCTTTCTCGCCTGGGAGTTCGATCTCCCCGACATCGAAGCGCCCGATCAAACCACGCCCGTGTAGTCTCTTTCGCCGCGCAGCTACTGCGCGCGAAAACGCGGCCGACCCCGCCGCGCAGCTACCGCTCGCGAAAACGCGGCCGATCTCGCATCGCAGCACGATGCAATGGCGCGATCTCGAAATGAGGGAGGGCCGATTTGCCTCGGATCACTCGATGAAGATCGGGCTCGACCACGCGGCGCCGGTGTCTGCCTGAACGGCGCGCACGTAGAGGTATTCGCCCGAAACCAGATCGTCGATTTCCCGGTTCAGCGTCACCTCGAGCAATTCGTCAATCGGCAGCGAGTCGACGAGCTTTCCGCTTCGAATCAGATCGATGCGCTCCAGCGGTGCGTCCGCGATGACATGTATGTAGAGATCACCCGAGTAGCTCCCGCTCGCGGGCTTGGGAATCAGCGAGCCCATCGGGTAGTGGTCGAGCGCGGTGCGCAGCAGGATCCGCGGTCCGTTGGTCGCGTAGACCCGTCGCTCGCGCAGCGCGGCGAGCACGGATTCGCGCGTCAGCTCGTCGGTGACGATGGCGGCGAGTCCACCCGTTTCCGTGATCAGATGTGCGAGTCCGGGATGACCGTCGTGGCTGTCGCCGCTTCCGACGAATCCGAGCCGGTAGCCGCGATCGAGCACGTCTCTCACGAAGTTTCCCGGCACGGGGTCGTAGATCGGGATCGGTGCGTCGAGCGATTCGCTGCTGCCGTGTACCGATACGATTTCGGTCAGCGGCTCGAGTACCGGATCCGGCGGAATCGTCCAGTTCGTCGGCACCGGTCCGCCCGCCGAGTGGTGGGCGAAGGTGAGCGCAGGCTTTCCGCGCAGGGCATCCCAGAGCTGCGTCGGTGTTTCGTAATCGAGCGAAATCGAGCTGTAGATTTCTCCCTCATCTTCGAAGTAGAGCACGTGCCGATGTCCGTGGATCCAGCTCGTCCACTCGAAACCCAACAGTGGGATGAAGCGGCCGGGTTCGTGGAAGCGAAGCGTTTCGGCTTTGGTTTCCTGCCACATCTCGGGATGCCGATCGAGTTGCAAGACCCCCCAGTGGTCGTGGTCGGTGACCGCGACCACATCGAGCGCTGCGACGTCGCGCGCATACAGGAAGTAGTCTTCGATGCTTCCGGTTCCGTCGGAAAAGCTGGTGTGGCCGTGGAGGTCACCCCAGAAGACGTTCTTCGCGTCCGCGGAGACCAGCATGGGATTGCTGTCTCCGATGAGCCCGCTCTCGGATTCGACGTGCACACGCAGGGTCCCGGGCTCGCGCGCGATCGCTTCGAAGCTCTTTCTGCCGCGATCGGATGCGACGAACGTCAACGGACCATTGAGTTCGAGGCCAGCGTCTGCCGGCGTACTCGTGAGTGTGACGGTCCCCTCGAATGGGTAGCCCGCGTTCGCGGTGGAATCCAGCGCGGCAATCGTAATACGGAATGGCTTTCCAGGTCGAGCGACGCTTGGAAGCGTAACCCAGAGTATGGCGGGTACATCAGACCGCACATCGATGCCGGGTG
The DNA here is from genome assembly GCA_964494795.1 of uncultured Spirochaetales bacterium. Taxonomy (GTDB): domain Bacteria; phylum Myxococcota_A; class UBA9160; order UBA9160; family SMWR01; genus JACZVU01. Next base: position 3,421 of record CAZBSV010000133.1, on the reverse strand, counting down.
AATCCTCCAGGAATGTGCGGAAGCCGTCGCCATCTCCATCGACGGCGAACCAAAACCGAGAATTCTTTTCGGCGAGCGCGTCGGCGGTTGCGCCCAGCGGGCCCGCACCATACACCAGTTTGATCTGGTCTCCGGCGCGAAGCGCGCGGCCGGACACGAGCAAGCCGAGCAGTTGTTCGTCGAGCGTGGTCGCGACGAGTTGAATTTCCGGGTCACTCGTCGTCAGCTCCGTGTATCCCTCGAGAGCGCGGTCCTCGACTTGGGGTGTGCTCCAATGCCAGAACGGCGACACCTGGAAGTAGATCATCCCGCCGACCGCGATTCCCTCCGATCCGACCTCGTAGACCAGCGTGAATCGCCCCGGAGCTCCCGCGGTCGCGACTTCGGTGTCGCCCGGAATGTGCTCGCGCCATGCGCGCCCTCCGCCATCCGAGGGATGGGGGGTGGTGGCGAGGCTTTCGCGGAGCGCTTCGACGAGTTCGGGCACCGAGCCCGGCGGGTAGACGCCTTTGGGGTCCGAATCGCCCGAGTCCAGCGCGCGAGCGTCGCCGCCGGTGACACCAATGCGTTCGGCGGGCGCCGGATCTTCGGGGTTCGGAGAGGGGTCGCGGTTTTCGCCGCGACATGCCGTGCAGCTGGCTGCGACGAGCGCGAGCGTCCAGCCAATCCGCCAACGCCGCTTCGACACGCGTGATTCCCCCGGGGCCCGAACCGGCCAGCGCGAGCATAGCCCCGGATCGGAGGCTGCCCGTGCAATGGGTCGCTCAATCGCCCGCTCAACCGGCCGCGTTCTGCTCGCGATGGAAACTTCGGATTCGACGCCTTGCGGACCGGCACATCGCGATCGAGCAGCCGATCCGCGTTTCCGCTTCAGCGCTCAAGCGTTTCGACCGTTCTATCAACAGCCGAAGATCGTGTTGCGGGATGCCCCCCGCGGGGTTTCGCACGCCAGATTCTTAGGCGGAGGCCACCGGCCGATGGCGTCGAATCGCAGCGCGAAATCCGTACCGGACAACCAACCGTGGTTGAGCTACGCCTTGCTGGTCCTCTGCGCAATCGCGTTGATCCACTCGCGCAATCTCGAGCGCGAAGTTCGCGCCGCCGCCGACGCGGCCATCGAGCACGCGGCCGCCTACTGGAGCGAGCGACCCTACCTCGAGCCGGCGGAAATCGTCGTGCGCAAACTCAGCGCCGAGACGGTCGAGAGTCGGCGCGCAGAGTATCGTCGGGAGCGATCGCGAAGCCGCTCGGTCGCCGTTCCAAATGCGATCAAGAGCGACTACCAGGAAATTCTCGACGGTCTGACCGCCCAGGCGCTCGAACCGCTCGCGGAGGCGCCCCGCTACCGGCTCGGGGTTCGCGTCGGAGAGACCGACAGTCTCGCCTATTTGAGTCACTCGTTTCTCCACGGCGGTTGGCTGCATCTGCTCGGCAACGGGCTGTTGTTGCTGATTCTTGGTTTCAGCCTCGAGCGGATCTGGGGGCACACGCTGTTTGGTGTCGTCGCACTGGTATCTTCACTCGCCGCGGCGACCGCGTTCCGGATCGGAAGCCCCGAACTCGACGCCGCTTGGATCGGAAGTTCGGGGCTGCTCGCGGGCCTGCTGGCCGCCTTCGCGCTTCGCTTCGCGCCGAGGTGGACGGAACCGAGCTACTGCGGTGTTCTTGTCGCCGGCCTGTGTTGGTTGACGCTGCCCGCGGCGCTGGGATGGAACGAAGCGGTCGTCCCGAGCCCCACGCTCGGCGGCCCGATGGACGGGGCTGCGAGAGCTTCGTTCTGGGCGATCGCAGGCGGTTTCGCCAGCGGATTCGCGATGGCGGCGCTGATCGCGCTCGGCAAGATCGAATCGATTCTATTTCACGCGGATGCGGGGCCGATCCGAAAGCCGAGCGTGGAGCCCGAGCTCGAGCAGGCGATCGCCGCGCGCGCCGAAGGTCGATCTGAGGATTCCTTCGAGTTGATTACGACTTTGCTTGACCGCAAGCCCGAGCACCGCGCCGGGCTGCTCGCGATGTGGGACGTCGCGCTCGAGCTCGGCCGCACCGCGAACGCGTCTCGCGCGATGCTGCGGGTGATTCGCGAAGAGGTGCGCAGGAACGCGCCGGCCGCGGTGGAACACTGGCTCGACCTCGTGAGCCGCGGCCTGCACCGCGAGGCCGAGCCCGCACTCCTGATCCACGTAGCGCTGATGCTGCACGCCGCACAGCGTCCAACCGAAGCCCTCGAGGCGCTCGAGCGGGCCTTGGAGATCGCCCCAGAAACCGACTCGACCCAAGTCGCGACCCGCGTGGCGCTGGCTTCGCGCGCGCTGGATCCGAATCTCATGGCGGCAGCCGCCTGGCGCGCGCTGGGTTCGATCGATCTCGCGCTGCAGGATCGACAGAATCTCGAGGCGATGCTCGGAGAACTCTATCAGGAAGGGACATTGCCCCGCGTAACGTCCGAGCGGCTCGGCGACGCGCGCGCGAAGCCGCATCGGGCGGTTTCCAGTGCGCCATCCGAGACGGATTCTCGCGCCGAAGATCCGCTGCAGCGCTGGGAGGATCCCGAACTTCCCGACGAGACGGGTCTGACGCGCGAGGAGCCGCTCACTCCCGTAGCCGCCAGCGAAGGCAGCGGCAACGCCGCGGAGTCGTTCGCCTCAGTGCGGCCGGCTCCGATCGACCTGGAACTCGCTTCGCGAGAACTTCGTGTGGTGCCCGCCCAGCCCATCGAGCTGTTCGATGACGGCCTCGTGATCGAGGTCGAAGGCGGCGAGAAGCGAAAGATTGCTTTCCGGCGAGTCGACGCGCTTTCGGTCGTCGCAGTCGATGGATTGGGGTCGACGTTCACGATCGTCGTCGACCTCGTCCTGAACTGGATGTCCGAGTCGTTCGAACCGCTCAAGGTGATCCGATTGCGCGGAGATCAGTTCGATCCGCGCCCGTTCGCGCCCGGAATGGATTCTCCGCTCGATGCGATGCGCGCCTTCACGTCGCGCCTCCTCGAGACAACCAACGCGATCGCGTTGCCGGATGTCCAGTCCGTGCGCGGCTCACCCTTTGCGTCGTTTGCCGATCTCGCGAGCTACCACCGCACGGTGTTCTCCGTCGAAGAGGCGCCGGCGGATGCGATTTCCCGCACATGAGTCGCCGCCTGATCGCGGATCTACTCCAAGATCGGACGCGTTGGAGCAGAGATTCCCACCGCACTCTCTAGCGCCCGAGCGACGTAGCCGACACACCTTCCTGACGCGCGACTCACTTTCGGATTCGAGCGCGGCAGCGGGCCCAGAAGAGCGGCTGGATTCCGAGCCAGACCCGGATCGGAAGCTTCCAGTGCCGCTGCGGTGCAGCGCGGAACGCCTTGATGGCGTAATGGAGTGCGGTACCGCGGTGCCCCGCGACCAGCGCGCGGTTGGCCCAGATCGCCCAGATCTCG
>CAZBSV010000132.1:0-11247 GCA_964494795.1 uncultured Spirochaetales bacterium | reverse complement strand
GCACGCCGGGGGAAAATTGCTCCTGATGCAGGAGGGCGGATACGCGCTGACCTACAGCGCATTTTGCCTCTACGCCGTGATCGAGGGCGTTCTCGGCGTCGAGCATCCGATGCCGGACCAGATCGCCTACCGCGCGAGCATCGAACGGCCCGAATACCCGATCTCGCTGATTCCGCTCATCCGCAAGCAATGGCGCGAGGCCGTGGACGCAGCGCGCTGAGCGCGTCGCTCAAGTCAAGGCGCGCTGAGCGCGTCGCTCAAGTCAAGGCGCGCTGAGCGCGCCGCTCACGGGTACGCGTCGGCGCTGGGCCGATGGTCGTTCTCGGCCTGCATGCGGACGATCCTCACGCCATGGTTCAGCACGCTCTGGCGAAACGGCTGCGTGCCGATCTCGAGTACATTGGGAAAATCTCGCAGCAGCCGTTCGGCGAGGATTCCGTTCACGTTGAGCGGGCGCAGATACACCAGGAAAATCGCATTGTCCGGTCCCAGCGCGCTCTTGCAGAGCTGGGTGAGTTCTTCGGCATCGGCGTAGAGTCTGGCGGGATTGCGCATCAATTCGCCGTAGTTGATGTATCCCGGATGCTCCTCGATGTTCTTCGGAAACGCGAGGATGCTGACGGGAACCTTCCAGCGCTCGAGGTAATAGCCGGTTTCCGCCCAGGTCAATCCGGTCGTAATCACGATGTCGCCCGGGTTCAGGTTGGCCTGCAGTTCCCAGAGATAGGTTCTGGAGTCGTTCTTCGCGGGGTAGTCGTGGTAGATCTGAAGGATCGCGAGCGATCCGATCATCCCCACGAGCAACACCGCAGCCTCGAAAATCCTGGGCTTGATTCCGTCGACCCCGAGCGCGAGCAGCAGCACGAAAAAGGGCAAGAACGCGTGATCGGTTCGCCCGGGGATGTGGATGGGATAGTAGAGGGCCGAATATCCCAGGCTCAGCGTCATCGCGACGCACAACGTCATGCCGATGAAGCGGACGCTCGGGTCTCGACGCCAGCGAAACAGCCCCAAGCCCATCAGCAACAGCACTCCGCTCCTCAGGAAGGGTGCCGTCGATAGCGGGCTTTGAATCGCGAGATACGGCGGGTAGCTGCCGAGCGCAAACGTGCCGATCGAGGTCATGAAGTGGCCGACGACGCTCTTCGCATCCCAGTAACTGGCAAACCAAGCTAAGACATCGCGTTGTTCGTGCACCTGCTCGAGCACGACCGACAGCCACGGCGCGTAACACAGCGCCACACCGCACTGCGCGACCAGCCAGCGCAGCAGCGTCCTCCGGTCCTGGCAGAGCGAGAAGAAGGCGACGTTCACGCCGGCCACGAACCAGCCCGCCACATTGTGGGTCAGCAGCATCAACAAGCTGAACAGCGCGACCCCCAGCAAGGCACCGCGCGAGCGCCGCGCGAGAAATTCCAGGCTGGCAAACACCAGCGCCGCCCCCAGCAGCGCCAATAGCGAATACATCCGCGCTTCCTGCGCGTAGTAGACGTGCAGCGGCATGAAGGCCAGCATCAGCGTCACCACCGATGCGACCCGCAGCGAAAAGAACCGAAACGTCAGCCATCCCATCAGCGCGATGCCGCCGATGGAGAAGACGAGCGAAAGCGCCCGTGCCGCGGCCTCGCCGTTTCCGAACAGCTGCACCCAGGGCATCAGGCAGAGGTAGTAGAGCGGCGGCGTGGCTTCGCGGCTCAGCTTCGCGAGCATCTCGCCAAGCGGCAGCTGCGCGGCGAGCACGCTGTAGGCCTCGTCGAGCCAGAGGCCCTTCGAGCCGAGTTCCTGGCTCCGAAGCGCGAGTGCGATCGCCCCCACCCCGAGGAAGTACACGAACGCCCAGCGCGCGTTTCGGCTGCGGGGCGTGGCTTCGGAATCTTCGGTGGGCATGATCGAATCCACGAGAGGCGGGGGCAGGATACACGATCACCCATTCAGAGCAGGCATGCGGCTCCGGTCGCCCCGATTGGCATTACGCCTGCGGGCTCGAGCAGCGAGCGAAAAGCCGCCGAAAGTGATTGCATCGCCGAATCGTGCGCGGGCTTGGATCAAGGCGTGGAAGCGGGATGCGAAAAATCGTGAAGCGAGATTCGATAACGCAGTGTGCTGCGCGCGACTCCAAGCCTGCGCGCCGCCCGGGAGATGTTGCCGCCGGTCGCAGCGAGTTCGGCTTGCAAGATTCGCTTCTCTTCGGCGCTGTCCATTCGCGGAAGCCTGCGCGTTGCAGCAACGCTAGGAGCCGGCGCGTTCAATGGGCTGCCGATCAGATACTCCGGCGGCGACAGATCCAGCAGGCCCGCGTGGTGTAGCACCAGGAAGCGCTCGAGAACGTTCATGAGCTCGCGAACATTTCCAGGCCAGTCGTGACGCGCGAATGCGGCCTCGAGCTCGCTTGGCAGAGTCGGTATCGGCACCCCGAGCCGGCTTGCGATCCGCCGAAGGAGCAGTTGAACGAGCTCCGCGAGATCGTCTCTGCGATCTCGGAGGGATGGCATTTCAATCCGTACGACATTCAGCCGAAAGAACAGGTCTTTGCGGAATCGCCCCGCACCGACATCCGATTCGAGATCGCGGTTGGTGGCTGCGACGACCCGCGCGGACAGCTCGCGGGAAAAATTGCTCCCGACCCTTTCGTAGACCTGCTCTTGCAACACGCGCAGCAGCTTGGCCTGCAACGCGAGGCTCAATTCGCCGATCTCATCGAGGAACAGGGTGCCGCCGTCAGCGGCCTCGAAGCGCCCGATGCGGTGCGCGACTGCGCCCGTAAACGCACCACGCTCGTGTCCGAATAGCTCGCTTTCGATCAGCGATCCCGCGAGCCCCGAGCAGTCTGCGTGAACGAACTTGCGAGCTCTCCGCGCCGAATGATCGTGAAGCAAACGCGCAGCGAGCCCCTTTCCGGTGCCGGTTTCGCCCGTAATCAGGACCGTCGAATCGAGCGGAGACACCGCGAGCAATTCGCGCCGAACCCGCCGGATGGAAGCGCTCTCGCCGGCCAACTCCGGGTCCGAACGCGAATCGAGCGACCGCCGCGCCCGAGCCGCCGCGCGGGCGAGCACGTCACCAGGCGCCGCGGGAATTTGGATGACGTCTCGTACTCCCGCCTCCATGATCTGAGCGGCATCCAAGATGCTGATGCCGGGAGTGAGGACAACGAGCGGCACCGAGCGGGCTTCGCGGACCAGTCCACACGCATGATCGACGATGTCTTCTCCTGGAGAAAACTGATAAACACAGAGTACCGTATCGCGGGAGTAACCCGCGATCGTATGCCGATCGCAAACAACCACCTCGACTCCCTGCTCGGCGGCCCAGTTCGCGAACGCGTCGTAGTAGTGGGTGCTCACGTCTATCAACAGGAGTCGAGGAGTCGTCTTCATTCGCAAATATCCATGGGCAGATCCATAAACCGCGCGCGGCTGGAAATGCGCATCGCGCCAGAGACGCTGTTGGTTGGAATCGAGCCGTTGATCGACACGCTGAAGATGAGCAATGAACGTGCCAACTCTGGGCTGAAAATTGTCGAAGCAGCGTGATCCTGGAGGATTGATCGAGTATTGCCTCTCGATTTCGGGGGGGGGAAGCGAACTCGCGCACTTGCGACTCTGATTGCATATTCGCCGATCAGTCGAGCCCTATGCCGCCAGCTAATCCAGCGAGTCGCGGGTTTCGCGGTGTGTCCGGGCGACATTCGCGACACGACAGGCACGATCAGTTTGTCGCGTTGTCGCGATCGCCAACCCGCCAGCGCGAGGTCGCCGTGCCGAACCGCGCACGAATACGCTCTCAACCGAAAATCCGCGCGACCTATAGTTGCTTCACGAATTCGGCGACCTGTAGGCTCAAACGCCTCATTCCAAGCCGCTGCGCGGCCTCCCTCGCCTCGGTCACCAGCTTGTGAATCTGATCCTTGACCATCGGGTCGCGCTTTTGTGCGAGCATCGCCGCGTAGTCATACTGCGATCGAGCAACCCAGGGCGCAGCGCCCGTCTTCCGATTCTGGATAATCGCAAGCTCAAAATGCTCAGCCGCCTCCTCGAACCGCCCCATGAGCCCCGCAAGATTCCCTAGCTCCCGCGCCCGAGACCCGAACGACATTACGCCATAACCAACGATCGTATGATGCAACTTCCCTGGAAGTGACAATTGATAGATTCCTTGGGCGCAAGAGCCGCGACCAATGTTCACGCAGGTATTACTTAGCATTTGAATAGCGATCGCCCACGTTTCATCGAAGGGGATGTTCTCGAATCCGAGCTCAAAAAACTCGTCAAACAATCGGGTTGCCGAAGAACGTCGCTGCTCGCTATGGAAAAAAGCTGCAACGCATTTCCACGCAGATATGGCCGGGTGGTTTGCCACGAATTGATCCACAAGGTCAGAAACCTCATCGACTCGGTTATCTTCCCAGAGCCGCAACAATAAATGTGCACCAAAGCTTTGTGGGGCGTTCTGGTCATGAACCCGGTTTCCAAGCTCTAAGAATTGTTGTGCCGATGACGCTGCCGCGGAAAAGCGTCCCTCAAGAAGTGAACGCATTGCATCGAAAAGGCTCACATACCATTCCGCATGAGGTAGCTGGAGAGTTTTTGCGAGAGAGTTGTATGCGTGAATTTCACGATCTGAACTCGCGATGTCTCCAATTTCAAGAAGTGCCGTTATATTGAGAATGCGGTACATCAATTCAATTTCAGCGTCACCGGAAGCGTTCGAAATTTTACCGAGTTCGGAAATCAGTCGGCGCCGCTCGTCAAATCGCTCGGGGCCCCAGAGCGCACCATGGCGAGCGCGTAACGCGTATGCTTTTGTTACGGGATTTTGAATGTCGCGTGCTAGGGAGAGGGCGGCGGCGCTTAGGTTCTCGCAGCTCTCTGCCGTAGCTGACCAGACCGATGCCATTGCAAGGCGGGCTGTCAACTGGACGAGTAGATCCAAGTTGGTTGTTGGAATCACGGATCTCGCCTCATTCAGTAGCGATACGAGCTCTGGGTCGTAAGTGCCGACTTCGATCGTAAAGAGGCCGGGTGCGAGACCGAGCGCGGCTCGTGCGAGAAGTTCGGGCGCGTCGATTTGGCGTGCGATATTCGCTGCGTGCAGTAGGTTTTCCCGCGCCGTTTCGCGCTCTCCGATGCGCATTTCGGCTGTGCCGAGTTGGATCAGCAGTTCGCATCGCTTGCGCGGATCCGCGACTTCTCGAAAATCGAGGAGTTGGAGCGCACGCCGGAAGTGTGCGGGTGCGTTCTCATGCGCGAGACGAGACGCGGCTTGTTCTCCGGCGCTGATGCAGTAGGAAATCGCCTTGCCCGCGTCCCCAATTCCTGCGCTTTCGGTGAAGTGGAACGCAAGTTCGTCGATGTAGGCGGCGAGGTCCGAGATGTGCAGTGCTTCCAGTGCGCCGCCGATGCGTTGATGGTAGCGCGCGCGATCTAGTTTCGGAATCTGATCGTAGACGACATCGCGCAGAAGCGCGTGCGAAAATCGGTAGCTCCCGCTTCGGTGCTCGGCATTTTCGATCAATCGGGCGGCGATTGGGGGTTCGAGGCGTTCGTGGACTTCCGAAACGGAAATTGACAGCCCTCGGGCGAGGAGGGCGGGGGAGAAATCGCGGCCGATTACGGCTGCGAGCGTTAGAGCTTCGCGCGCGCGAGCCGATAATTTGCGCAGTTGCGAGGCGATCGCATCGCACACGCTGGTCGGCAGAGAGAGGCGCCAGTCGTCTGCCGGCCGATTGGGAATCGTCGCGGTTTGCACTTCGAGAAGCTGAACGAGTTGAGTGAGGAAGAATGGGTTTCCACCACTTTGCGTGTAGAGTGCGGAGACGATCTCCGCGTCCTCTGGGTGGCCGACGAGTTCGCCGACCGCGCGACGCGAGAGTCCTCGCAACTGAATTGACCGAGCCGTGACCGAGCGCGCCACGCGAGCCAGGCATTGCTCGCGCGTGGTGTCGTCGGCAACTTCGAGGTCGCGATAGGCGCCGAGAATGAGAATCGGCGTTCCGCGCAGGTCGCGTACCAGGAACTCAAGAAGTAGAAGGGACGAAGTGTCAGCGCGGTGAAGGTCGTCGATCAGCAGAGCAAGAGGTTTTTGTTTCGCGGACGCCTGAAGGAAGCGAGTGATTGCGTCCAGAAGCCGGAAACGCGCCTGTTCGGCCTCGACATGGGGCAATGGATCGATTTTTGGAAACAAGGCGAGAAGTTCGGGCAGCATTTGGCAGATCACGGCTGCATGAGGTTCCAAGCTGGCGAAGGTTTGTGAGCCGCCCGATTCGATGTGCGTTCGCAGGATCTGGATCCAGGGCCAAAAGGCGGGAGCCCCCTTTTCCTCTCGACATCGCCCGACCCGCACGGCAGCGCCCATCGCTTCGGATCGCCGCGCGAATTCCTCGAGCATGCGGGTCTTGCCCATTCCAGCTTCCCCCAGCAGAAGACAGGTTTGCGGCTCGCCGTCCATGGCGAGCGAAAGGCTCGCCGCGAGCGATTCCATTTCAACTTCGCGGCCGACGAAAGCGCGCGAGCGGGGCGCGAAGCGCCGTCCGTCAGCGCCGCTCTGGATCTCGGTACTCGACGTTGCCTTTCCGATAAATCGATATCCCCGCCCCCTTACGGTTTCGATGAATCTGGGGGCGTCCGGGTCGTCACACAGCGCGCGACGCACCGCGGTGATGCAGGTTGGAATCGAGGAATCGCTGATCGCTTCGGCTTGCCAGACCTCGCGGACGAGCTCCGCCCTCGAAACCGTTCGCCCGGTCTGCTGAATCAGGTAGTGGAGTAGATCAAAGGGTTTGGGGCCGATCGCGACGGGTTGTCCCACGCGAGAAAGGCGGTAGAGGCCGACGTCGAGTTCGAACACATCAAATCTGTAGAGCGACACCCGGGCGCCTCCGGATTCCGAGAGGCAAATTCTAGCAGGCTGCGGAAAAACCCCGTCCGCAGCGATCAATCCGATGGTACAGGGTTGATCGGGGGTAGAAAGATGCGCGGAACCGATCAGGACGAGTCCACGATGTTCAGTTACGTGTCGCCGGAGTCTCCGATTCCGGCGGGCCACCCGCTCCGGGCGACGCGGGAGATGACCAACCGAGCGCTGGCTCGGTTGGAGCGGAAGTTTCGCAAGCTCTACGCGCGCACGGGGCGTCCTTCGGTGCCGCCGGAGCAGTTGCTGCGGGCGCTGCTGCTCCAGGTTCTCTACTCGATTCGCAGCGAACGGATGCTGATGGAACAGCTCGAATACAACTTGCTGTTGCGCTGGTTCGTGGGGCTCGAGATGGACGACCGGGTTTGGGACGTGACGGTGTTCACGAAGAACCGCAACCGGCTGTTGGAGGGTGAGATCGCCGAGAGCTTTTTCCAGACGGTGTTGGAGTCAGCCCGCGAAGTCGGGCTGGTCTCGGAAGAACACTTCACGGTGGACGGCACGCTGATCGAGGCCTGGGCCAGCCACAAGAGTTTCCGCCCCAAGGGCGAGGAATGGGGTGGATCGGCCGGTGCGCGACCGAGCGAGCGCGACTTTCACGGCGAGCGGCGCCGAAACGACACGCACGCTTCGACGACGGATCCCGAGGCGCGGCTGTTCCGGAAGGGAAGCGGGAAGGAAGCCAAGCTCTGGTTCCTGGGGCACGTGATCAGCGAGAATCGCAACGGCTTGGTGGTGGCGACGGAGACCCCCTTGGCAACGGGGACCGGCGAGCGAAAGGCTTCGGTGAAGATGATGAAGCGGGTGAAGAGAGCGTGTCGCTCGATCCTGGGGGGGCGACAAGGGCTACGACACGCAGGATCACGTGGAAGAGCTCCGGAAGCTGGGCGTGACGCCGCACGTGGCCAAAACGATCGCAAGCGCCGAAGCGCGATCGACGCTCGCACGACGAGCCACGCGGGCTACGCGGCGAGCCAGCTCGAGCGCAAGTGCGTGGAGCAAGTCTTTGGCTGGGGGAAGATCGTCGGCCCGACCGGGAAGACGAAGCATCTGGGCGTCCGACGAGTCGGCTGGATGTTCACCTTCACCCAGGCTGCGTACCATCTCGTGAGGATGAGGCCATTGCTCTGTCCGAGGTGAGCGCTCGCGGGCGGCATCGATCGGATGCGGAGAGTTTGCCGCGGGGCGATCGAGAACGCCGTGCCGTTCCGCCTGACTCGAGCCACCGAACTGCGTCCAACAGCACAACCCACGCTTGCGGACGGCGTTTTTTGCGGTCTGCTAGTTCAGGCACCGGAAATTCTCTTCGCGAATCTTTGCGGGGTGGTTTTCGGATCGACACCGAAGTGGCGATGCGGTGTCTCCGCTGGCATGGGGGTTCGACTGAGGCATGGCTGCATCCAGCGGATTTCTCGCGGATGCCCTAGATCGATCGAAAATCCTTGAGCCGCAGCCCACTTCCCTTCATGCGCCGCTGGATGGTGCGAACGCTCACGTCGAGATCGTGCGCCACCTCTCCGAGGCGGCCTCTGTTGCGGGTCAGTGCGCTGAGCAGGTTCCCGGTCGATAGCGCTTCGTCGCGAGCGGCGGTAGAGCCTTGGTGGCGCGAGTCGAGATCGCTTTCGATTCGTTCGATCACTCCTTGGCTCGACATCACGAGAGATCTGCGGAGGACGTTCTTCAACTCGCGTACATTTCCGGGCCACGCTGCGCGCAGGAGTTCGGCCATCGCGGACTCGGTGACGCGAACCGTCATGCCCTCGGGTAGAAGTTCGCCGAAGATTGCATCCACGATTTGCGGAATATCGCCCCGGTGCTTCCGTAGGGGCAGCGCGAAGATCTGGAGCACGTTAACGCGGTAATACAGATCGGCTCTGAATTCTCCCCTCGATACCGCCGCCTCGAGGTCGCGATTGGTGGCTGCGATGATGCGAACATCTGCGTGCTGCTCCCGGCTCGCGCCCACTGGACGGTAAACTCCGAGTTCGAGAGCTCGAAGGAATTTGGATTGTATCTCGGGCGCGAGCTCGCCAAATTCGTCGAGGAAAAGGGTGCCGCCGCTGGCTTTTGCGAATAGGCCGCTTCGGCACTGGACGGCGCCCGTAAAGGCCCCGCGCGTACATCCAAACAACTCACTTTCCGCCAACGGGCTCGGAATGGCCGCGCAATTGACCGCGACAAATGGGGCGCTGCACCGCGAACTGAGCTCGTGGAGCAGGCGGGCAATCAGCTCCTTGCCGGTCCCGGTTTCGCCAGAGATCAAGACGGTCTCGTCCGTTGCCGCGTATAGAGCGACGCGCCTGCGGAGATCCATCATCGCGGGGCTTTCGCCCACGAGTCGATTGATCGGTGCGAGGCCTCGCAATCGGCGATTGGGCTCGAAATACCAATCACGGTCGGCTGCCTGGCGATCGTGAGTCAGAATGTGCTCGGAAGCGGGTGGCGGCGTGCTGTTCTCTTCCACCCTGCCAATCCTGAGAGCGGGTCCGATCCGAATCTCCAAAATCAACCTCCCGTGTTGGCTGGCAAGCGAGCGCTGATCCGTATCCGCCGTACACCAGCGATCCTAGGTGGAAGCGGGTTTCCAGACCGCCAAGCGTTGATCAAAAAACCATCAAAGCGCGCGGGTGTCTGCGCGTTCAGCATCGGTGCCGCATGAGCCGGTAATGTCACCTGGCACACGGCGAACCGCTGGCGAAACCAATGCGGTGTGCATCCACGCGGTCACGGGATTCTTCGGGGGCTGGAGCGCCGATGACAGCGCATCTGCGGCGCTGGAGTCGACCTACCGGGGAGTAGCAGCGCCGGGGTGTAGCAGCGCCGCTGATCTACACGACGGCGCTGATTGCATTGGGCTTCGCGGTGCTGGCTTTTTCGGGGTTTTCCTTCGCTCGAAATCTCGGCCTCTTGACCGCGCGCTTGATGGTTGTGTGCCTGCTCGCGGATCTGCCGCTGCTTCCCGCACTGCTGTTGCGCCTGCAGGCGCCAGCCGAAGCTGTCGAAGGGCGCGCCTGACTGGCGGGTCAGGTTCTTCTAAATCTTTTCGAGCACGCGACCGAAGCGCGTGAGATCGCAGTCTCAAGCATACCGGGCGCGGGCTCGACGTTCAGCGTGCGCTTGCCGATCGGCGAGTTCCGCTAGCGCCGCGGCTCGCGTCGCTCACCCGGCGCTGCCGTCGCTTGACCGGCCGTCGCGGGATCGGTAATCCTCTCGCTGGCTCGCGATGCCCCGACACGGCGGGGTATCCGAAGCCGATTTCGAATTCGGTTCCGAATCCGGTTCCGAATCCGGTGGCGAATCCGGTGGCGAATCCGAATTCGAAGCCGAGTTTGAATCCGCGTTTGAATCCGATGAGGAGCGAACTGCTTTGCGTTCTTGGCGCCTTCTATGCGGTTCGCGCAGTGTACGCAGTGTGCGCGGTGTGTGCAGTTTGCGAGGTTTTCGAAGCTTTCGATTGGGAATACTGATCGGCCTCGCGACCGGCGCAGTCTGGGTCGGACATGCTTCAAGCGCTGATGCGGAGGTGATCCGTGTCGCGATGGCGCCGGTTTCGGTCAACAGCTCGCTGACCGAGACGCGCCACCTCAGCGAGGGCCTCGCCGACATGATCGCGGCCCGCCTGGAACAGAGCGGGCAGATCCTCGTGATTCCGCTCGACGCGCCGGCGCCCAATCGCGACGTGGCCGTCGAGGCGGCAAAGAAGGTCGGTGCAGCGTACGTGTTGTTCGGCTCCTATACGCAGTTCGGCGATGGCGCGAGCCTCGACCTGCGCTGTGCGCCGGTGGAGGGGACGCAGGCCGATGAGCCCCGGCGCATCTTCGTCCAAGCCGGCAGTGCCAGTGAAATCATCCCCAAGCTCGGCGTGCTCTCCGAGAGCGTGACCCGCTATCTGGTGGGCACTGCGGAACCCGCCCCCGCAGCCGCGGCGGGCGGCGACCCGAGCGCGCCCCAGGCGCCCGACGCGGCCTCGATCGCGGCGCTCGAAAAGCGAATCGACGCGCTCGAGCGCGTGATTTTCGCGCCGCCGGCTGCGCCCGAGCCGGCCACCGAACCCCCCCCCTCGACCCCCGAGTAAGCCTCCCCTCGACCCACGCCGGATCTCGTGCGCTAGACTGCCGTGCCGCCGATGGCGGTTCGATTTCTGGGGCGGTGTAGCTCAGTTGGTTAGAGCGGCGGCTTCATAAGCCGTAGGTCGCTGGTTCAAGTCCAGCCACCGCTACCACACAACCTGCCGGAATTGCAGCAGTTCTAGGCATCGGCCGAAACGGCCTCGGGTTCATCCGTCGCGCTTTGGGACGTTTTGGGACGTTTCGACCCTGGATGAGTTCTATCGCAGGT
>CAZBSV010000131.1:0-9122 GCA_964494795.1 uncultured Spirochaetales bacterium | reverse complement strand
GTACGCGTTCAACGGCGCTGCGTGGTTGTTCATGCGCGAGGTGCTCGCGCCGAGCAGCGGCGTAGACGGCCCCCTCGGCCTCGCGCTGGCACCCGATGGAACCCTCAGCGTCGCGGGTTCTTTCTCCAACGACGTGGTGTCGGTCGATCTGACGACCCTCGTGGTCTCCCCGCTCGTCGCGGCCGGTGCGGGCGGCCTTGGCAACGCGAGGGACCTCGTTTGGGACGGCGCAAGCTTGTTGGCTGTGAGCCCGCTGAGCAATTCGATCGTCTACTTCGGAGCGACGGGCAATCCGACCGGAACGATTGCGCGCGGGCTCTCGGCGCCCTCGGATAGCGGCATGACGCTGATGCCGTCGGGGAACCTGCTCGTCGGTAGCCTCTCCGACAACGACGTCGTCGAATACGATGGTGCAGGCGGCGCTGCGGTAGGCAGCTACTTCGACGCGTGCCCGACGTCGCTCGGGGCACCGTTCGACCAGGTCGTCGGCGCCGACGGAAACATCTACGTATCGTGTCCGTCATCGCACGGAATCTTTCGCTTCGACGGCGCCACGGGAGACCCGCTCGGTTTCTTCGTGAGCGGTGGCTCGGGCGGTCTGAGCAACCCGCGTGGTCTCGATTTCGGTCCGAACGGAAACCTGTTCGTCGCCAGCGGCTTCACGGGAGAGATTCTCGAGTACGCTGGTGGCAGTGGCGCGTTCATCGGCGTATTCGTCGACGCCACGGGAAACGGCGGAGGCGCCCTCGACCCGTGGGGGCTCGCGATTCGCCGCGGAGCACTCTACGTGGTATCGCGTTTTCCGAGCGAGGTGCTCGAGTTCGACGCGACCACGGGGGCGTTCGTTCGGATCCTGGTGACGAGCGGTTCCGGTGAGCTCGCGGGTCCGACTGCGCTCGCTTTCGGACCGGACGGCGACCTTTTCGTGACGAGTTACGACGACGACTCGATCCGGCGCTACGACGGCGCCGACGGCGCGTTCGTCGACGTATTCGTTGCGAGTGGCAGCGGGGGCCTCGACGGTCCGATCGATCTGGGATTCGTTCCCGAGCCTGGCGGTCGGGTGCTGCTCGCGCTGGGTGCAGCGAGCGTGTTTGCGCTCGCCGCGCGCCGGCGCCCGCGCGAGGAGCGGTCGTGAAGCGGCGAGTGCTCTTCCTCGTTCTGCCGCTGCTGGTCGTCGGAGTCGCGCTGTTCTGGCAGCTGCGAGATCGGCCACCGCCTGCGGGTAATGTGCCGCTAGAACTCGGGGAAACCACCGAGCGCCTGCTCGCCGACGCCGAGGGGAAACCCCAAGTTTGGACGATTTCGAAACAAGAGATTGCAATCGAAGATCTTCCGCAACGCGTGCTCCCGCAGCCGGCGCCGCGAGCGAGCCCGCTGGGTTCGCACACGGATTCCTCGCGTTCGCTCGACGCGCGCGCCCTCGAGGCGTGGAGACGCGGTGAAATCGAGCCGGCATTGGCACTTTTTGCGGCAGCCGTCGACGCCGACCCGGAGGATGCGGTTCCGCGCTCGAATTACGGGCGCCTGCTGCTGATGATGACCAGCGACGAGCAGGCCTTCGAGCAGCTCGAGCGCGCCGCCGAACTCACCCCCGACGATCCGCAGGTCTGGATCGATCTGCTGTCCTTCTACGAGCGCAACATCCTGCTCGAGCGCGCCTCCTTCGCGCGCGCGCGCGCGCGCGAGCTCGCCTGGCCGCGAGAGATCGTCCGCGACGAGACGGGCCTCTGGCGCCTCGAAGGCGAGTCAGTTTTTCCGTGATTTTTCTAGCGGGTTGGGAATAGAATGAGCGTCGACCTGAATCGATCAGGCCAACGAGCACTGAGGAGCCCAGCGCCGGCGTAGACCAGGCAAGCTTCAGGAAGATCGCGCGCTTCGGACGTTCGGGTGCCCACCCAGCGGGAGGAATTCGATGAAGCGGATCACGAGCGTATCCCTGTTCCTGGCGGTACTTGTCGCGCTGTTTGCCAGCGGCGCGCACGCCGTTACCGAAATGACGGGCAACACCGATGGTGGGGCCTTTTTTCGCATCGTCGTTCCAGACGAATGGAACGGCGACCTCGTGATCTGGAGCCACGGTTTCAGCCTCGCGCCGATCGGGCCCGTTTCAGACCTCGGCCCCCTCGCTTCGCTCCAGCTTTCCGAAGGTTACGCGGTGGCGGCCTCGAGCTACCAACAGTTCGGTTGGGCGCTCTTCAAGACCAGGAACGACATGCAGAACATGGTCAACGTCTTCAAGGCGAACTTCGGCACGCCCAACCAGGTGTTCCTGAACGGCGCATCGCTCGGTGGCATCGTCACCGCCCAGCTCATCGAGAAGGCGAACCTCGGCAACGTCGTCGGCGCGTATCCGATCTGCGGCGCGTTGGCGGGGAGCCGCAACTGGGATGCAGCGCTCGACATTCGGTTGACGTACGACGCCGTCTGCGCGAATACGCCGTCTGCGTTCATCCCCGGCGGCCCGACCGGCCTTCCGGCGCCGGGCTTTCCGAGCTACGCAATTCCCCCGCTGACGTCTCCGGCGAACAACCAGTTGATCATGGCCAGCAAGGCCAACGCCTGCATGGGGATCCTGACTTCGCCCGCGTTTCGCACGCCACAGCAGGTCGACAACCTGCTGACGTTCCTGACGGTGACGACGCTCCCCGGCTCGTTCATCCTGACCGACCTCGGGTTTGCGCTCTTCGGCCTCTCCGATTTGATCTGGAACGAGGCGAAGCTCGACGGCAAGCAGGGCGTGGGCAACATCGGTGTCAGCTACAACGTCCCGTCGGTCGATGCGAGCATCGAGCGCGTCGCCGCCAGCCCGGGCGGTGCGGTTCGCCTCGGCAAGAACTTCACCCCGAACGGGAACGTCGGGGATGTGAAGATCGTCTCACTTCACACCAACCTGGACGGTCTCGTGATCGTCGAAAATGAGAGCGCGTATGCGGACGTCGTCCCCGCGTCGAATCTCACCAGCGCGATCGTGGTCGAGAGCGTCCCGAGTCACTGCGGATTTACGGACGCCGAGGTCGTGGCGGGCTGGGAAGCGCTGCGAGGCTGGGTGGCCGGCGGGCCACAGCCGAGCAGCGCGGTCATCCAGGGTACCTGTCAGTTCTTGGAGGGCGTTGCCGGTGTACCCGGACCGTGCCGGATCGACCCGAGTTACGCGATCGGTGACCTGGACGACCGCATCGCGCCGCGCTGAATCGCGGTGCGGCTCAGTTCTGGATTCCGAGCCACTGGAAGCGGATGCCCACGTGCGCTCGGAAGATCCATGGCTCGACCTCTACCTCGAACCGCCCGGTGGCTGTATCCATCCCAAGTAGATCGTCGAAAGTCTCGCTGGTGGCGAATGAGATCTTCCGATTACCCAAGATCGCGTAAGCGCGCCCACCCGCGAAAATCGAAGAGCCGATCGGACCGAATCTACCGGTGTCCAACTCGACGTCGAGTCCCGGTCCGATTCCGTTGAATCGCTTGGAGTCACTCGCCACGAGCGTTGTTTCGCGCAGGAAGTCCGTACACAGGGTCGACGGCGGGATCAGATTCGGATTTCCGCAGCCCGCAGCCACCACCAAAGCGTCGGCTTCGACCTCGTAGTTGATCCACCCGACGGAGGGCTTGATTCGGAGTTGGCGCGATTCGTATTGGACCGGAAAAGCCGCCCCGAGGTTTGCGCCAAAGACCAGGGTGTCGACCTGCGCGATCACGCTGGTGCCCTGTCCGTTGGCGGAATCCGCGTCGAAGGCCCCCCCGCTCAATCCGCCCGGAGCTCTCGCGCACGGTGCATCGGGTTCCGGGCCGCGGACGCAGCTGGGATCCCCCTCTACCGCGAGGTCGCGATCGGACGCAAACGTGGGCAGGATTTCGCCGTTGACGAAGAGTCTGGGTCTCATCGGAATCGGGAGCGCCGGTGTCATCAATTCCAGGGAACCGCCGACGAACGGAGATACCGCGTAGTCATTTCCGTCGACGAAGCCTCCAAGCGGCATGGAAATGGAATTCATGTCCACCACGACAGAATCTGCGAACCCCTGTTGCTCCTGGATGCTGACTCCGCCGGTGATCGCCAGCGACGGCACCCACTGTTCCTCTCCTGCCTGCTCGGTGTGCTCTTCGGAAGCGGTGTCACTGGACGCACGGGAAGTGATCGGGAACAGCGCCCCGAAGACTACGACCGCACCGACGATCCGGAAAACTTTTGTTCTTTTTCGCACGGCTTGATAGTACTATCACACCTGGCGGCTCGATATGCCTTCTTCCAGAGTGAGAGATTCAGTTTCTCCGACTGCGGCTGGCTCGGCTGGCTCAACTGGATCCGCTGGCTCGGCTGGATCCGCTGGCTCGGCTGGATCCGCTGGCTCGGCTGGCTCCGCTGGCTCAACTGGCTCAACTGGCTCCGCTGGCTCGGCTGGATCCGCTGGCTCAACTGGATGGACAGAGGTTGAACGGCCACCCGTGAATCGCGATCACCACAAGCGTAATCGTAACCATCAGGATGGGATGGAGACCCCGTTCACGGAGGGGGGGGCAAGGCCGCCCCAGGCCAAGCGCAACGACCGACACAGCGGGTTCGCGTTTCTCCTCGGGCTCCTTTTCGCGTTCACGATTCTCGCCGCAGGGTTGGCGCGCGCAGCGGAACTGGAGCAAGCGGCTCGAGAAGACGAACTGGAGCAATCGGCTGCAGCAGACGAACTAGAGCAAGCCGCTGAAGCAGACGCGCCGGAGCAAGCGGCTCCGTCGGAGCCTCCTGCCGAGTCGGATCTCACTGCCGAACGGGGGCCTCCTGCTGATCCGGATTACGACCCGGACTTCGACCCAGATCTCGAAGAGATCCACGTGCTGGGAACGGAATCGGAGGCGACGCGCGATTTCGAAACCGCCGACTCCGTGGTCGGCTTCAGCGGCGAGGATCTTACAGCACTCGGTGTACAGGACATCGCGGACCTCGACATCTACACCCCCAATCTAGAGATCGTAACGTCCGGCGCGACGACGCCAACCTTCTTCATCCGTGGTGTCGGGCTCAATGACTTTAACCCCAACTCCACCGGTGCCGTCGCCATCTATCGGGACGATGTGGCGATCAATGCCCCGGCGCTCCAGCTCTCGCCGATCTTCGATGTCGAGGCCATCAACGTGCTGCGCGGACCGCAGGGTAGTGGCCTCGCGCGCAATGCGTCGGCCGGCGCGATCAAGATCTACTCGCGCAAGCCGACGGGTGATTTCAATGCCTTTCTGCGCTCCGAGCTGGGCAACTTCGACTCTCGCGACTTCGAGGGGGCCATCGAGACGCCCATCTTTGTGGACACATTATCGGGTCGCTTCGCATTTCGTTTCTCCGAGCGGGACGGCACCATGAAAAACCGCTGCGGCGAAGCCCCCGCGTTCGGCGATCGGGTAGCGGTCCCGGCGACGCCCGTGCGCAACGCACTGGGCCTGACGATCAGCGATCCCCCCTGGTCGATCTGCAGCGAGCCCGTGGCTCCGGGCGGCGCCCTGATGGGGATCTCCGCCATTCCGACGGGTCTCCCGTCCAGGATCAACAACATCGACAACTGGGCTGCGCGCGGCACGCTGGCATTCGAGCCCACGCCGGAGATGAGCTGGCTGCTCAGCGCACACGGCTCGCGCCGCGACGAGTACAGCCGCCTCGGCCAGGCCTACGGTACGAGCGGCTTCTCCTGCTTGAACGGCGACATCGCCAACTGCTACCCGGGATCGCGCCTGTTTCCGAACGGCTCGCGCATCGTGAATGTCTTGGGCGGAACCCAGGGAACCGGTATCGAGACGTATCGCGCGCCGGAGGTCCAGACGCGTCTAGAGCAGTTGGCGCCGTGCCTGAAGGGTGTTCCCGGTTTTCCGGCGGGAACCTGCGAGCAGGCGGGGCCACAGCAGGCGGCGAATCAAGCGTTGCTCAACCGCGCGAAGTTCATCGTGGCGAAGGAACTCGCCCAGGAACTCGACTCCGATCCGTGGGCGGGCGACTTCAACATCTGCGACAGCGATCAGGACGTCAATCCGCTGGTGCCCGGCGTGCAGTGCGACAAGGATGCCGGGAAGACGAAGAACGACACCTGGGGGCTCGCCCTCAATGGCAAGCTCGATCTGCCCGGGGAATTGCAGATCAGCTCGGTCAGCGGCTACGACACCTACGACCGCTTCATCGACCTCGATCTCGACTTCTCACCCCAGACCTTGTTCCACATTCAGACCGTCGATGATGGCTGGCAGGTCACGCAGGATCTCCGGCTGCAAGGTTCGTTCGATGACGAGCAGCTGCTGCGGTGGGACATCGGTGGCTGGATGTTGCACGAAGAGCTCGATGTCATGGTCACCAACGACCTGGGCAAGAACGCCGACCGCGGTGTCGGCAAACGCGACTACACCCAGGAACTCTGGAGCGCGGCGGGCTACGCGAATCTGTCCTTCGACTTCTGGGAAGACTTCACGCTCGACGGAGGCTTCCGCTACAACTGGGAGCAGAAGAAGCTCGACTTCGCTCTCACCTACGAATTGATCACGGATCCATTCCTCGAGAAACTGAGCGATAGCTGGAACGCCCCGACGGGCACCGTCCGTCTTACCTACCGCTTTCGCGAGGACACCCACGTCTTCTGGAAGTACACGCGCGGTTGGAAGCCGGGAACGTACAATGCCACCAGCGCGTTGTCGGACGATTTCTTCACCGGTGTTCCGTTCGCAAACGTCTCGACCGCGGATCCCGAGCAGGTCGATTCTTTCGAAACCGGCATTCGCGGCAGCTGGTTCGACGACCGCTTGAACCTCGACTTCTCGTTTTTCTATTACTCCTACGCGGATTACCAAATCTTCACCGCGCAGCAGTTCGAGGGCGGCCAGCCCGAGTTCGTGATCCTCAATGCAGACGACGCCGAGGTGTACGGCGCCGAGGTCGAAGCCGTGGGCCGGCCGTGGGAGGGCTCGTTCATCAACGCCCGCTTCGGTTGGCTGGAGAGCCAGTTCCTCGACTTCGTGCAGCTGCAGCAGGAGCGGGTTCTATTGGGCAACCAACGAATCACCGTCAACCGCGAAATCCAGAACACCGGCAATCGGCTGCTCAACTCTCCGCGTTTCAAGCTCAGTCTCACCGCCGAACAGACGCTCGAGATCGGGCGCTGGGGCTCCGTCACCGCGCGCTACGACGGAGTCTGGACCGATACGTCCTACTACGACGCGACGCAGGGCCGCGGGATTCCGAACGTTCAAAACGTCCAGTTCCTCCCGGAGGACACGATCGCTCAGCCCGCCTTCTGGTTGCACAATTTCAGACTCTCCTACAAGACGCCCGATAGTCTGATCGAAGTCGCGGGCTGGGTGCGCAACCTCGACGACAAGGCCTACAAGACCTTCGCGTTCGATGGCAGCACCTTCAACAACACGACCATCTACTTCGTCGGCGACCCGCGCACCTACGGTTTCACCGTGGTCTTCAACTTCTGAAGCTGCAGTCTCGCAATCGCACTCGTGTGTCGGCGGGTCGTCAGCGGGTCTGGTAGCCCAAAGCGCGCAGCAGGTTGAGTTCGAGTTCGCTGATCTCTCGCGTCGGTGCCTCGCCCCACGCGGGTGTCGTTTCGTAGTATTCGTCCGCCGCGGCTCGCAACCGTTCGAACGTCTCCGGCTGCTCGGCGGCCCGATCGCGAAGCTCGCGCGGATCGTCCCTCGCGTCGAAGAGTTCCTCGCTGCGGCGACCCCCGTCCAGCTCCACGCGCACGTAGCGGAACGCGCCGTCTACGACGGCAATCGTGGGCAGGGGTTCGCTTCCCCGCCGCGCCCAGTTCTGGTCGAGGTCGGCGATCGCGATCTGACTCTGTTCGAGATCGGCGATCGCGCTCCGACTCTGAGCGTCGGAGCCTTGTCCCGACGCGCTCGACACGATGTCCGAGAGCCGAGAGCGACCGTCGATTCCCGGTGGCGGCTCGATTCCCAGCAGCTCGAAAATCGTCGGCCAGATGTCGACGTTTCCCGTGCGTGTATCCACGACGACGCCGGGCTCGAGGCGGAACGGAAACGAGAGCAGGAACGGGATCTCCGTCGTCTCGCGGTAGACCTGGCGTGCGTGCCCCTCGAAACCCCGCTCGAGGAAGGCCTCGCCGTGGTCCGAAGCGACGGCGATGATCGTGTTCTCGAGTACGCCCAGCCCGGCGAGGGCTTCGAGGAGGATCGCGATCGAGCCGTCCGTCCAGCGGATGGAGTTGTCGTAGATGTCCGAGTAGCTGGTGCCGAACTGCGCGGATGCTTCGTCGTAGATGTACTCGTGTAGGTCCATCAAATGCAGATACAGGAACCAGCGCTGCTGACCGTTCACGCGCACGAACTCCACGGCGGCCTCGATCAAACCTTCGTCGGTACCTTTGTCGCTGAGAGTTGGGTTCTCGCGCCGAACCTGCGGCGGCAGGGGTTCCGGGACGGGGCGCTGGTAGACGTCGAAACCCTGGTCGAAGCCGAAGGTCGGCGCGACCCAGCCGTTGCGATAGAGCCCAACGGTTTGAAAACCCGCCTCGCGCAGCAGCTCCGCCGCCATCCGCGCAGCGTCGGGAATCACGTCGTCGAAGCGCGTGACGCCGGTGCCGACGGGGTATCGCCCGGTCCAGAGCGAAGCCATCGAAGACTTGGTCCACGACGACTGCGCGAGATGGCGCGCGAAGCGCACTCCGGAGTGCGCCAGTCGGTCGAGAACCGGGCTGGTGTCGCGCGCGTAGCCGTAGCTGCCGAGGCGTTCGGCGCGCAGCGTGTCGACCAGGATGAACAGCACGTTCAGATCGCGACGCTCGCTCAGCCGCGCAATGTCCTCGGCGGACCCGCGCGGGCGGCGATCCCAGTCGCCCGGCGGCAGCTGGATCTCGAGGAACGTCCAGAGGAACGCGACGGCGCTGACGCCCGCTGCGACGAGCCAGACCCACCGCTGCTCGAGCAGTCGTTTCCTCACGGCACGCAACCTAGCGCAGCGAGCGTGGTTTGGACTCGGCTCGATCGTGGTTTGGCCTCGGATCAATCGTGGTTTGAGCTCGGCTCGATCGTGGTTTGGCCTCGGATCAATCGTGACCTGGCCTCGGATCAATCGTGGTTTTGCCTCGGATCAATCGTGACCTGGCCTCGGATCAATCGTGACCTGG
>CAZBSV010000130.1:0-15390 GCA_964494795.1 uncultured Spirochaetales bacterium | reverse complement strand
ATCTTCGCGGTTGCTCACATGGAGTTCGCGGCCGAACGGGCTCAAACGGAGATCGCGGCCGAGCGGGCTCACATGGAGTTCGCGGCCGAGCGGGCTCAAACGGAGTTCGCGGCCGAGCGGGCTCTGCGGTCTACTGGCTGGTGATCACGCCCTGTGCGATCAGATCGAGAAACGTCTGGGCGATCGCGGGATCGAATTGCGTCCCCATGCCGTTTCGAAGTTCCTCGACAGCTGCCTCGAGCGGCAGCGCGACTTTGTAGCTCGTGTTGCTGGTCATCGAATCGAACGCGTCGCAGACCGTGATGATCCGCGACTCGAGCGCGATGTTGTTTCCCGCGAGACCCTGTGGATAGCCGTTTCCGTCGTACCACTCGTGGTGGGTGTGCACGATTGGGGCGACACCTTCCCAGAGGCGAATGCGCGCGAGCATCCGGTAGCCGAGTTCGGCGTGCTTCGCGCACGCCTTTTCGTTCTTGTGGGCGTTCCGGTCAATCTTGAGCATGCCGACGTCGTGGAGCAGCGACGCAAAGTGGAGATTCTGCAACCGCTTCTCGTCGAGTTTCATGGCCCGGCCGATGCGATTCGCGTACTGGGCGACCCGATTGCCGTGTCCGTTGTGGTAATCGAGGTGCGCGTCGAGCGCGGTCACCAGGATTTCCGTCATGTGCGAGAAGAAGTTTCGTTGCGCGTCGCGCAGATCGGCGTTGCGCATTGCGACCGAGGTCAGGCCTGCGAGCGTGGTGAGCGCATCGACCTGGGAGCGCTCGAATGCGCTGGCGCCTTTCGGGTGAACGACCGCGAGCGCTCCGAGCCACGCCGATTCTCCCGTCAGCGGCAGGACGAGAATGCTCCCGCTCGTGGCGCTTGCGTTCTTGAGCGCGGGCCGCCCGCTGCTCATCGCGAGCTCTGCGAGTTCCGTCAGTTGGTCTCCGATCGATCGAAAGAGTTTCTCGGTGTCGCTGCCCGCAGACTCGAAGAGTTCCGCGGGCGCCTCGGGATCCTTGCCGCGCACCAGCAGGTAGGCGGCCTGTGCTCCCGCGATCTCCGCCGCGCAGGCAACCGAGGTCGCCGCAATCTCGGACGTGTGCTCGGAGGCGGTCAGCGTCGTGGAGGTGCCGAGCAGCGCCGATAGGCGGCGGTTGTCGCGGTCGATCCGCGCCAACGTCGAGTGGGTGGTTCTTCGCAATACCAGAAACGACAGGAACGACAGGATCGCGGTCGAGACTACGAGGCCGATCATTCCAAGCGCTTGGGCGTTGTTTGGAATCGTCGGGATCACGTATTGCTGCACGACGAACGTGAGCGCGATCAGCGGTACGACGGCGCCGAGGAGATACGCGATGAACGTCGTGCGATCGAGCCGCTGGGAAAAAATCGAATTCCGATGTTGGTCGGATTCTTTCACGATCCTCACTCCCCTGGCGGGCTCGCATGCCGGCCCGTCTTTTCCCAGCAACTTTCCCCATCCCCCATCGTCCGCTCGCGGGTGCCGCTAAAGTGATCCACTAGCGGGGGAAGCTTCGCTTCCCTTGCGGCGCACCTCGAACCCGGAACGGGTTCGAGCTGCTAGCTGGGGAAGCTTCGCTTCCCTTGCGGCGCACCTCGAACCCGTTCCGGGTTCGAGCTGCTAGGCAATTTGCGCCGAGCGGAGCGCCAGCCGGCACGGGATTCGGGCGCGGCGGCCGCTGGGTGAGACTGGATGGATCGCGGGTGTTTGGCCCCACGCCGCAGAGGAATCGCAGTGCCCGAGCTTCCCGAAGTCGAGGTCACGCGCCGGCGGATCGAGCCGCTGCTGGTCGGCCGGCGCATCCACGCCGTCCACACCAGCGAGCCGAGCTACCTCTTCATCACGCCTCCGGCCCGGCTGCGCGATTTGCTCTGCGGGCGGACGGTTCGAGCGCTCAGCCGGCGCGGCAAGTACCTGGTCGCGCAACTCGATGACGGCGGCCGCTTCGTCGTGCACCTCGGGATGACCGGGCAGCTCTTCTCGGAAACCGCCGCGAGTCCGCGACTGCTGTCGAGCCGCGCGCGCGCCGCGCTCTCAGCGCGCGCGCAGGCGCGATTCCGGCCCGATGCGCATACCCATTTGCGCATCTGTTTCGACGACGCTGGCCCCGAGGTCTTGCTCCGCGACGTTCGGAAATTCGGCAAGCTGATGCTGCTCGGCTCGGGCGAGCTGCATCCCAGGCTCGATCGGCTCGGCATCGACGCGCTCGAGATCGACGGGGAAATTTTATTTGCGGCGAGCCGCAAGCGGAAGACGGCGATCAAGAACCTGCTGCTCGACCAGAGCGTGCTCGCCGGCATGGGCAATATCTACGCCGACGAGGCACTCTTCTTGGCCGGGATCCGGCCGACGCGGTCGGCGAGCCGAGTGACCCGGCGCGAGTGCGAATCCCTCGCCCGGACGATACGCCAGGTGCTCGCACGCTCGATCGAAACCGGCGGCGCGAGCATTCGCGACTATGTGACACCGGATGGGAGCGATGGCGGTTATCAATTCGAACGCTGGGTCTACGCGCGCACGGGTGAGCCGTGCGAGCAGTGCGGTCGCGCGATTCGCCGGATCGTCGTCGGACAGCGCGGCACGCATTACTGCTCGCACTGCCAGAAGTAGCGATGCTGAGCCTGACTGAGCTTCGCCGCGCAGCGCGCGTGCTGGACGCGCTGATTTCCGGCCATCAGATCCAGGGCATCGCGCAGCCGGATGCGATGAGCGTCGTCTTGACCACGTATGGCATCGCGCAGCCGGACGCGATGAGCGTCGTCTTGACCACGTATGGCGGCGCGCAGCCGGCTCGCTGCCATTTGCGCCTGTCGTGTCGGCCGCGCTGCGCGCGGGTTTCGCGCTTGGAGCTGGCGCCCCGCTCCGCGTCGCCCCTGCCCGCGTTCGCCCAATATCTGCGCTCGCACGCGAACGGCGCGAGGGTCGGCGGCGTCCGTGTGATCGCCGACGACCGACAGTTCGCGATTCGCCTGCGCGCCGTTGAAGGCGACTTCGATCTCCTGCTCGCGGTCTTCGGCGCCCGCAGCAATCTCTACCTGCTCGGCGCGGATGGATCGATCGCGGCGGCCCTGCGCCCGCTGAACGAGACCCGCCCGGAGTTGATGCTCGGAGATGCGTGGCGTTCGCCGCCGCCCCGGCCCCTCGATCGCGACGAGGATCGGTTCGCGGACGAATCCGACGAGCGCTTTCTGTTCGCCGTCGAGATCCTTTACGCGGAGCTCGAGCAGGGCCGCGAAGTCGACGACCTGCGCCGAAGGATCGAGCGCGCGCTCGAGAAAGAAGCGAAGTCGCTCGAGCGCAAACTCGCAAAACTCGAAGAGAGCCTCGACGAAGCGAAAATGGCGAGCCGGCTCGAACGCGACGGCGAGCTGCTCAAGAGCGTGCTCTCCGAGGTGAAGCGAGGGGATCGGGAGGTCGTCGCGCGCGATTTCGAGAGCGGCGAATCCGTCGCGATCGCACTCGACCCGAAGCTCACGCCCGCACAGAACCTCGAGCATCTGTTCAAGCGCTACCGCAAGGCGCTTAGAAGTCTCGCCAAGGCGGGCGCACGCCACGCCGAAGTGCAGTCGTCGAGGGCGGAAATCCAGGCGTCGATCGATCGATTTCGCTCGCTCGATGCGGATGCCCACGCGAGCCAGTCGGTTCTCGAGCAGTTTGCCGAGCAGCCCGCGATCCGGAAGCTGATCGAGAAATACTCTCCGACGGTTCCTGCACGGCGTTCGTCGACGAGCGCGGCGCCGGAGCGGAAGCTCGGAAAACACACGGTTCCCAATCGCTTGATGCCGCGCCGCTACCGCACCGCCGGGGGTTTCGAGATCTGGGTAGGGCGCAGCGCCGAGGGAAACGACCATCTGTCGCTGCGGTTGGCGCGAGGTCGTGATCTCTTCTTCCACCTCGACGGAGCGCCGGGAAGTCACGTCATCCTGCGCACCGACGGCCGCAGCGACCCGCCCTCGGAGGCGCTGCTGGACGCCTGTGAGCTCGCGGTGCACTTCTCGAAATCGAAAAACGCGACGCGCGCGGATGTCCACGTGGTGCCGATCGCGAACGTTCGCAAGCCGAAGGGCGCCAAGCCCGGGCTCGTGAGCGTGCACGGCGGCAAGACGATCCATCTACGGCGTATCGAAACGCGGCTGAAGCGAATCTTAGAGGACCTGATCGACGACTAGCGGGGGAAGCTTCGCTTCCCTTGCGGCGCAGCTCGAACCCGTTCCGGGTTCGAGCTGCTAGCGGCGGTCGAGCGCGCGCCGCGCAGCCCCATGCGCGAACACTCCAGCGCCGAGCACGCAAGCGGTCGAGTTCAATCCGCCTCGATCAGTACCTTGAGTTGGCCGGGCTTGCCCGCCCGCCGCAGCGCCTCGTCGCATTTCGCGAGCGAAACGCGATCCGAGATCAGCGACGTGACGTCGACACTCCCGGTTTCGAGGGCGCGCAGCGCCGGCGGAAATGGGCCGCAGCGGGATCCGACGACGCGGATCTCGTTGACGACTAGCGCCGAGAGGTCGAGGCGGGCCTTGGTGGCAGTCGTGCTCTTGAGCACGATGGTGCCGCGCGGTCGGGTGGCTGACAGTGCTCTTCGCAGCCCTTCGATCGAACCCGTGGCGTCGACGACCAGCGAGTAGACACCGGGGTTCCAGTCCCGCTCCAGCACGCTGCGAATGTCGCGCCGCGCCAGGATGTCGAGATTCTTCTCGTGGTGGCCCACGACCAGAACCTGCGCGCCCGCCTGGCGCAGAACCTGCGCGACGAGCAGTCCAAGTTTGCCGTCGCCGAGTACCAGGCATTCCTGGTTGGGCATGACGTGTACCTGCTCGAGTACCTCGTAGGCGGCGGCGAGCGGTTCCGCGAAGACTGCGACGTCATCGGAGACGCTCGCCGGAACGGTGTGGAGGTTCGAGATCGGCACGTTCACGTACTCTGCGAAACTCCCGTCAGCGTCGACGATCCCCATTACGCGACGCGAAGGGCAGTGGCGCTGAAGGCCCTCGTAGCAGATGGGGCAGCTCTGGCAAGCGAAATTGATTTCGCCCACCACTCGCTGGCCGCGCCACTCCTCGGGTCCTTCTTCGACGACGCCGACGAACTCGTGGCCGAGGATCCCGCGAAACGCCATGTAGCCCTTGACGAGCTGGAGATCGGTCTTGCACACGCCCGCGACGGTCACGCGCACGAGCGCCGAATCCGCTGCGAGTTCCGGTTTCGGAACGTCGGAGACGACCGCGGACTTTCCATCGTACGTGAGGGCGCGCATCGAACGCCGAAGCGTCGCAGACCGACCCGTTGGAGTGCAACCCTTCATTCGCGGCTGCGATCCCCATATACTCCCGTCGGAGGTCTGCCGATGTTGATGCCCCCGAAGGTCTGTCCCGAGTGCGGTGAAGAATACGTGCACGCCGCGTCGGTCTGTATCCACTGCGATGTGCCCCTCGTGCTGGAGGCCGAGCGCCCCGCGCCGCGCGCTGTCCGGGAATTGCCGCCCGCATCCGAGCTCGTCTGCGTGCGGGCCGCGTCGGTGGGTTGGGCGAAGAGCCTGTCGGAACAGCTCGAGGCGGCTGGCATTCCGCATCGGATTCAGGCGGCGTTGGGCGACGCCGACGACGACAATCGGCGCAAGCCGGCTGCGAACCTTCCCTTTGGGGTGTTCGTGCTCGCCGAGCACGCAGAGGCCGCGGCCCAGATCGACCTCGCCCACACCGAGTGGCAGATCCCCGATATTCCCAAAGACTTCGGCGGATCCGAAATCAGTGCAGACGCATGTCCGGCTTGCGGCCAGCCGGTTTCGGCCGCGCAGAGCGAGTGCCCGGATTGTGGTCTCGCGCTGTTGATCGCCGACTGACGCTCGCGTGGCTCCCGCGGCGCTCGCCTAGAACGGGTTTTTCCAGGCGGATCCGAATACGAACTCCCGCTGCGATTTTCGCTCTCTCGGCGCGACGTCGCGCTCTCGGATCTCCTCGGAAGACGACGCGAGATCGCCCGCGTAACCGATCGCAATCCCTGTGACCGCTTCGGATCCCGCTGGAATCCCGTAGAGTTCACGCGCGCAATCCGGGCGAATGCCGCCCATCTGGTGGACCCACAAACCGCGCGCCGTCGCCTCGGCGACGAGGTTTCCCGTAGCCAGGCCGAGATCGTGAATGGCGACGCGATTGGCCTTGCCATTTCGCTTGAAGTGCAGCGTCGCGACGCCGAGCGCGAGAACCGGCGCGGCTTTCGCCCAGCTCTGATTCGCGTCCACCAGACACGAGAGCAGGCGCTCGAACTCGGCCGCCTGCGCGCGCGTGGCCACGATGTAACTCCATGGCTGCTCGTTGAAGGACGACGCGGCCCAGCGCGCGGCCTCGAACAGCGAGCGCAGATCCGCTTCCGATACGTCGCGGTTTGCGAACGCATAGGGGCTCCAGCGCTTCGCGACGAAAGGCTGGATCGGATATTGCGCGTTGGCGTGCTTGATCACTGCTCCCCTCCCGGCTCCGCGAGTTCGCGAGGATCCGCGGCCCGAGGAGTCTAGCGGCGTCGGTCCTGGGCGCGGTTCGATGGCGCCGGGTGCGGTTCAATGACCCCAAAACCCTTCAAGCTCGACGGATTCAAGTCTGCCGAGCACCGCGCCGACGGAAAGACCTGTTCGCGGCAGCGCGCGGGGAGTAGGATGATCGACAGTCGGGAGGAGATTCGACCATGGGTATGACCGAACGCTTCAACAAGTACACGGCGGCTCTAGAACAATCCTACGCGGATGGCAATTGGTCGCGACTCGCGCCGTATTTCGCCCAGAGTGCCACGTATCGCTCCTATTACGGCGCCGATCTGGAGGTGACGGGTCGCGATGCCGTCGTGAAGCAATGTCAAGCAGACGCCGAGTCGTTCGACCGGAAGTTCGATTCGCGCCGGGTCGAGTACTTCGACGGGCCGCGAGAAGAGCGCGGCCGGGTCTTCACGAGATGGAAGGTCACGTATTCGAAGGCAGGCGCGCCGGATCTCGTGCTGACCGGAACGGAGATCGCAACCTACATCGGTGACGAAATCACGCTTTTGGAAGGACACTATACGCCGGAGACCTTCAGCGGGTTCGGCGATTGGCTGAACGAACACGGAAGTTTCATCCACGATTCCTGAGCCGGGGCGCTGCCCGCCTTCTCGGGCGCCGAGCTTATTCCCGCGGGTGGCGAATTCACTACACTTCGCGAGCGGCTATGCTCTGCCGCGATTCCGTCGAATTTCGGCCGACGCGCGTGCGTCGGGTTCACTTGTGAGCTTCTAGGACCGATGAAGCGTAGGAGCGAGACGTCTCGCTCTCGCGGAGAGGCAGCTGTGGGCGTCAAGAGAGAACGATCCGGCAAGAAGAAGTTCCTGCGCGGCGCAACGCTTGCGACAAGGCGCGCCCAGTCCGCTGCGGGACCCCAGCACCTCGATACGCCGCACCTGTGTCTGCTGCGTGCCCCTTCAGCGGCGCGCTCGCCGCGCCCGATGCAGCGCGAAATCACGGTGGCGACCTACAACGTCCACCGCTGGACGGGCTTGAACGGCCGGAGCGCCTCGGATCCCGCGCGGGCTGGCTTCGTGATCTCCGAGCTGGCGGCCGATGTCCTAGCGCTCCAAGAAGTCATGCGCCCGCATCGCGGCGACGATCCGCTCGAGGCGCTCGCCGAAGCCCTCGGGATGCACGTGACTTTCGCGGCCACGCGCGTCCACAATCGCGGAGAACTCGGCAACGCGATTCTCTCGCGCTGGCCGATTGTCGGCGTGTCGATGCTCGACCTCTCCTGCTCGCGCCTCGAAAAGCGCGTCGCGGTCGCGGCGCAAATTCCGTTCGATAGCGGTGTGCTCGAGGTGATCGCAACGCATCTCGCGCTCGCGGATCGCACCCGTCACAAACAGGTGCGCACGTTGCTCGCGCATCCGCAGCTCGCACGCGGCCCGACCGTCTTGCTCGGGGACATGAATGCCTGGAGGCGCTGCCCGGCAACGCGCGCGCTCGACGCCGAGCCCTGGATGACGGCAGGAATCGAGTTTCCGATGTCGTTTCCGTCGGCGCGCCCCATACTCGCGCTCGACCGGATCTATACCCGGGGTGTCGATCTCGTCAACATCGCGGCCTACGACAGCCGCGCCGCGCAGCGCGCCTCGGATCATCTGCCGATCGTCGCTCGGATCCGGTTACCGGATTGAGCGCCGCGCAGCGACGATCCGAAGGCGCGAATCCGAGCTGCGGTGATACGGCTGCTTTGCTTGTGGGACCGATGCGTTCCAGCGGACACCGATTTCGGGGATCGCTCTGGTTGCGCGGTAACCGCCGGGCGGTTAAACCGGGCTGGCTGTCGTCTCGATTCTGCAGGCTGTCGTCTCGATTCTCGAGGCTGTCGTCTCGATTCTGCAGCATGTCGTCTCGATTCTGCAGGCTGTCGTCTCGATTCTGCAGGCTGTGGTCTCGATTCTGCAGGCTGTGGTCTCGATTCTGCAGGCTGTCGTCTCGATTCTGCAGGCTGTCGTCTCGATTCTCGAGGGTAGGGCTCCGGGTCGGATTCGCACTCTGCGCGATCGCGCTGGGATGTTCGAGTTTTCGGGCCGCGCGCCTGTATCAGAGCGGGACGGGTGCGCTCGATCGCGGCGAGACTTCGCGCGCGATCGCGCAGCTCGAGCAGGCCGCGGAGCTGCTGCCGGAAGCATCAGAGGTGCAAAATCATCTTGGACTCGCCTATTGGGATGCGGGCCGCGAAGTCGACGCCGAGGGCGCGTTTCGCCGCGCGGTCGCTCTCGACTGCGACAATTCGGCGGCGCGCGAGAATCTCCGCGTCGTCGAGGTGGGTTCGCGAAGGGAAACGCCGTGATGGCTGACGATCGAAGCTGGAACGACGGAGACAAGCTCTCCTTCAGCGAGCGCGACCGACGGCGTCGGGAAGGCGGCGGGGCGGCGCGCGAAGAGCGTCCGAAGGGAATTTCCAAGGCGAAGGCCGAATCTGTCACCAAGCAGTACATCAAACAGCTCGACGGGCTTTTCTCGAAGACCAAGGGGGGCGCTGAAGTCGATAAGCTCGAGGCCGCGATGCGAGCCGCGCATGGCACGGAAGGACTCGCTGACGCGTGTCGGAGCTACCGCGAAGTCGCGGGTTTCCCGCAAGCACCCGCGCTGCTCGCGATGTTCCTGGATTCCGGTGACCGCGAACTCGTGGTCGAAGCCCTCAGGGCGCTACAGGCCGCGTCCGAGGCCGGTGGCTTGAAGGCGTCGGGCGGCCTGCGCTCGCAGATCCGAATGCTCGCCGAGGACCCGAGCGACGAAATCGCCGAAATCGCGGAAGCCCTGGTCGCGCGGCTCTAGACGCTGTTTGCGCGCGGACGCCCCAACGCCGCGCCGCGCGCTCCGACGGCGTCCGTCGCATAATTGGTTGAATCAGCCTGCGCGCTCGATTACTGTGGCGCCATGTCCCACGAGGTCGAGCAGCGCTCGCTTTCGCAGTACCTGGAGGAGCACAACCTCAAGCACACCAAACAGCGTGAGGCGATCCTCGGCGCGTTTCTCGAAGCGAGCGGCCACATCACCAGCGACGAGATTCACAGCCGGGTTCGGCTCGAGCATCCGAACATCGGCTACACGACCGTCTACCGCACGATGAAGCTCTTGTGCGATGCGGGGTTGGCGAGCGAGCGGCATTTCGAAGACGGCGTGACCCGCTACGAGATCGCGCACGAACACCATGACCACCTGGTCTGCCTGCGCTGCGGAAAGATCATCGAATTCGAGTGCGCGATGATCGAGAAGACCCAGCTCGAGATCGCCGACCGCTACCAGTTCCGCGTTCTGCGCCACCGACATGAACTCTACGGCCACTGCCGCGCCTGTGGGGGCGGCTCCGATCGGCCCGCGGGTCCGCAGCGAAGGGCCTAGCGGCCGGGGCTGCGCGCGAAGGCCGTCTTTTCATCCAGGTAATAGTTTGATTTTGCTTGTGGTTTTCGCCTGTTGACAGCGGGCGCCCGCTCTGGCTAGTTTGCGCATGTTCTAATTGAAATTGAATGTTATTTTCAATTGCATCGAATTCGTTGCTGTGGGGGAGTGGAGTGGGACCGACGCGGCTGAGTGGGAGGACGCTGCGGTTCGCGGCCGGTTGGCTGGTTCTGATCGCGGTATTCGGCGGCGCCGGATTCGCTTCCGCCGACGCGACAGGCGACGCGAAGGCTCAAGACGATCGGATTGCCGAACTCGAACGCACGGTCGCGGTTCTGGTCGACGAGCTCGACCGCACCCGCCGTGAACTCGCGGTGCCGGAGGATGCGCGGCTCTCGTCCAAGTTCGGCCTTGGCCCGGCCGCCTCCAAGATCTACGACATCGCTCGCGGCCTTTCGATCGGCGGCTACGGCGAGGGCTACTACCGACGCCTGGTCTCGGACAAAGATGGCGGCAAGAATCGCGCGGATCTGCAGCGCCTGGTTCTCTACACGGGTTACAAGTTCACGGACAACATCTTGTTCAACTCCGAAATCGAATTCGAGCACGCGTCGACCGAATCAACCGAGAGTTCCGAAGGAGGAAGCGTCAACGTCGAGTTCGCCTACCTCGACTTCTTGCTCTACGACTGGGCGAACCTGCGCGCGGGACTGGTGCTCGTGCCAATGGGCTTCGTGAACGAGATCCACGAGCCCGTGTATTACTTTGGCGTGAATCGCCCCGAAGTCGAACGCCAGATCATCCCTTCGACGTGGAAGGAAAACGGGGTCGGAATACTCGGAACCTTCTACGAACAGGTCGACTATCAAGCCTTCGTGATCAACGGCTTCAACGCCGAGGGGTTCGACTCCAGCGGTCTGCGGGACGGCCGCCAGGATGGAAACCGAGCGCTCGCCGACCACCTCGCGTTCGTCGGAAGACTCGACTGGACGCCGATCAACCAACTCATTCTCGGCGCCTCCGTCTACCACGGAAAATCCGGCCAGGACCAGAATGTCGCCGTGTCGGGCGCCTTCGGTTCCTACACGGTCGACATTCCCGATACGCCCACGACGATCTGGGAGGTTCACGCTCAATACGAAGACTACGGGTTGCACCTTCGATCGCTGTTCACGATGGCCGAGATTGGCGACAGCGGTGATCTGACCGCAGCACTGGCTCCGGCCGGAGTGGGTGGGGGTACGGGACAACTCTCCGCCGGCGAAGCGGTCGCGGGCGAGATGCTCGGCGCCTACGGCGAGATCGCCTACGATCTCGTGACCCTGCTGTTTCCGAACAGCGACATGTCTTTCGAGCCGTTCTTCCGCTACGAGTACTACGACACCCAACGCGATGTTCCAAACGGCTTTGCGACCGACCCATCAAAGGAGATCGAGATCTATACACTCGGCTTCTCCTTCGAGCCGATTTCTCAAGTCGTGATCAAGGCCGATTATCGAAACCGCGTCGCGAAGTCGGGCGGACTGGCCGACGAATTCAACCTGGGGATCGGCTTTGTCTTCTAGACGCTCGGCAGTCGTTGCGCTGCAAATCGCGCTGTTGGTGGGGATCGCGGTCTCGGTCGGCGACGTCGCTCGGGGGAAGGTCTTTTTTTCCCAGAGCGAAGCGCTCGAGCTGGCGTTTCCCGATGCCGAAGAAGTCGCGTCCAAAATGTTCGTCCTCGACGAGGATCAGGTCACACGGATCCAGTCGCTCGCCCATTGCGAACTCGATTCCAAACTCGTGAAGATCTATACCGGGATGCGGGACGGCGAGGTGATCGGTTACGCGCTGATCGACGTTCACAACGTGCGCACGCTTCCGGAGGCATTCATGGTCGTATTGACTCCCGCCGGGCAGGTCCGATCGCTGCGCTTGCTCGCGTTTCACGAACCGCTCGACTACAAGCCAACGGATCGCTGGTACCGGCAGTTCGACAACCGGTCGATCGACGCGCCGCTACGCGTCGGCGGGGACGTTCACGGCGTGGTGGGGGCGACGCTTTCGGCCCGAGCCACCGCCCAAGGTGTGCGACGGGCGCTCGCGTATTACGAGGTTCTGCTCCGGGGCGGGCACTAGCGCGTGCGTTTCGTGATCACGGGCGAGTGGACGCGCAATCGCCTACTCCAGACCATCGTTTCGCTCTACGCCCTCTACGTGATCGGGCTATGGCTCACCAACGCATTGCTCTACTTCAGCAAGATGAGCCTCAGCGCGAACTCGGTGATCGACTACTACCTCGGATCCGACGAGCGCTTTCTCTCGCCGCGCAGCTATCAGGGGTTGCTCGAGGTTTCGCACTTCCATCTCTTCGCAATGGGAATGCTGCTCCTCGTCCTGACGCACCTGATGCTCTTCGTTCCGCTTCGCAACGGCACGAAGGCCTGGCTGATTGTCGTCCCGTTTCTCTCGGCGCTTCTCGACGAGAGCGCTGGGTGGCTGGTTCGCTTCGCGAGTCCGCACTTCGCCTATGCGAAGATCGCGGGGTTCTTGCTGCTCGAGGCCAGCCTCGCCGTGCTCGTTGCAGTCTCGCTGTGGTCGGTCTTCGCGGGGTCGCAGCGAAACTACGATGGCCAGCCACCGGATTCACGGCCGCCGGGTTCACTCGACGGAGCGCCGAGCCCTTGAGCGCGCGCGCGATGGGAGCATCCGTGCTGCTCGCGCTGGCTGGCGGATGCGCGACCCGACCGTCCGAAGACGCCATGGTTTCCGATGGCCGCTATGCGATGGGCAGCGTTTTCGAAATCGCGATCGAGGGCCTCGAGCGGCAGGCCGCCGCGCGCGCACTCGAAGAACTCTACGCCGAAGCGCTGCGCCTCGATGGCCTGCTCTCGAGCTACGAACCGGAAAGCGACATCAGTCGACTCAATCGCACGGCGGGTCACGGCATGCAGGCGGTCGATCCTGCGGTCGCCGAGATCCTCGAACTCTCGGTCGCCTACACGCAGCTCACGCGGGGCGCTTTCGACGTGACGGTTGGTCCCGTGATCGATCTCTGGATGCAGGCCGCCGATCGAAATCGACCGCCGAACGCCGCCGAACTCGCGGCCGCGCGCGCGCGCGTGGGTGCGAATCGGATTTCGCTCGCGCCAGCCGGGGTCGCGCTCGCCGAAGAAGGGATGAAGCTCGATCTCGGCGGGATCGCCAAGGGCTACGCGCTCGACCGGATGCTGCCGCTGCTCGAGCGGCGCGGAATTGCGCGCGCGCTGCTCAACTTCGGCCAGAGCAGTATCTGGGCGGTTGGAGCGCCCGCGGGCCACGCGGGCTGGCGGCTGCTGGTTCGAGCGCCAGCTGGCGGCTTCGCGGGTCTGATCACGCTGCGCGATCAAGCGCTCTCGGTTTCGGGAAGTCAAGGCCAATGGGTCGAAATCGGCGGCCGCCGCTACGGGCACATCATCGATCCGCGCAGCGGCGAACCCCTGATGCGCGCGCGGCAGGCCGTCGTGGTCTCGCAGAGCGCCGCGTTGGCCGAGGCGCTGAGCGTTGCGCTGTTGGTCCTGGATGCCGAGACGGGCCTCGCGCTGGTCGCCGCGCAGCCGGACTGCGAGGGGCTGCTGATCGAGGGCGATGGCGAGCTGCGTTCGACCCCCGGCTGGGGGGAAGCCGTCCGGTTCGAGCTGCTGCCCGCAGCGGCCGAGCTGCCCGCGGCCCTCTACGAGCCGGCGACTCCGCGCGCAACACGCGGCCCTCAAGCCAGCCTCGGGGCTCTCCGATCTCTCGGAGATGGGACTGGTCGAACTCAATTGCCCGATCTGTGATGCCGACTTCGCGCTCGGTGGCGACGAAAAGCCCGGCGACGAGGTCTATTGCAGTTTCTGCGGTTCGCCCTGCCGGATCACCGCGGACCCCTACGACGACGAGTGCGAGATCGAAGAGGAATTCTGAGCCTTTCGCCTCGCGCAGGCGCGTGTTCGAAACCGCGCAGCGCTACGGCGCGTAGTCGATCAGACGCTCCGCGACCTCGCACAGCCGCGGTGCGCGGCGGTCTTTTTCCGACAGGATCGGTGACTCGACCGGCCACGCGATCGCGATGTCCGGGTCATTCCAGGCGACGCTGAAATCCGCTTCGGGGTGGTAGAACTCGCTGCACTTGTAGACGACCTGCGCGATGTCGCTGATCACCAAGAAGCCGTGGAGCACGCCGGGCGGCAGATAGACTTGACGGAAATCGTCCGCGCAAAGCCGCGTCGCGAAGTATTTCCCGTAGGCGGGTGATCCCCTGCGCGCGTCCACCGCCACGTCGAAGACCTCTCCCTCGACCACGTGCAGCAACTTTCCCTGGGCGTGGGGATTTTGCGCGTGGAGTCCGCGCAGGGTGTTTCGGGTTGAACTCGAGTGGTTGTCCTGAACGAAGCGCTCGCGGATGCCGCCCTCGCGGTAGGTCGATTCGCGGTAGGTCTCGAGGAAGAAACCGCGAGCGTCCCGATGCACGCCGGGTTCGACGAGGATGACTCCCGGAATCGCCGTCTCGACGAACCGGGTCAATGCGCGCTCTCGCGCGCAAGTCGCAGCAAGTAGGCGCCGTAGCTGGAACTGCCCATTTGTTCGCCGAGCTTCGCGAGCTGTTCGCGGTCGATGTAGCCCTGCCCGAACGCGATTTCCTCGAGGCACGCAATCTTCAGACCCTGTCGCTCCTGGATCGCTTCGACGAAGTTGGCGGCCTGGAGCAGCGATGCGTTCGTCCCGGTATCGAGCCACGCCACGCCGCGCCCGAGCAGCTCGACCTGGAGCTCGCCGCGGCGCAGATAATCGAGGTTGACGTCGGTGATCTCGAGTTCGCCGCGCGCCGATGGCTTCAAGCCCGCTGCGATTTCGAGCACGCGGTTGTCGTAGAAGTAGATTCCCGTGATCGCGTAATTCGAGCGCGGCTTCTCGGGTTTTTCTTCGATTCCGACGACCTGCCGGTTCGCGTTGAATTCCACCACGCCGTAGCGCTCCGGATCGCTCACCCAGTAGCCGAATACGGTTGCCCCCTGTTCTCGCTGCGCGGCGCCGCGCAGCGATGCCGGCATTCCGTGGCCGTAGAAGACGTTATCCCCGAGCGCGAGCGCGACGCGATCGCCGCCGACGAAATCCCGACCGATCCGAAACGCCTGCGCGATGCCGTCGGGCTGGGCCTGCTCGGCATAGCGGATCTTGATCCCGATCAGGCTCCCATCGCCGAGCAGGCGCCGATAAGACGGCAGATCCTCGGGTGTCGAGATCAGCAGGATGTCCCGGACTTCCGCGAGCATCAGTGTGGCCAGCGGGTAGTAGATCATCGGCTTGTCGTAGATCGGAAGCAGTTGCTTGCTCACGCCACGGGTGATCGGGTGGAGGCGTGTGCCTGCGCCGCCGGCTAGCAAGATTCCCTTCATGCGCTGCGCTCCTGGGAATGCCCGAGCGTACCGCAGAAGCCGCGAAAAGATCCGCGGCAGCGTCGATCAGGGCAGGAAGTTGGCTGTCTGGTCGAGTTTTCGCGGCAGGT
>CAZBSV010000129.1:0-12515 GCA_964494795.1 uncultured Spirochaetales bacterium | reverse complement strand
ACCATCATCGGAGCCTACGTGGGTGGCTACGAGATCATCTCGAACCTGCGCTGAGTCAAATCAGGACCGTGAGATCGGGACAGGCAATTTCAGCGGGTCTATTTGCCGTGCACCGCGTCGAGTTTCTGGACGAGCAGATCCGCCCAGCCTTTGAGCAGTTTTTTGGCGTCAGCTTGGTTCGAGCCACTCGTCGTCCACTCGACGCCTCCAACGTGTTGGGCATTTCTCTCGTCGGTGACGCGAGCGAGGATCTCGCTCGATATCGAGTCGTAGAGTTCGACATAGAGTGTCATCGAACCCGCGGAGGCCGTAAATGACATGGAATTGACGCTCGACGTCATTTCGGGCGAGGTGACTTCGAGGTTGATGATGGCGGGGCGAACGAGCAGCACGTCGTCGGCGGGCTCGGTGACGACCGGGTAGCCGCCCTTCTGCAGCGCATCGGTAAAGACCTCGCGAAAGTCGTCCGCGAGCACCTGCTTGATTTTTGCCATGTCGCGCGTGCGCGCATCCGGATGGTTGAATTTCCAGTTCTTGTTGAATGCCACGAAACAGTCGAGGAGGGCTACCCGCTTGTACTGGCTGAAGTCTTCGCCGGGCTTCAGGTAGGCGCGTTCAACCTTGGCTCCGGGTACGAGCTCGAGTCCATCGTGTGTGACTTCGGGTACGCTCTGCGTGCCCGCGCAAGCAGCGCAGAGCGCGGCAGTCAGGACAGCGCTGTTGAACATGCGAAGTCGGAATCCGGCGATCATGAAAGTCCTCCGTTGCCAATCGGCAGGGGGAAAACGATGCCCGAGAACTGAGCGAGGCGCTACGCAAGAAGGCGCAATGCGCGCGCGCGCGGAAAAAATCGCCCGACGCAGCGCCGCCGGGCGGACGCTGATTGCGTTGGCGGCGGCCGCTCTGCTGGCTGGGTCCGTTTCGGGCGCGGAACCCCGCCTCGGCGTCGCCTATGGCGACGCCGAGGCAACGCTCGATTTCTTTCCAGCGCTCGCGTCCGCGCAGTCTGCCGAGCGAGCGCCGCTGCTCGCGTTCATCGCGGGCCGTTTCTGGGGGATCGAACAGGACAGCGCCTATCCGCTGGAGCAACTCGTGGCCGCTCCGCTGCGCGCAGAGGGAATCGCGGTCGCGCTGATCCGGCACCGGCCGGCGCCCGCGCACAGCCATCCCGCATTCGCGCAAGACGCGGCCTCCGCGGTCGCCTGGTTGGTCGCTCACGCCGCTGAACTCGGCGTCGACGCCAAGCGGATCTTCCTCGCCGGCCACGCTTCTGGCGCGCATCTCGCGGCCCTGATCGCTCTCGATGCGCGCTATCTCGCCGCGAACGGTCTGGGCACGGATGCGATCGCGGGCGTGATTCCGATCAGCGGAATCTACGATCTGGATCTAGCGCGCGCCGGCTTCGAGGAGCTCGCCGATTCGTATCGGATCGCGTTTCCGACGCCTGCAATTCGACGCGAGGCGTCTCCGGTAAACTACCTCCGCGCGGACGCCCCGCCGTTTCTCGTGCTCGCCGCGCAGCAGGAGATTCCGGGCTTCGTCGAGGCCGCCGCAGCACTGAGTCAATCGCTGCGGGATGCCGGCCATCCCGCAGCAGAGACCTTCATCGCGAACGGCCAGGATCACCGTTCCGTGTTGAACATGAATTCGGATCGCAACGCCGCTCGACGTCACCTTTTCGGATACATGGGCGTCGGCGAGGGCGCAAGGGCCTTTCGCGATACGCTTGCGGCTCGCGGATACTGGCGGAAGCCCGATCTTTCCACCGAGCCTTTCTGGGCCTACACCGAGAAGATCACGCAGTATCCCGAGCAACCGCGACTGACGGCACTGCTCGGGGCGTTTTTCGCATCCGGCGGGGGTCGCGGCATGTCGATCGCCCCGCCGCGCTACGACGCGATCGATCTGTTCGTGCTGCTCGACGCGCTCGGCAGCCAGCGGATCGGCAGCGGTCGCTGGCTCGTGCTGACCAACGTGCGCAACGAGCAGGCCGTGCTCGAGCTCGAGGCCTTGCGCCCGTATGGGCCGCAGATCGTGATCGGGTTGGATGGAGAGAAGAACCTGTTTCGGATCGTAGATCTCTACCAAACCCTGCGCCGCTATTCGTGGCGCGACCCGAAGCCCGATCCGTGGATTCTCGCGCGACCGGCGGGTGCGTTTCTTTACTTCGCGACGGCGCCGCCTCCGAGCGTCGTGTCGAGCGTCTTCGGGCTCTTCGGACTCACCCTCGATAGTTTCCAGCTCAGCGACGCCGATCCGCTCGCTGCTCTTTCCGATCTCGCGGAAGCGGATCGGAACTTCTTGGTTCGCGAGAAGGCCTGCGTGAGCTGCCATCAGTTTCGCGGCGTCGGCGCGCGCGCGGGCCACATTCGAGCGAGCGACGGCGCACGGGTGGGCGGATTCGCGCTGCCCCTCGAGGAGTACCCGCCCGAGGTATGGCGGCGCTACTGCTTCGAGCAGGCCGAGGTGGCTGCCGGAATTGGCGCGGACGAGGTGATGCTCTCCGCCGAATGGCAGCAGCGCCTGTTCGAGTTGGTGGCGGGCGAGCGGGACCGCGCAGCGGCTCGCTGACTCCGGCGGACATCGCCTGCGGGCTGGCTCGCTGGTGCCGGCGAAGCTGCGCCCCGCAGTGGTCGCTGGTGCAGCGGAAGCTCGCCGCGCAGTGGTCGCAGGCGCTGGAGAAGCTCGCCTATCGGAGATAGATTCGGCGCTCGGCGATCGCGCGCAGGAGGTTCGCAATGGCAGACATGGTGCGTCTCGCGATCGACTTCGAGAACCCGAGCCCCGAGTGGTGGGAATCCGGCGGACGCGATCTCTGGCAGGCCATCCTCGAGGGGTTCGACAACAACGACGCCGTGGTCGATCGATCGATCGCCGACTCGTGGCTCGCCGAAGCCGCCAAGCTGCCGGGCTGGCACGGCGGCCCGCCTTTCTCCCCCCACCCGATCTGCATCAAAGAAGTCGACGCAGACGAAGAACTCTGACCGCGTCGGGAAATTTGACGCGCGGGTCGGTTCGCGAACATCCGCAGGGTCCGTTCGAGCCGTGACCGCCCTTGTCACGCTCGGCTACCAGACTGGTCGCCGATCGTTCAGACACGGGGGTGAAAGATGGACGTGCGGCGAGAAGCGCTTGGAAAACAGCATGTTGGGCGGCAGCCCGAGGATCGATCGGGGTGCCTGCGGGCAACTCGTTCGCGCCGAACCGCCAGGCATCGCGGCGGCTGGTCGCGGTTTGGCGGCGAGGTCGCAGTCGCGCTCGGGTTTGCAGCGACTTTCGTCGCGACGGGTCTTGGCTGGGTGGTCGCCGCTTCGGATTTGCGGGATCGGCGCGAAGCGGGTTCGCCGATCGCCTACGATCCGGCCGCGATGGACTTGCGCGAACCCAGAGTCTGGCTCGTGGACGGGTACAACGTCTTGCACGCGGGCGTGCTGCGCGGGAGAGACCGATCCCAGTGGTGGACCGAATCGCGGCGTCGCGAACTGCTCGATCGCGCGGCCGGCTTCGCGGCCGACGCGGAGGTATGGATCGTCTTCGACGGTGCAGACGATCGCGCAGGTGACACCGAACCGCCCGGGCCGCGCTGTGTGTTCGCGGCCTCCGCGGATGATTGGCTCGTCGATCGCGTGCGAAAGGCCGAAGATCCGGGCGAGATTGCAGTCGTTACCGCGGATCGACAAGTCGCCGGTCGCGCGCGCGGACGCGGTGCCCACGTGGTATCGCCGAGGGATTTTCTGGCGCGCTGCGCGACCTGATCCACCGCGTCGTTGACTCTCCGATCCCTCACCGGCACCCTCCGTGTCCATGCCGTACGAACCCAAGCGGATCGAGCCGAAGTGGCAGGCCCACTGGCGCGAGCACGCGATTTTCGCCGCGGATATCGATCCCGAAAAACCCAAGTTCTACGTGCTCGACATGTTTCCCTATCCGTCGGGTGCGGGCCTTCACGTCGGTCACCCCAAGGGCTACATCGCGACGGATGTGGTTTCCCGCTACAAGCGAATGCGAGGTTTCAACGTCCTCCACCCAATGGGCTGGGATGCGTTCGGTTTGCCCGCGGAGCAGTACGCGATCGAAACCGGAACCCATCCCCGAGAAACGACCGCGCGCAACATCGAGAACCTTCGCCGCCAGCTTCAATTGCTTGGGACGGATTACGACTGGTCGCGCGAGATCGACACCACCGACCCCCGCTACATACGCTGGACGCAGTGGATCTTCCGGAAACTCTACGAGCGCGATCTCGCTTATCTCGCCGAGGTGCCCGTCAACTGGTGCCCCGCGCTGGGAACCGTGCTCGCCAACGAAGAGGTCATC
This sequence comes from uncultured Spirochaetales bacterium, assembly GCA_964494795.1. Lineage (GTDB taxonomy): Bacteria > Myxococcota_A > UBA9160 > UBA9160 > SMWR01 > JACZVU01. Next base: position 8,198 of record CAZBSV010000129.1, on the reverse strand, counting down.
GACGGCCGCAGCGAGCGCGGCGGGCACCCGGTCGTGCGGACTGCAATGCGGCAGTGGATGCTGCGAATCACCGCTTATGCGGACCGGTTGATCGACGACCTCGAAGGGGTCGACTGGCCGGACCCGATCAAGAAGATGCAACGTGACTGGGTGGGCCGCTCCGTCGGAGCGCGCATTCGGTTCGAGCTCGCTGGCGGCGACCGCGAGAGCATTGAAGTCTTCACCACGCGCCAAGACACTTTGTTCGGCGCGACCTACATGGTGCTCGCGCCCGAGCATCCGCTCGTCGCGAAGATCACCCCATCGGAGCAGCGCCTGGAGGTGGAGCGTTACGTCGAAGCCGCGGCGCGGCGCAGCGAGCGCATGCGAGTCGCGGATGCGAAGGAAAAGACCGGCGTGTTCACGGGCGCGATGGCGACGCACCCCGTGACCGGCGCGCTGCTTCCGATCTGGATCGCCGACTACGTGCTCGCGAGTTACGGGACGGGCGCCGTGATGGCGGTGCCCGCGCACGATCAGCGCGATTACGAATTCGCCAAAAGACTCGACCTTCCGATCGTCGAGGTCGTCTCCGGTGGCGATCTCTCGCAGGCCGCATTCGTCGAGGACGGGGTCAACATCAATTCCGATTTCCTGAACGGGCTTTCGACCTCCGACGCCAAAACGCGAATGACCGAGTGGCTCGAGGCGCACGAGAAGGGCGGCCGCGCGGTGAACTACAAACTCCGCGACTGGTTGTTCAGTCGCCAGCGCTACTGGGGCGAGCCATTTCCGGTAATTCATCTCGAAGATGGAAGCACGGCGCTGATCGGCGAAGACGCACTGCCGTTACTGCTTCCGGAGCTCGACGACTTCCGACCGTCGGGTGAGTTCGAGCCGCCGCTCGCGCGTTCGAGGGAGTGGATCGAGACCGCGGATCCCGCGACGGGTGCTCGCGCGCTGCGAGACACCAACACGATGCCGCAGTGGGCGGGGAGCTGTTGGTACTACCTGCGTTTCTGCGACCCCCACAACGACGAGGCGCCGTGGTCGCAAGCGGCCGAGCGCTATTGGATGCCCGTGGATCTCTATGTCGGAGGCGCCGAGCACGCCGTGCTCCACCTGCTCTACGCGCGCTTCTGGCACAAGGTCTTCTACGACCTCGGACTCGTGCACAGCATAGAGCCGTTCCAGAAGCTGCTGAATCAGGGGATGATCCTCGGCTACAGCTACCGCTACTACGATGACAACCTCGCCGACGCAGAAGCTGTCGATCCCAAACGCTACGCGGCCTCCGCGGTTCGAATCGACGGCGAGACGGCGACCGCTGCCGACAGCGGGGTCGAACTCAAGGCGCGCTGGGTCCGCGCGGAAGACGTCCGGCGCGACGCCGACGGCAGGCCGACACATCCGGACGTCCCCAACCTCGTGCTCGAGGAAGTCACGGAGAAGATGTCGAAGAGTCGCGGAAACGTCGTCAGCCCTGACGACGTGATCGAGCGCTACGGGACGGATTCGATGCGCCTCTACGAGATGTTCATGGGCCCGCTCGACAAGGGCGCGCCGTGGTCCGACGAGGCGATCCCCGGCGTCCATCGGTTCTTGCAGCGCGTCTATCGGTTGTTCGTCGAGGACTCCGACGACGGCGTGCGGCTCGCAGAAGGTCCCGGCACCCCCGACCAGCAGCGCCAGACCGCCAAGCTGATCCACGGCGTCACGCAGGACATCGAGGCAATGCGCTTCAACACGGCGATCGCAAAGCTCATGCTGTTCAGCCGCGAAATCGCCCGAAACGCGGCACTGCCCCGGGAGATCGCGGAGGTCTTCGCGCTGCTGCTCGCGCCGTTCGCGCCACACCTCGCCGAAGAACTCTGGCAGCGATTGGGCCATCCGCGGAGCCTCGCCCGCGAGGCGTGGCCCGTGGCCGACGCCGCGTTGCTCGAGGAGCGCAGGTTGACGCTCGCCGTCCAGATCAACGGCAAGCGTCGGGACGAGATCGAGGTACCCGCGGACGCGGATGAGGAGACGATCCGACGCACCGCGCTCGCGAGCCCCGCGGTGGCGCGTCAGCTCGGCGGTCGCGAGCCCACGCGCGTGATCGTGGTCCCCGGCCGGCTCGTGAACATCGTCGGCTGAGCGCCGAGCCGCCACCCCGAGCGCGTCTTCAGCTAGCAGCTCGAACCCGGAACGGGTTCGAGCTGCGCCGCAAGGGAAGCGAAGCTTCCCCCGCTAGCAGCTCGAAACCCGGAACAGGTTCGAGCTGCGCCGCAAGGGAAGCGAAGCTTCCCCCGCTAGCCGCGGGGTCGGCCCGACTGCCGAGCGGTCGCGACCCAGCCGCTGAAACGACCCATCGATAGAACGCGGAATGCAGGGGCTGGCTCGCGCTTTTTCGGCTTGAAAGCCCCGATTTCGCTCGCAGATGACCCTCTCAATGGAAAATTTGAATTTGGGGTTGCGAACTTTTGGATCTGTGCTAATTTTCTTTGATTGCGTCAAACGAGCCCGTTTCCCGGCGGGCTTTATTTTTGAACTTGACTTTCGCCTTAGGTTCGCCTCTTCCGCTCTGCGTTTCGAAGTTTTCGCTGGAACGAAGCCGACCCCCGACCGATCAGATGAATCAGGGGGCGCGGTCGATGCTGGCCCCGCCTGGCACGAGCTGCCAAAGACGGAGGCGATCCGCGTGGCGCATCGGAACAAGAGCACGGCGAACAACCTCGAAGCACGGCCGGTCCGGGTCGAGGGCGAGCCGCTCAAACCCATTCGCAAGGTGATGCGGGAAATCGAGCGCCCCGATGGGACGATCCTTCGGGTCGAAGTCCCCGTCTATCCGCCCTTCAAGCTCAAGGAGCGGCAAAACCCGAAGCGCTGAGCGCCAGGTCGCGCGCTGCCCGCCGCGCCAGACCAGTGGACGAGGGTCGCCCGACCAGCGGACGAGGATCGCTCGACCAGTGGGCGAGGATCGCTCGATCAGTGGGCGAGGATCGCCCGGTCGACGAGCATCGCGAGGAAGAGCGCGAACAAGAACACGAGTGAGACGTGGAACATGCTGCGCGCCGACGCTTGCGTCCGCTCGCGCAACACGCGCACCGCCCACCAGAGGAACCAGGCGTCGAGCAGCAGCGCAGCGCTGAGATAGATCCAGCCCAGCAGTCCCAGCGGAAACGGCGCGAGCGTCATGGGGATGAGAGCCAGCGTGTAGGCGAGCATCTGCCAGCGCGTGGACTCGTCGCCCGCCACGCTGGGCATCATCGGGATTCCGGCGCGTTCGTAGTCGTCCTTGCGGAACAGCGCGATCGCCCAGACGTGTGGCGGCTGCCAGAGGAAAATGATCGCAAACAGCAGCCAGCCGGCCGCACCGACGTGGCCGTCGAGAGCGGCATCGGCGATCAGTGGGGCTGCCGCGCCGGCGGCGCCGCCGATGACCGCGTTCAGCGCGCTTCTGGGTTTGAGCCAGATCGTGTAGACGAAGATGTAGAAGAGAATGCTCGCAACTCCGAGCGAGGCTGCCATGATTCCGGCGACGCTGTAGAGAAGCGCGGTCGACACGACGCCCAGCACGAGCGCGAAGATCAGCGCGGCCCGCGGTGAGACCTGCTGCGAGGGAAGAGGGCGATTGCGGGTTCGCTCCATCAGGGCGTCGCGGTCGCGCTCCAGATAGCAGTTGAGTGCATTGGCGGCGCCAGCGGCCAGCGCAATCCCGAGCAGCGTCACGGCCGCGAACGGAAATCCCGGCCAGCCTTCGGCCGCCATGGCCATCACGGGCAGTCCCGTGAAGATCACGAGCAGCAAGATCCGCGGCTTCGTGAGTTCGACATAGGCGCGCAAAGTCTGAACAGGCGGCATCGTCATCGATTCGCTCGCGCATACCGCAGGGTCGGATTTTCGAGGTGCGGAATGCACCTTCGCGGTCGCTGGCGCAGATCCGACGGTCGGTGGCGCAGGATCCGATGAATGGGTACCACAGCGCCCTCGGTGGGTCGACGGAATTTCTCGGGCCGTCGCGCGGCGCAGCTCAGAGGTCGGTGAGGGCGCCGGTCACGCGCTTGGCAGCACCTTGTCGACCAGGGTGCGGAGCCACGGGCCAATGTCGGGGTGTTTCAGCAGTCCCGCATCCCGCAAGCGCGCGGCGCCGATTCGATGGACTTCCGTCGCGGTTCCCGCTTTCTGGGCTTCGCGCGCGTCGGCTTCGAGCTGGCCGAAATCGAGTTCTCGAATGATTTCCTTCACGAGTGGCACTGCACTCGGAGTGCTCGAGAGTTCCTGAATTCCGAGACCGACGAGCAGCGGCACCGCGAGCGGATTGCTGGACATTTCGCCACAGACGGAGATCGGGATCTTGGCTCGTGACGCCGCGCGAACGCTCGCATCGATCAGCGCGAGCACCGCCGGATGCAGAGGGTCGTAGATGTGCGCCACGTGTTCGTTGCCGCGGTCGACGGCGAGCGTGTACTGAGTCAGATCGTTGGTTCCGATGCTAAAGAAGTCGCACTCGCGTGCGAGCAACTCGGCCGTGATCGCCGCCGACGGCACTTCGATCATCAAGCCGACCGGCACGTTCCGGTCGTAGGGAACGCCCGCCCGGTCGAGGTCTTCGAGTGCCTCCGCGATCAGGATCTTCGCGCTTCGAAGCTCGGTGATGGAGGTGATCATCGGCAACATCAGTCGGACGTTCCCGGCCGTGCTCGCGCGATAGATCGCGCGCAACTGCGCTTTGAAGCTTCCCTGGTTGGCGAGGCTCAACCGGATCGATCGACAGCCGAGTTGCGGATTGTCTTCCATCCGCATGCCGACGTTCGGCATCTCCTTGTCGCCGCCGAGATCGAGGGTTCGGATCGTCACAATACGCGGCGCCATCGCCTTCGCGACGCGCTCGTAGAGTTGTGTCTGCTCTTCTTCGCCCGGATATCCCCGATGCGCGAAAGCGAGCATCTCGGTGCGGAACAGACCGACGCCATCTGCACCGTGCTGGTCGACGAGACTCAGATCGCTCACGAGACCGACGTTGGCGGTCAGTCGGATCCTGCGTCCGTCGCGGGTTTCCGCGGGCCTTTCGCGCACGGCATCGAGGTGCTCGATCGCAACCGTGTAGCGCTGTCGCGCGCGCCGGTATTCGTAGAGCAAACCCTCGTCCGGCGAGAGAATGATCCGGCCCTCGCCGCCGTCGACGATCGCCGTATCTCCCGTGCGGGCGGCGGCTTGGATGCCGAAAATTCCGGTCACGGCGGGAACCTCGAGGGTTCGAGCGAAGATCGCGCCGTGAGAGGTAGGGCCGCCGTGCTCCGAGACGATCGCCGCGATCTTTTCGACTTCGAGCCGCGCGAACATTCCCGGCAACAGGTTGTTCGCCACGACGATCGCACCCTTGGTCAGCGGTGTCGTGTGATGGCGCTCGCCGAGCAAGCTCTCCATCACGCGCTGGCCGACGTCTTCGATGTCGGTCACCCGCTCGCGGAAGTAGGGATCCGACATGCGTTGAAACGTCTTGCGGTAGGTTGCGATCACGTTGGTCAGCGCCGCGAGAGCGCTGCCCGTTGCAAGCGCTTCCTTGCGCAACTTATCGACGAATCCCTTGTCTTCGAGAATCTGGATGTGGGTCTGGAAGACGGCCGCGAGGTCGAGTCCGAATTTGGATCCGAGCTTTTCGCGCATTCCGTCGAGCACCCGGCGTGCGTCGCTGATGGCGTGCATCAGCTCTCCGACTTCTCGTTCAGGATCTGCGTTGGGGGCGTAATCGAGACGTTGGAGGTCGAGGGGGGTCTCGAGTCGGTAGATCGTCCCGATCGCGATTCCACGCGAAGTCGGGATCCCCTGTAACTCGATGTTCTGATCCATCCGCTCCGACGCGCGATCGGAATCCCGCGCCCGGGGAATCGTGCGCTCTGAGATCGTGCGAAAAATTCGTTCGTCGGAGACTCCCACCAGTGCGAGCAGCCGCGCATTGATGACGACCGGCGCGATCAACTGCGCACAGGTTCGGAAGCTTTCGACTTCACTCGGATCGAATTCGCGCGGCACGATGGTCTGCACGGCGAGCACCCCGATCGTCGCCCCGCGCACGATCAGCGGTACCGCCATGAAGGATTCGAAGCGCTCCTCGCCGGTTTCCGGAAAGTACTTGTACTGGGCGTGCTCGCGCGCGTGAACGACCACGACGGGTTCGCCGGAAGTGGCCGCGAGTCCGACTAGCCCCTCGCCGTGGGGGAGGGAAACCTGGCTCACCGACTCCGGGTGAAGGCCGATCGTCGCTTCGAGCGAGAGCCCGTGGGTGTGCGCATTGGTCAGATAGATCGAGCACGCATCCGCGTCGAGGCGCTTGGCGACGAGGTCTACGACGTTGCTCAGGGTCTCGCTGAGGCCGTGAGATCGCGAGACGATCTCGGCAACGTCGGCCAGCAGTGTAACGCGGTTCGAAATCGCGGATCTCCCGCGGGCGGGGGCCCGAGCAGCATTCCGGCCATGTTACCGAAGTCCGAAGGGATTCAGGAAATCTGGCGACAATCCTCGACGTGCTGATGCGCGCGCGAGACGCTCTGCGGCGACGCGGAGATCAGAAGGAGGACAAGCTGGGATCGCTCATCCGATATCCGGACGGGAACACCTGGTCCTTGTCTTCGAAGCGCAACCCGAGAGCGAGCAAGATCTTCCGCTTGGTGTCCATGCGGCAGTTCATGCCCTTCTCGACGCTGTGGATCGTTCGAAGTGCGACCTTTGCTTTGCGGGCCAGCTGTGCCTGAGTCATCAGGCGATTTTCACGCAGCTCTCGAACTCGATTCTTTCGAACCGGGTGCGATTCATTAACGTCCACAGCGCACTCCTTGCTCGGCATCTCGGATCCGAGGGATTCTCGGAGTAGATTCAACTTGTCGTCATTTCGACCGAACGCAGGATTTCTTTAGTGGGAATGCGACCTTGGAGCAGCTGGCCCGTCGGACGCCCGAGCGCCCGGAAATCCCGCCGCCGCTTGGAGATGCGTGTTGAGGGCGCGTGAAAACCGCGTGCGGGTGAGCCTCAGGTTGGGTTCTCGGACCGGCAGGAAGCCTTCGCGCCCGGTTGCCGGCGTGGGGCGTGAGGAGTCGCCTCGCCGCGACCCCGAGGAGTCGCCTCGCCGCGAACCGGGTGGAGGCGGTTCGTGAGGCGGTTTCGCAGCGTGATCGTCGCCGCGCTCGTGCTGATCGCTGTAGCCATCGGCCTGACGGCGTGGCTGATCGCTCGCGAGGTATCGTCTCAGTCCCTGCAGTTCGAGCTCGAGGCGCGGCTGTCCCGGGCTCTCGCGACTCCCGTAACCATTGGGGAATTAACGGTTTCTCCCTGGAATTGGATCCGCCTCGAGGCCCGCGAGGTGCGCGCTTGGCCCGGCGCGGGCGACTATGGGCTCGAGGTTCCCCGCGCGGTGGCCTCGATCGATCCGCTCTCGCTGCTGATCGGCGAGCTGCGCGTGCGAAAGCTGCAGATCGACGGCGCGGTGCTGCGGGTGGGGGCCCTGGGCCGCCCAGCCCGCGCAGCGGCGCCTCCCTCGATCGAAAGCGCGGAGGCCCGGCTGCCGCAGCCGAGCGAACTCTTGGGTCCGCTGATCGGACTCGAGGCCGCGCTCCGGGATCTGCTCGAATCTCCGAGGGTTTCCTCGGTGCTCGAGGTTCACGACAGCCGCCTCGAATTCGACTCGAGCGATCCCGCGCGCACGTTCCCAACTCAGCTGCGCGAGGTCGAAGCTCGCATCGTCCAGCATCACTTCACCGGCGAGAGCCGCCTCGCGCTGAGTGGTCGGGTCATGCAGGCAGAGAGCGACCTCGGAGCGATCGAGCTCGCGGGCGAACGCAGTCGCAGCGGGAGGATGCGAATCTCGCTGCAGCTGGACGCGCTGGCGCTGGCAATCAGCGACGCGTACCTGAGCGGTCTGGGTTCGGAAGCGCGAGTCGACGGCAGCATGAGCGGCGGAATCGTCTACGAATCCCCCGAAGTCGGCAGCGGCCATCTCGAGATCGATCTCGCCTGCGAGCGCTTGCGCAGCGTCGTTCCGATGGCTGGCGGCGGACCGCCCGCGCGAACTGAACTACCGAGAGTGGATCTGGACGCGAGCGTCGTGATCACGCCCGAGAGTATCGCTGTCCACGAGGGTGTGATCGCCACAGCGAAGACTCGGCTGCGCACGAGCGGCCGAGTTGCGCGCCCGCTGCAGAGCGAATCGATGGCGGATCTCTCCGTCGAGTTCGACGACGTCG
>CAZBSV010000128.1:0-1822 GCA_964494795.1 uncultured Spirochaetales bacterium | reverse complement strand
CCAGTCCGTGCGCGGTTCACCCTTCGCGTCGTTTTCCGATCTCGCGAGCTACCACCGAACGGTGTTCTCCGTCGAAGAGGCGCCGGCGGATGCGATTTCCCGCGAATGAGCGAAGATTCTCGGCACCTGACCGTGGATCTACCCCAAGATCGGACGCGTTCGAGCAGGGGCTCGGACCGAACTCTCTAGCGCCCGCGCGAAGTCGCCGACACATCTTCCTGACGCGCGACCCTGTTTCGGATCCGAGCGCGGCAGCGGGCCCAGATGAGCGGCTGGATTCCGAGCCAGACCCGGATCGGAAGCTTCCAGTGTCGCTGCGGTGCAGCGCGGAACGCCTTGATGGCGTAATGGAGTGCGGTACCGCGGTGCCCCGCGACCAGCGCGCGGTTGGCCCAGATCGCCCAGATCTCGTCGCGCGAATATTGGGCGGTGAAAGGCGCGCGTACCGGAGCGGACTGCGGGTCCACGCCCCGGCGGAGCAATGCTTGCCGAATGGCCACATCCTGTCGGAGGCGCACCTCGCAGCGCCTCGAAAATGTCATGCCATCGAAATTCTTGCGATACAGGAAGAGCCGATCGGGAAGATTGGCGAGCCGGCCCAATTCCGACAGGCGAAGGTGGAGGTCCATGTCTTCGCCGCCGTCGAGCCCTTCTCGATAACCGCCGATGCTTCGCAAGACTTCGCATCGATACATCGCGGCTGCGTGGATCAGTGCACCGCCGTCCCCCTCGAGCAGGTGTTCGTCGATCTCTTCATGCGTGGCCCGGATGTCCATCGGGCGAATCACGCGCCCGTCCGCGTCGATCTCGTCCACCCCTGTGCCCACTGCCACGCATTCCGGATGCGCGTCCAGATAGGCGATCTGGCGCTCGAAGCGCTCAGGAAGCGAAATGTCGTCGGCATCCATTCGCGCGATGTATACGCCTCGCGCATGCTTGAGTCCTTCATTGAGCCGATGCACGAGGCCCGCGTGTGGCGCGATGCTCACGCGGATCCGATCATCGCGTGCGGCAAGTGCTGCGAGAATCTGTGCTGATGCGTCGGTCGAACCATCTTCGAGAGCGAGCAGTTCGAAGTCCTCGAAGCCCTGCGCGAGGATGCTCTCGACTGCCTCTTCGATGAATCGCTCGGCCTGGTAGACCGGCATCAACACCGAGATCCGCGGGTCTCCAGCTGACGTGGTTGCCATTTCGAATTCCTGCCCGAATCGCCGCCCAATTCCCCATCGTTTAGCCGTCACACGACCGGTTTGGCCGGCACACGACTGTTTTGCCGGCACACGACCGTCTTGCCGGCACACGACCCGCGTGAGCTGCGGCCACCGAATCGAGGTCGCTTCCACGCGGAAGCCTTTCTCCCAGTCGCCTATCGGACCCCGATGTGGCTTGACTTTAGGCCGAGCTCCTGCCGGTCGATGAAGTTGACGAGCATGAAGTTGCCGAGCATGAAGTTGCCGAGCATGAAGTTGCCGAGCAATTGAGGCTTGCGGGCTCGGGTGGGCAACAGACCCCGCAAGCTCTCGCTCTATCTCGCCGATGAGGGGGCATGCAGTCCGATCCGTCGACCCCGGCTGACGTCGCCGAAACGAGCTCCGCGAAGAACGGCGCGGACGCGGTGCGTCTTGCGGTATGCGTGAACACCTACCTGCGCCCGGAAGGGCTGGAGCGCTTTCTTCGGGCGTTGGCGGCCGCGACGTTCGCGAAACCGGCGCCGCGGGTCGAGGTCGTCGTGGTCGACAATGATGCCGGAGCGTCGGCGCGCAAGGTCTGCGAACACGCGCGCGATTGGTTTCCCTACGACCTCCACTACGTGGTCGAAAAA
>CAZBSV010000127.1:0-3863 GCA_964494795.1 uncultured Spirochaetales bacterium | reverse complement strand
CAATCGCTCGGCGTCATCCAGGCCGATTTCCGTATTCCGTCGAGCCGCCTTGGACGCCTTGAAAAGTCCGCCTTGAGCGAGACTGTCTTCGCCGTCAGCCTGGAGCCCGAGGGAGGCTCGCCGACGGAGTGCCCGGAGTAGGCCGCCCGTGAAGCGGCTTGCGGTCCTGGGGCACCCGGTCGCGCACTCGCGCTCGCCCGCGATGCACAACGCGGCCTTCGAGGCCCTCGGGATCGACGCCACCTATCTGGCGTTCGATGTCTCGCCCGAAGACCTGCCTGCGGCGATCTCAGGCGCGCGTGCACTCGGCATCGCGCAGCTCGCGATTTCGATCCCGCACAAACAAGCCATCATCGCCTTACTGGACGACGTGGACGAGACCGCGCGGCGCATCGGCGCGGTCAATACGGTCACGCGACGCGGAGCGAAGCTCGCGGGAACGAATACCGACTGGCTCGGCGCGGTTCGCGCGATCGAGAGCCGTGCAAAATTGGCGGATGCCCGCGCTGTCGTGCTCGGCGCCGGAGGCGCCGCGCGCGCGGTCGTGTTCGGCCTGCGCGCGCGGGGTGCAAGAGTGACCGTGCTCAACCGCAGTCCCGACCGCGCCCACCAACTCTGCGCCGACCTCGGAGCCGAAGCAGCGGGTCCGATCTCCGACCTCGAAAAAATTCCGCACGATATCCTGGTGAACACCACGTCCGTCGGCCTCGCGGGAGACCAGTCGCCGATCGATCCGAGCTGGATTTCTCCGGATGCCGTCGTGATGGACGCCGTCTACGATCCGCCGCAAACGCGGCTGTTGCGCGATGCCGCGTCGCGTGGAGCACGCACGATCTCCGGAAAGTGGATGCTCGTCCACCAGGCCGCAGAACAGCTGCGCGAATGGACGGGGCTCGACGCGCCGGTGGGCGTGATGGCCGAGGCGTTCGACCGGGCGAGCTGAGGTTTCGGCCGGGCGATTACGCCGAGAAACCCCACTTGGCTTTGTTCTCTTCGATCTGCTGCGGGCTCGGCTTGGTCTGGTCCTCGACCTCGGGAACCGAGAACGAGTCCTTCTCGGCGATGATCTTCGCATTGAGCGCCGTATCGTCCGCAAAGATCGCCGGCACCTGCTCGTCTTCGAAGATCGCTTCCCAGGGGCATTCGGGCTCGCACACGCCGCAGTTGATGCATTCCTCGGGATCGATGTAGAGCTGATTGGGGAAGCTGCTTCGGTCGTCTCCGTCGTAGGTATAGATGCAATCTACCGGGCAGACCTCGACACAACTCTGATCGACACAATCACGGCAAAGCCGCGTGATTACCCAAGCCATCTTGTAGCCTCTACTGAATTTAGAGATTAACGGTCGCCGCGCCGCACACCAGCTACTTGAGTTTGGTTTCCTTGTAGACGACGTGTTTCCGCACGACGGGATCGTACTTCTTGAGTTCGACCTTACCCGGCGTATTCGTCTTGTTCTTCACCGTCGTGTAGAAATGCCCTGTGCCGGCGGATGATTCGAGTTTGAGTTTCTCGCGCTTTCCCTTCCTTGCCATGGCCGCTTAACTCCTCACCGGTTCCGGCACGGCTTCTCCGCTCTTCGCGAACACCCGGGTCCGCCGGCCGTTCGATTCCTCGATTCGAATTCGACTCGCCTTGTTGCTGGAGGGATCGACTAGCATCACGTTCGAGGCGTGGATATAGGCCTCCTGCTCGACGATTCCACCCGCTCGGGCTTCTCGGCGCCCGGGTTTGAGGTGTTTCTTCTGGAGCCGGACTTTCTCCACCCGGATCCTCCCGTCGGGTCGGACGGCGATGATGCGGCCCTGCTTGCCGCGATCGGCCCCGCTCACGACCTGAACGAGGTCCCCTTTTCGAATGCGTTGTGCCACTTCGGTAGCCTCCAGCGAGCCGGTATGAGTGCGTCAATCGGGCGCTCGAGTCAACCCCTCGTGCGCGGGAATGCGAACGTAGCGTTTCCAATGGAAGCGGGTCCGAGGCGTCGGACGAACGCTCGAGGGCCCATGAACGCAAAAGTCCACGCATGCGCGGAACACGCAAACCCCCGCGGGGCTCGGAAATTCGGTCCGCGAATCGGCGATTCTGCTTCCATCCGGCTGCACTCTATGTGACAATCCGGCCCGGCGAGGAACTCCCCTCGCCTTCTACAAGTGATTTGAATCCCAACGCGGCTTCCCGGTCGAGAGCCGCACCGGTCAAACGGGCGGAACGCGCAAGCTTGCGAGGAGATCTGACCCCGAACGCATCCGGATTCCGATCGCCCGATCCTTCCAATTGGTCGAAAAGACGTCTTGACGCCGCGAAGCAGGAGTCGCCGCTGTTGAATATCCGATGGACGTCCGCGAAGAACTGGACCGCGTGCAGTCTGCTCTCGATCACCGCGCTGGTGATTGGGATCGAACCCGCCTTGGCGGATTCCGAATTGATGCTCCCGTATCCAGCCATCTACGGGAAGATCCCGGCCTCGACGTTCGATGCGGGCCGACATCGAATCGGAGAAGCGAACCTCGAAATCGAAAAGCTCGACAACGGCATGGTGCGCCTGTTCGCCGAGAGCGGCGTCGATGGTGGCGCGCGAACCGAGGCGATAGCGATGCTCGCGCCGATCGTCGACACGAACCTGCTTCGCCCGGTTCACCAACAGTCCCGCAGCTTCGACGCGGACAACGCCTCATTGGGGGTGATGAACATCGATCACGCAAGCGGAGAAGCGACCTGCAGTCTTCCCCGCGCCAACGGCAGCGGGATGGATACTCAAAGACTGTCGCTACCCAAGAATGACCGCGTGGCGAACGTGCCGCTCAACCTGCTCTTCGACCCCCTCGTCAGAGGAGATGCCGCGAAGATCGACTTTCAGATCCTGTTGTGCAAAAGCGACGCGAAGCTGCTGGACTTCCAGGCGCGCGTCGTGCATCGGGCAGATGGCAGCGACGGAAGCGAACACCTCGTCGAGGTTCGCTACGGCCCGGACTTTGGAGCCGTTTTCTCGCTATTTGCGAACGCGGTCGTCCCGCGACTCTCGTTCTGGTTCGACCCTGCCTCTCCCACCCCGTGGGTCGCTCACCGGATGCCGCTCTACACCGACGGCCCCGACGTGTTCGTCGTTCGACATGGGATCGAGACGAGTACGCTCCTCGATTGAAACGAATACGCTGCCGGCGCTGAGTCTAAAAAACGAAAACGGCGCCAGGTTGATGGCCTGGCGCCGCTTCGAAGAGAGTCCCACCGTCGTGCTACTCTCCCACCGGTGAATCCGGCAGTACCATCGCCGATGCGGGGCTTAACTTCCGTGTTCGGAATGGGAACGGGTGTGGCCCCCACTCTATGGACGGTGGGAAAAACGTTTTCAAAAGCTTGAACCGATGCTCCGGATCTCGCTGGCGATAGCCGGCGAGTCGGGCGGTCCTCGACAACCCAATAATTTTCTGTGTCCGCGGCAAACACCACGTTGTGCGAAAGTGGTCAAGCCTCACGGGCGATTAGTACCGGTCAGCTCCACGCATTGCTGCGTTTCCACCTCCGGCCTATCAACGTCCTCGTCTCGGACGGCCCTTCAGGGGACCGAAGTCCCGGGGAGATCTCATCTTGGGATGGGTTTCCCACTTAGATGCTTTCAGCGGTTATCCCTTCCAGACTTAGCTACTCGGCAATGCCGCTGGCGCGACAACCGATACACCATTGGTCTGTCCATCCCGGTCCTCTCGTACTAGGGACAGATTCCCTCAAATCTCCTGCGCCCACGGCGGATAGGGACCGAACTGTCTCACGACGTTCTAAACCCAGCTCGCGTGCCACTTTAATCGGCGAACAGCCGAACCCTTGGGACCTGCTTCAGCCCCAGGATGTGACGAGCCGACATCGA
>CAZBSV010000126.1:0-3146 GCA_964494795.1 uncultured Spirochaetales bacterium | reverse complement strand
TTGATGAGGCTGCGCTTGGTGGTATCCGGTTCCGTCATCAACCACTCGATGAAGACGCGCTTGGTGCCGGCCTCATTATCGTTCGAGAAGCTGCCGTTGATGGAGCGGAACGAGTAGACGTAGCGGCCGTAATTAGAGCCGCTGTAGTAGGCGGAAAGGCTCCCATCGCCGGTGGGCGAGTCGCCGAAATAACCGCCGCTGCCGTCGATCCCGAGCTGGAATTCCGCGACGTTGTAGTCGAGATTCGAACCCCCCGTGGCCTGGGTCGGACCGAAGTCTACGTCGTCGATCGTGCCGTTGTCGAAGTGACCCGCCTGCGCGCCGACCCCGGAGAACATCAAGGCGGCCGCCGCTGCTACTGCCAGAGTCAGCGAAGCTGCCCTGCCCGTCTTGCCAATCATTCGCGCCATATCCCCACCTCTCCTTTTGCAAACGTTGCTTTGCACCGACCTGCGATGGCTCCCAGTGATCTACGACCGATCTACGACCGATCTACAACCGATCTGCAATCGATCTGAAACGATCGCAGATCCATCTCGCTGCGAGCGACCCGCGTCCTGCTGAACGGGGGTTGCCGACGCGCTGTCGAGCAGGCTGCGGACCACGTTGCAGAGCCCTGGCGTGGGCGGTGCCCATTGGAACGTCCCGGGCGTGCCGCTCCCGAGAGCCCAGGGGGCCAATGATTTCTTGGCGGGAGCCTCGCGTCAAGACTCGATTGGGGATTATTACCGAAATAGATCGCCATGTTATCGGGGGTCCTGCATCCTTTAGGGTGTCGCCCGGCCCGCCGCGCCGGCGGCCAGCTCGGCGTGCTGGCTCGATCTCGGGTCGCCGCGCTGGCGGTAGAGCTGGGCGAGCATGAAGTGTGCCTTCGCGTGATCGGGTTGCAGGCCCACCGTCCGCTGGAGGTGCGCTTCGGCGTCCTCTTCGCGCTCTTTCCGCAGGTCGATCAGCGCGAGATTGAACCAGGCGCTCGCGAGTTCGGGGTCGAGTTCCGCGGCGCGCCGGAAGGCCGCTTCGGCGTCGTCCCAACGCTCGAGCGAGAACAGCGTGGCCCCGCGGTCGAGTTCGGGATTTGGGTCGTCCGGGCGGGCGGCGACGAGTTCGTCATAGAGCATCCGCGCAGCGTCCAGTCGGCCGAGTTCCCGGTAGAGATCCGCTAGCGGGTAGAGCCATGCGTGCTCGTGTGGGCGGCGGTCGAGCGCTTCGGCGTAGAGCGCGGCCGCGCGCTCCCGGTTTCCGTGACGCAGCGCGAGCTCTGCGCGCATCGCCAGGTGGTCGGGCGACGGTTTGCCGATCGCCTCGAGGATCCGCGCAGCTTCGGCGTCTCTTCCCGCGCTCGAAAGCAGAAACGCCAACTCGGTGCGCGTCGCCAACCAGGCCCCGACGTCGGGCTCGGCTGCGAGCTCTGTCTGGAGCCGCGCGATCTCCGCCGCCGCGCCGTCCCGGGCCGCGCGCGCGCGGCTTCGCAGTGCGCGCGCATCGTCGTCGCGCGGATCCGCGGCGAGCAGCGCCTCGATGCCGACGAGCGCGTCATCGATGCGAGCGAGCGCGATCAAGACTTGCGCGCGCGTCAACGCGGCGCGCCGATCGCCGGGGCCCGCGGCATTGGACGCCTCTCCGAGCGCCGCCAAAGCCTCCTCGGCGCGCCCGTCGACGAGCAGCGCTTCGGCCCAGGCCGCGCGCATCCCCGGGATGCCGAACCCGACGAGTTCCGCATAGGCGGCCGCAGCCGCGGCGTTGCGACCCGCGGCCCGATACACCGGAGCCAGGCGTAGCAGCGCGACCGGCCGGGCCTGCGGATGTTTGACGATCACTTCGAGCGCGCGGATCGCGTCGCCGACGCGACCGTCGGCGGCGACCGCGCGAGCCCGCTCGATCCAGCTCAGGACTCCGACCAGGCGGCGCGGGTCTGGCACCTCGCCCGCGAAGCGCGCGGGCGCCGACACATAACCGAGCGCCTCGAGTCGCTCGCGCACGTCCGGCGTCAGCGAAGAAGGCTCCGCGCCGCGCTCTCCGAGACGCAATTTCGCGTAGATCTCGGCGAGTCGCTTTGCGACTTCGGGCTGCTCGCTGACGCGGCTCTCGGTTTCGCCCGGGTCCGCCGCGATGTCGTAGAGCTCTTCGGGGGCCGGCTCGGCGGTGAACTTCCAGCGCGCATCGCGCACGCCGCCGATGCGCGCCCAGCCGTTGCTGATCTCGGGCCCCACGCTCTCGAAGTAGCCGGTGCGCGCGGCGGGCGCGCCATCGGTCAGCACGCGTTGGAGCGCGAGCCCCGGCCAGTCGGTCTCGCCTGCGGCGGCGAGCAGGCTCGGCGCGACATCGCGGGTCTGCACGAACGCATCCGAGCGCGATCCCGCCGGAAAGCCGGGCCCCGCGGCGATCAGCGGAACGTGAAGCGTCGCGTCGTAGGCGAGGATGCCGTGGGTCTGCTCTTCGTGGTCGCCGAGTCCCTCACCGTGATCGCCGACCACGAGGATCACGAGACGCTCGGCGTTCGAAACGCGCTGTGCGCCCTCGAGCAGGCGCCCGAGCTGGGCGTCCATGTAGGCGATCTCCGCCGCGTAACGGTCGCCCCACTCGTCGTACGGCGGGAGCGGATCGCGCGGCATGTGGGGGTCGTAGTAATGGACCCAGAGGAAGTACGGTCGCTGCGGGCCGCGCCCGAGCCACGCCAGCGCGCGGTCGGTCACTTCTTCGCCGCGGCGCTGGGGGACACTGAAGTCGAGCGACGAGCGCTCCCACTCGATTTCGTCGTCGTAGAGCTCGAATCCGCGCGCGAGCCCGAAGTCCGAATCGAGCACGAAGGCCGCCACGAACGCAGCGGTCGCGTAGCCGCGCGCCGCGAGTCGCTCAGCGACGGTCTCGATTTCTTCCGGAACCACCGCGCCGTTGTCGTGTACGCCGTGCTCGATGGGTTCGAGTCCCGTCAGCATCGTGGTGTGGGAGGGCAACGTGCGCGGAGCACTCGCGTAGGCGCGCTCGAAGATCGCGCCGCGCGCTGCGAGCGCGTCGAGCACTGGCGTGTTCGCGTTCGCATCGCCCATGGCGCCGATGTGGTCCGCGCGCGTCGTGTCGAGCGTCACGAGCAGGATGTCGGGCTGCTCGTCGCGCGCGCACGTCGCGCTCGCGAGCGCAAGCGCGAG
>CAZBSV010000125.1:0-29859 GCA_964494795.1 uncultured Spirochaetales bacterium | reverse complement strand
CCCGTCGGCTACTGGGCATTCCTGCGAGACCCGGACGGCCACACGCTCGAACTCTCCTTCGGCCAGGAAGTTGGACTAACAGTTCGCGACAGCGCCTAGCAGGCTCAGAACCCGATCGACGCGATTGTCAAACGGGATTGTCGTAGGGATTGTCGTAGGGGATTGTCGTAGGGAGCAGGAGACGGGAGAGCAGCTCGCTCAAACCCCATGTCGCGATCTGCTCTCCCGTCTCCTGCTCCCTGCCAACAGTTTCGCAACGCGGAGAAAACACAATTCCGTTTCGAAAATCGCTGCCCGATCCACAAAAGCCCGGTGCCGAGGGGGATGAGCCATCGGGCGATATGGGGTTTGAGCCCGATGGCTCATCCCCCTCGGCACCGCGCGCTACAACAATCGGCCGCAATTTCCAACCGCAATTCGGTCGTTGGGAATCGCAGGTGCGATCAGGCTCGTTTGCGCAGGTTGGCGGCGAGGAGGCGTTTTCGGAGGCGGAGCGATCCGGGTGTGACTTCGAGCAGTTCGTCGTCTGCGAGCCACTCGAGCGCCCACTCGATCGTGATCGGCGTCGGAGTCGAGAGTACGGTCGCTTCATCTTTGCCCGCGGCGCGCACGTTCGTGAGCTTCTTCGGGCGTACGGCATTGACGTTGAGGTCCTGGACTCGGCGCGTCTCGCCGATGATCTGCCCCTCGTAGACGGGAACTCCCGCGCGCACGAAGAGCGCGGCGCGATCTTGGATGTGGTAGAGGCTGTAGGGAGTCGTCTTTCCCTGCGCGGTCGAAACCACGGCCCCAACCGCGCGGCGCGCGAGATCGCCCGCCCAGGGCTCGTAGCCGCTCACGGTTCGATGCAGGATGCCCTCGCCGCGCGTGTCCGACAAGAATTCGTTGCGATAACCGAAGAGCCCCCGGCTCGGAACCGTGAACAAGAAGCGCACGTGGCCCTCGCGGTGCTCCATCGAACTCATTCGCCCCTTGCGCGCGCCGAGCTTTTCCATCACGACACCCGCGTAGGCGTCGGGAACGTCGATCACAACGTCCTCGACGGGTTCGCAGAGCGTTCCGTCGACTTCTCGCTGGATGATTTCGGGGCGCGACACGCTGAATTCGTATCCCTCCCGGCGCAGCGTTTCGATCAACACTGCAATCAGCAACTCGCCGCGCCCAGCGACCACGAAGGTGTCGCGAAGGTCCGAAGCCTCGAGCTTCACCGAAACGTTGCCGAGCACCTCGCGCTGCAACCGCTCGCCGAGTTGTCGGCTCGTGACGAACTTTCCTTCCTGGCCGGCGAAGGGCGAGTTGTTGACCGAGAACCGCACCCGGACCGTCGGCGGATCCACCTCGATCCGCTCGAGAGGCTCCGGCGTGTCCGGCTCGCAGACGGTGTCGCCAATGTCGATCGTGTCGATTCCGGCGATGACCGCGATCTCACCCGCTTCCGCGACCTCGAGCTCGACCCGCTCGAGCCCCTCGGCGCCAAACAACTTGGTGAGTCGGAACGGCTGGGGGGGGCCTTCCTTCGGGATGCGCACGAGCCGCGCGCCGCGCACGAGCTTGCCACGTTGGACACGCCCGATCACCAGGCGCCCGAGGTATTCGTCGTAACCGAGCGTGACCGCCTGGAACTGAAGCGGCGCCTCGACGTCGACGACCGGCGGCGGCGCGAGTTCGAGGATGGTTTCGAGCAGCGGACGCAGATTCAGCATGGGCTCACCGAGCAAGCGGGACGCCGTTCCCTGTTTCGCAGATGCAAAGACAACCGGAAAATCCAACTGATTGTCGTCGGCGCCGAGGTCGACGAGCAGATCGAAGACTTCGTCGATCACCTCGTTGGCGCGCTGTTCGGGCCGGTCCACCTTGTTGATGACCACGAGCGGGCGCAGGCCGCGCTCGAGCGCCTTGCCGAGCACGAAGCGCGTCTGCGGCATCACACCATCGACGGCGTCCACGAGCAACAAGACGCCGTCCACCATTCCGAGCACCCGCTCCACTTCGCCGCCGAAGTCGGCGTGGCCCGGCGTGTCGACCAGGTGGATCCGAACACCTTCGAAGATGATCGACGTCTGTTTGGCGTGAATCGTGATGCCGCGCTCGCGCTCGAGGTCCTCGCTGTCCATCACCCGCTCGACGATTTCCTGGTTGTCGCGAAACGAGCCGGTCTGACGCAGGAGACCGTCGAGCAAGGTCGTCTTGCCGTGGTCGACATGCGCGATGATCGCGAGATTCCGAAGATCTTTGCGGGGCTGTTTACTCATGGGCGCGCGCAAACTAGCAGAAGGACGGGGTTTCCGGCTGGCAGGTCGAGTGGCAGGCGGCCGCCGGAGGCTGGAGTCGCCCTCCACGCGGCCCGCCCGAGCCTCGCACCCCCTCGGGCAGCAGGTCGCAATTCTAGTCCATCCGGTGCCGTCCCAGCGGAATTCTCCGGCCCAGTGCGAAGCCAACGCTTGGGGGCCGATTCCCACTGGCTCTCGGAATGAACTTCAGCGCCTCTCAGAATGAATTTCAGCGCCTCTCAGAGTGAACTTGAGCACCTCTCAGAGTGAACTTCAGCGCCCCCTGAGAATGAAATTCAGCGCCCCTAAAAATGAATTCCAGCTCCCCCTGAAAATGAATTCCAGCTCCCCCTGAAAATGAATTTCAGCTCCCCCTAAAAATGAATTTCAGCTCCCCCTAAAAATGAATTTCAGTTCCCCTAAGGATGGGCGGAGGGTCGCCCGAAAAGGCGGAGGCAACTACGTGTGAATCGAGGCGATTCCCGATTTTCGGGTGCCGCTCGGCCAGGCGGGTTGCGGGCGCGCTTTTCGATCGAGGTGGAGCATGGTTCGGTTCGGAACAACAGGATTGCGGAGTCGCTGGCTGATCGCTGTTTTTTCTTGGGCTGCGCTGGCGGGCGGCTGCGCGTCCAACACGCCACCCGATTCGCTCGAGGACGGCGTTACCGCGTATCGCGATGGGCGCACTTCGGACGCCGAGCTGATCTGGCTCGAAGCGCTCGCCGAATCCGAAACGCTGGGAGAGGACGACCCTCGGCTGGCGCAGAGCCTGTTCGTACTCTCGAACCTCGCGATCCACCAACAGCGATTCGACGAGGCGAAGTCACTGCTCGAACGCTGGTTGGAGATCCAGGAGCGCAGGCATGCAATCGGCGACGTGACCTTCGCGGACGGAGTCGAGGCGCTCGCGGGTGTCCACATGGTCCAGGGGAATTTTGTGCGCGCGTCGGAACTCTACGAGCGGGCGCTCGAGATCCGCGAGAACGACACGAGCGAAGACAACGTCGCGCTCGCGGAGAGCCTCGAGGAACTCGCCAACGCCTACGAGGCCCAGGGCCGGCGTGACGAAGCGACGCCACTGTATGAGCGCGCGATCCAAATTCGCGAAGAGGTGCTCGGCGCCTACGATGTGACGCTCGCGGACAGCCTCCACAATTTCGCGGTCGTCAACCACGACCGCGGTCAACTTCAGCTCGCCGAAAAACTCTACCTGCGCGCGCTCGACATTCTCGAAGTCAAGACGGGCGCCAAGGACCTGCTCGCGGCAAAGGTCATGACCAATCTCGGCTCGCTGTATCGGGTGACGGGACAGTACGACGCGGCGCTGGCGGTTCTCGAGAAGGCGCGAGAGATCCGAGAGGGCAGCCTCGGCGAGTTCCACGTCGAAACCGCGGAGACGATCAACGAGATCGCGGCGGTCTGGGCCCACCAGCGCCGGCTCGAGGACGCGCTGGAGTTGCACACGACGGCGCTCGAAATCCGACAGAACGCTTTTGGATACGAAAGCCGAACCGTGGCCTCGACGCTCAACAACATCGCCCTCGTCGAGCAGTACATGAAGAAGCTCGACGATGCCGAGGATCACTTCAACGAGTCGCTGACGATTCGCACCAAGCTGTTGGGCGCCCGCCACCGGAAGGTGGCAGCGGTTCACAACAACCTCGGTGTACTCCACAAGCAGCGAGGCGATTTCGTAGCCTCGGAAGCTTCGCACCGGATCGCGCTGGACATCCAACAGGAAGTGCTCGCGCCGAACCATCCCGAGATCGGCATGACGCTGCACAATCTCGGTGATGTGCTGCTCTTCCAGCAGAAATACGAACAGGCCGGGCCGGTGCTCGACCGCGCGCTGACCAGCAAACAGATCGCGTTCGGCGCCGATCACCGAAACGTCGCCGAGACCCTCGGCGCCTTGGGCTCCCTCAACATCTCGCGCAACGAGTACGCGGCGGCGGGTCAGGCGCTCGAGCGCGCGCTCGCAATCTGGGCGAAGTCGCCGCCCGACGCGCCGCTCAGCCTCGCCGAGGCACTCTCCAATCTCGCGCTGCTTCGCCAGGCCCAATCGCGCCATGCAGAAGCAGTCGAACTCTACGGCCAGGCGATTCCGATCTTCGAATCGGAGCTCGGCGTCCACAGTCCGAACGCGTCGCGCGCCCGCTACAACCAGGCGTCCAGCTTTGCCGCCCAGCGCAACTACAGCACGGCGATCACGCTGTACCAGAGGGTTCTCGAGATCGAAGAACAGCGGGGGCCCGACAATCCCGCGATCGCAGAGCCGCTCGTGGGACTCGCGACCGTCCACCTCGAAATGGGTCTCTACGGCAAGGCCCAGAACCACTACGAGCGCGCGATCGGAATCCTCGAGAGCGGCCAGCCGATCGAGACGCGCGCCCTCGCATTCAGCCTCGGCGGGCTCGCGCAGTGCCTGATCCACCAGGGCCGCATGGCACAAGCGGAGCCGCACTACGTGCGAGCGATCGCGATGCTCGAAAATCAGCCTCGCGTCAATCTGCGGGAACTCGGCGCGCTGATGGCAAATCTCGCTTCGATCTATAGCGCGACGGGTAGAGCGGAGCAGGCGGAATCGCTCTACGAGCGCTCGCTCGAAGCCCTCACCAAGGCTTATGGATCGAAGCACGAAGTGGTCGCCCGCGTCATCTACGAGCTGGCCGAAACGCGGCAAGCCCTCGGCAAGAAGATCGACGCCGAAGAGAGTTACCGGATCACGATCGAAATCCGCGAGGAGCGACTCGGTTCGGATCACCCCGATCTCTCCGAGCCGCTAAACGCGCTCGGCGCGCTGCTGCTCGAGCGCGGCGAGTACGCGCGCGCAGAAGCGCTGTTGCGCCGATCGGTGGCGATCCAGGAGAAGACGGACACGCCCGATCAGCTCGAACTCGCGCGCAGCCTCCGGTACCTCGGAGAGGTCTTCCAGCGCCAGGAGTCCTACCACAACGCACAGGCTCAATACGAGCGCGCGATGCCGCTGCTCGAGTCGAGCGCCGAGCGCGACAGCGTGGAGTACGCGCTGTTCCTGCGCGATCTGGGGCAGGTCTACGCCGCGCAACAGAATCTGGCGGGCGCGGAGCGCACATTGGAACAGGCGCTCGCGATTCTCGAGCGCGAACTCGGCCCGAGCGATCTGGATCTGCTCGAAACCCGGACGAGCTACGAAAGCGTCCGACGGGAGCTCGGGTCGACACCCGCCTCGGGGCTCTGACGGCGCGCACCCGACGCTCGCGTTGTACTGCTAGCGGGGGAAGCTTCGCTTCCCTGGCGGCGCACCTCGAACCCGTTCCGGGTTCGACGTGCTAGGCGTCGATCCGCCGGTACTTGATCCGGTGCGGCTGATCGGCGTCGGCGCCGAGGCGCCGGTGGCGGTCTGCCTCGTACTCTTGATAGTTGCCCTCGAACCACTCGACGTGGCTGTCGCCCTCGAACGCGAGGATGTGGGTCGCGATGCGGTCGAGGAACCAGCGATCGTGCGAGATCACGACCACACAGCCCGAAAATCCGAGCAGCGCGTCTTCGAGCGCGCGCAGGGTATCGACGTCGAGGTCGTTGGTGGGTTCGTCGAGCAACAGCACGTTGCCCTCCTGCTGCAGCACCTTCGCGAGGTGTACGCGGTTGCGCTCGCCGCCCGATAGCATTCCCACCAGCTTCTGCTGATCGGTGCCCTTGAAGCCAAACGAACTCACGTAGCCGCGCGAACTGATGTCGCGGCGGCCAATCGAGATCCGCTCGTTACCGCCGCTGATCTCCTGCCAGGCACTGCGCTCCGGATTGAGCGATGCGCGACTCTGATCCACGTAGGCGACCTTGACGGTCTCGCCGAGCCGAAGCTGGCCGGCATCCGGCTTTTCGGCGCCGACGATCATCCGAAACAGCGTCGTCTTGCCTGCGCCATTGGCGCCGATCACGCCGACGATGCCGCCGCGCGGTAGCGAGAAACTCAGCTCGTCGAATAGCAGGCGCTCGCCGAAGGCCTTGCTGATCTTGTCGGCTTCGACGACGACGTCTCCGAGGCGTGGTCCGGGCGGGATTGCAATCTCGACCGACTCCGGCAGGCGCGCCTGCTCCTCGGCAACGAGGTTCTCGTAGGCGTTGATGCGCGCCTTGCTCTTCGCCTGTCGGCCGCGGGGCGACATCCGGACCCAATCGAGTTCGCGCTCGAGCGTGCGCGAACGCGCGCTTTTCTGTTTCTCCTCGGTGGCCAAGCGCTGCTGTTTCTGTTCGAGCCACTCCGAGTAGTTGCCCTTCCAGGGAATTCCGCGTCCGCGATCGAGTTCCAAGATCCAACCCGCGACGTTGTCGAGGAAGTAGCGGTCGTGGGTCACCGCGACGACGGTGCCCTTGTACTCCTGCAGGAAGCGCTCGAGCCATGCCACCGACTCGGCGTCGAGGTGATTGGTGGGCTCGTCGAGCAACAGCAGGTCGGGTTTCTGCAAGAGCAGCCGACACAGGGCGACGCGGCGCCGTTCGCCGCCCGAGAGATTTGCGACCGGAACGTCGCCCGGAGGAACGCGCAGCGCGTCCATCGCGACTTCGAGCGTGCGATCGAGTTCCCACGCGTCGGTCGCGTCGATCTGGTCCTGCAGCTTCGACTGCTCTTCGAGCAGCGCGTTCATCGCGTCGTCGTCGAGCGATTCGCCGAATCTCGCGCTGATCTCCTCGAAGCGTCGCAGCAGCGCGCGGGTTTCCGCGACGCCCTCCTCGACGTTTCCGAGTACGTCCTTCGACTCGTCGAGCGCGGGTTCCTGCGGCAGGAAGCCGACGCGAATGCCCGACGCGGGCTTCGCCTCGCCTTGGAAGTCCGTGTCGATCAGCCCCATGATCTTGAGCAGGCTGCTCTTGCCCGCGCCATTGGCGCCGAGCACCCCGATCTTCGCACCCGGCAAGAACGCGAGGGTGATGTCCTCGAGAATCACCCGATCGGGCGGCACGACCTTCTTGAGCTGTTGCATCGTGAATACGAATTGATGAGCCACGCGGGCAGTCTAACGGCCGAATCCACACTGACCAGCGAGCGCTGCGAAATCTCTGGGTCAGCCGCGCTGGATCGGAAGCAGCGCGATGAAACAGGTGCCCTCCCCGGGGCGGGAGCGAACCGTGAGCGTGCCATTGTGATCGCGCAGGATCTCGCAGGCGTCCAAGAGTCCAAACGCATGCTTCGATTCCGGGCCGCCGGCTGTGCCGCTAGCTCGCTCCTCGCAGGCAAACGGATCGAAGACCTGCTCGAGCAGCTCCTCGGACATCCCGGGCCCGTTGTCGAGGATGCGGACTGCGACGAGGTCGCCGTCGGGTTCGGTTTCGAGCTCGATCGCGCCGCCCTCGACGCCGTTGACGGATTCCCGTGCGGTCACGAGCAGGCAGCAGATCGCCTGGACGAGGTGTTCGCGCGAGCCGTCGACGGCCGGCAGCGGGTCGAAAAACGAGGTGCGCAGCGCGATCCGCGACTCGCCGCCGAGCCGCGCCAGGCGGATCGCGTCGCGCGCAATCGCGTTGATGTCGAGCGGAATCGTCACGTCGCAGCTCCCCCGCAATTCACGGCCCGCGCAAGCGATTCCGATCGCGGCGGGACAGCGACTGGGTGCGTGGAGCGTTATCGGCTCGAGCGGCTTTTGCGTTGAGCGGGTAGCCGGGCGCGAAGCCCGATCCCCCTCGGGGCGCGCGCTCGACGGCGCCGAGGCGCGATCAATCGGCCTTGGGGTCCGGGGGAAGATCGCGGCCGGGCGCGATCAGCGCCGTCATGTAGTTGCCTCGCGACCCGGGCGCGAAACCGACCAGCCAGCCGGCCACGGCGGCCAGGCGCCGAACCGCGCGGTTCCGATGGCCGTTGAAGCGCGAACTCATCCAGCCGAGTGTCAGCTCGAGCGAACTGCCGGATTCGAGGTAGAGACTCTTCAGCGCGTACTCGAGTTGCTTGCGATCCCAGCGGTAGACGAAGTTGTCGCGCAGCGCGAGATTGCCGAGCTGGTTCGATTCGTAGACGCTGCTCAGCCCGAGTTTCCGCAGCAGCAGATCGAGCTGACTGTCGTACGGTTCGAGCACGAGCGCGGCACCGCGGCAGACCCGCAGCAATTCGTAGAGACCCAGCACGGGACGAGCCAGATGGTGAAGCGATTCCTTGCAGAAGACGAGGTCGAACGAGCCCGACGCGTAGCCGAGTCGCTCGCAATTCTGTTTCTCGTAGCGGACGCGCGGATCCGAAGACGCGATTTCGCGCAGCGCGTCGCCGGGATCGAGAACGCCGGTCAGTCGAATCTCGTCGAATGGCTGCTCGATGAAGCACTGAGCCTCACGAAGCGTCGCGCCAATCGCAAGCACGCTTCCGAGCCCAAGTCCCTGCTCGTCGCGGAGCCCCCGGTAGCGCGCGACTGCGTGTTCGATCGCGTAGCGGTGGAAGTCCATCTTCGAGTCGATGCTCAGCAGATCCCGCAGCTTCCTTCGGTAAACGCGCGTCCGGTTGGCGCGAGCGCTCGCAGCGCCCTGCGTCGCGCAATGCCACCCGCCCTGCCCCTCCACGTTGCGCTCGCGCCCGCGCTCGCCGTCGCCCGCGCTCTCGCTTGCCGGGCCCATCACTCCGATCCCCCATTTCCCGTCGCGCGCCAATCGCACAGTTGATAACACGCGCGGCGATGCTTTGCGCTATGCGTTGCGCGGGGGGTTCGCGCTCCGGTGAAGATCCTGCTGGTCCACAACTTCTACCGCCAGCACGGCGGGGAAACCGCGGTCTTCGAAGCCGAGCGGCGCATGCTCCACGCCGCGGGTCACCGCGTGATCTGCTACACGCGCGACAGCAAGGAGATCGAGAGCTTCGGACCCTGGCAGCGAGCCGGCCTGACGCCGACGGCGATCTGGGCGCGCAAGAGCCATCGGGAAATCAGCGCCCTGATTGCGAGTGAGACTCCGGACGTCGCGCACTTCACCAATACTCTCCCGCTGATCTCGCCATCCGCCTACTACGCGTGTCGAAAGGCTCGGGTTCCGGTCGTGCAATCGCTCCACAACTACCGGCTGATCTGCCCCGCTGCGACACTCTGGAGGGACGGGTCGATCTGTCAGGAATGCGTCGATCACTCACTGCTTCGGAGCGTGCGCCACGCCTGTTACCAATCGTCGCGCGCAGCCAGCGCGGTGCTCGCGAGCGCGCTCGCCGTCCACCGCCGCCTCGGTACGTACAGCGGCCTCGTCGACCGCTACATCGCGCTGACGCAATTCGCGCGCGACAAATTGGTCGCGGGAGGCCTCCCGAAGGAGCGGATCTCGATCAAGCCGAACTTCATCGATCCGGACCCCGGCGTCCGCAAGGGCGCCGGAGAATACGCGCTCTTCGCGGGTCGGCTGACCGCCGAAAAAGGCGTTCACACGCTGCTCGACGCCTGGAAGCGCGTCGGCGGCGGCATCCCGCTGCGCATCGCTGGCGACGGACCACTGCGCGAGGCCCTCGCACGCAGGATCGACACCGAGGAAATATTCAGTGCCAAACTCCTCGGTTCACTTTCGCACGACGCGTTGATGCGCGAGCTGCGCGGAGCGCGGGTGCTGGTCTTTCCGAGCGAGTGGTACGAGGGAATGCCGATGGCGATCGTCGAAGCCTTTGCGTGCGGCGTGCCGACCATCGCGTCGCGCCTCGGCGGCATGCAGGAGATGATCGACGACGGCAGGAACGGACTTCTCGTCGCGCCCGCCGACCCCGAACATCTCGCGGAGAGTGTTCGCTGGGCGTTCAATCGCGAAACCGAGATGGCCGAACTGAGCCGAGCCGCGCGCGCGGAGTACGAGTCGCACTACACGGCAGCGGAAAACTGCGCGCGCTTGATCGACATCTACCGCGCGGCCATCGCGCAGTCCGCCTAGCCGCTCGAACCCGGAACGGGTTCGAGGGGCGCCGCCAAGGGAAGCGAAGCTTCCCCCGCTAGCCGCTCGAACCCGGAACGGGTTCGAGGGGTGCCGCCAAGGGAAGCGAAGCTTCCCCCGCTAGCCGCTCGAACCCGGAACGGATTCGACGGGCGCCGCCAAGGGAAGCGAAGCTTCCCCCGCTAGCGCAGCTTGCGGGCGGCGATCAGCTGGGACACGCCAAACGCGCGCAATCCCGGAGTCGCCTCGAGCCCGCGGGAAATCGCCCGCAGCAACGGGCGGAGCGCGCCGATCGCGCGAGGCTGCTGGCCGGAGATGTTCTCGAAGGTCTGCCAGACGTAAGCGCGGCGCTCGATCGAAAAACCAGCCGCGCGAACCCGCGCGCGCAGTTCCCAGGGCCAGTAGTTGCGCGCCCAGTAGCGAAACAGGCCAAAACGCACGGGAACGTATGGAACGAATGGCGTGTAGTGGGGAACTTTGGCCCCCGAGCGCAGTGAGACCCCGTGCGTCTCGAACGGATAGAGTCGATTCGGCGAGAAGATCACCGCGACAGCTCCGGGTTTCAGCACGCGATGAACCTCTCGCAGCCCGCGATCGTCATGCGGGACGTGCTCGAGGACTTCATTCAGCAGGGCGATGTCGAAGCGAGCGTCGGCAAATTGCATCGACTCGATGTCGCCGACCGCGACGCGCTCGTCGGGGAGCGCACCCCGGCTGTGCGCTTCGCCGATCTTCTGCGGGCTGTACTCGATCCCCCAGGCGTCGGCGCCGAGCGCCGTGAGCGCTCGGACGTACTCTCCGGCCCCGCACCCGCAGTCGATCACGCTCTTGCCGTCGAGCGGGCCCGCTACCGCGCGAATCCAGTCGAGGCGTTTTTGCAGGTTGAGGGGCGTGCCCGTGTCGCCGCCCGCCGCCTGGATCTCGAGTCTCGTCATCGAAGCCGCGCAATCAAACTCGAAGTGTCGCTGCGGCCGCCACCGGCTTCCTGCAGCTCGGCATAGTAGCGGTCGACGAGCGCGCCCACCTCGAGCGTCGCACCGATCCGCTCGGCTTCCGCGAGCGCGATTCCGAGATCCTTGCGCATCCAGTCGACCGCAAATCCAAAGTCGAACCGGCGCGCCAACATCGACTCCGCGCGGTTGTCCATCTGCCAGCTTTGCGCGGCGCCCTGGGCGATCGCTTCGACGACGCGGCGAGCGTCGAGGCCGGCCTTCTCCGCGAAGTGGAGGCCCTCGGCGAGACCCTGGAGCAGGCCTGCGATGCAGATCTGGTTGACCATCTTCGCGAGCTGTCCGCTGCCCGCTTCGCCGATCCGCACGCTCTTTTTCGCATAACAATCGAGCAGCGGCTTCGCGCGCGCGTAGGCGGCTTCGGCGCCGCCGAGCATGACCGTGAGCGCGCCGTTTTCCGCACCGCTCTGTCCGCCAGAGACCGGCGCATCGAGAAATGCGCAACCGCGGCGCTCGGCTTCGGCAGCGAGCTCGCGCGCGAGCTGTGCCGACCCGGTGGTGTGATCGACGAGGATCGCGCCGGCGCGCAGCGCAGACCAGACGCCAGCATCGCCGCCGACCAGGCTGCGGACATCGCCGTCGTTGCCGCTGCAGAGAAATGCGAACTCGACCCCGGCAACGGCTTCCGCGGGCGTTGCAGCGCGGCGCCCACCGCATTCCGCGACCCACGCCTCTGCGCGGGACGCGGTGCGGTTGTAGACGCTCATCGCGTAGCCGGCGCGCGCGAGGTGCCTGGCCATCGGATAACCCATCGTTCCGAGACACAGAAACGCAGCTCGCGCCTTCATCGATTCCACCGCTCCACCCGCAACGCTCCGAAAACCTTCATCGCTTCAGACCATTCTGCCGTAGGTGTGCCCTTCCAGGATCGCGTGCTGCAGAGAACGCGGCGAAAAAGCGTCACCGATCACTTCGACCGCTACGCCCTCCCGCTTCAGGGGCTCGCTCAGTGCATCGCGACGGACGCCGCCGTACACATAGACGAACGCGTCGTACGGGCCCATCTCGTGGGGAGCACCAGTCCAGCTGTTGTTCGCGATCAGATTTCCGTCCCGGATCGCGACGGCTTCGAGGTTGGCGAAAATCTGAGCGCCCTTGCCGAACAGCCGAGTCAGTTGCGGCGGCCGGGTCGTCGCCCCCAGAAACGTTCCGATCGTCTCCTGGCTGGTCACGAGGTCTACTTGTTTGCCGCGATCGAGCAGGTACTCGGCGATGCTCGGCGCCTGATGGCCGTACTCTTCGTCGATGACGATCACCACTTCGCCGAGTTCTCGTTCGCCGAGGAGCACATCCCATCCGGATACCACGCGTGCCGACTCCATGCCGTCCAACGCGGGCCGCCTCGCTCGAGCGCCCGTGGCGAGGATCACGGCGTCGGGTTTCTCGGCGAGAATGCCGGAAACGTCCGCTTCGACCTTCAAGCGGATGTCGACCCCGAGTTTTCGGCATTGCTGGCTCGACCAGCGAGTCGCGCCGTCGAAATCCTGGCGCGACGGCGCGCGCTTGGCGAGCAGGGTCTGACCGCCGAGCTCGGACTCGCGCTCGAACAGAACCACCGCGTGGCCGCGCGCTGCGGCGACGCGAGCGGCTTCGAGGCCCGCGGGGCCGCCACCCACGACGACGAGCTTTCGCCGAGTCTCCGAGCGTCCGAGTTCCGCCCAGCGGCCTTCGCGACCGATGACGGGGTTCTGCACGCAGCTGACGCCGCGCCCGGTGTAGATCCGATCGATGCAACCCTCGTTGTACCCCATGCACTGCCGGATGTCGTCTAGTCGGGATGCGCGCGCCTTGTTGGGAAAATGCGGATCCGCGATCAACGCTCGGTTCATGATGCACAGGTCCGCTTGCCCTTCCGCGATGATGCGATCGGCCTGCACGGGATCCACGATCCGCCCCGTCGCGATCACCGGAACGTCGACGACCTTGCGAATGCTCGCCGCGAGATACGCGTAACAGCCCAGGCCGAAAGACATGTTGGGAACGGCCGCGGCCTCTCCAACGAAGGTTTCCGCGCTGCCGCCGATGACGTTGAAATAATCGAGCTTTCCGAGCGAATCGAGGCGCGCGCAGATCTCCAGCATCTGCCGGTTGTCGAGCCCGCGCTCTGTGAAGTCGTCTCCGGTCACACGGATGCCGACGATGAACTCCGAACCCACTCTTCCGCGCACGGCATCGATCACGCGCGCTCCGAATCGCAGCCTATTTTCGAGATCGCCGCCGTATTCGTCGCCGCGATCATTCACGTTGAGGGTCCAGAATTGATCGATCAGATGACAGTGGCTGGCCATGATCTCGCAGCCGTCGAATCCGCCCGCCTGCAGTCGGCCCGCAGCCGCAGCAAACGCTTCGACGAGTTCGTCGATCATGGCGGTAGCGAGCGGGTGCGGGTTCTCGCGGTGATTGGGCTCGCGCACGTCGCTCGGCGCGTACATGCGATTCCAGAGGTCGACGCTTCGCCCGCGACGCCCGCGGTGCGTGATCTGACACACCACCGGCACATCGTATTGGTGCATCGTGTCGCTGAATTTCTGCAAATGCGGGATCACGCGGTCGTCGAACAGCTCGATGCCATTCCAATCGCGCGCGGTGCTCGTGGGATGAACGCTCGCGGATCCGAAGCACATCATGAATCCGACGCCACCGCGCGCCTTCTCCTCGTAGTAACGGCGCTCGACATCCTGCGGCATGCCGTCGACCGCGAGCGCGTCCGCGTGCGCGCTGCAGCAGATCCGGTTCTTGATCGTTCGGTGCCCGATCTTGATCGGAGTGAACAGATGTTGAAAATCAGCCATGGTTCATCCACCGTGTCTCGATTGTTCCGCTCGCCGCCCGCAGATCGAATTCGCCATCAGATGTCGACTCCGAGCTGAAAGGGTCCGCGCAGCGCGCGCGGGCGCTGATTCAACAGCCGCGGCCGCCTGCGCAAGCGGATCGGGATTGCCGCAGCATCGGTTTCGCTGCTTCGGACACCGCGCGCGGACGGCTGCGATGTGGCGCCCGTCGTCGCTGATTCCTCTCGCTCGTCACCTACGCCGCGCTCGACGAAGGCGTGGTGGCTCAGATATCGAATCAGCTGCCGCGCGCAGCTCTCGGCGCTGCCGCGAACGAGGCTCGCCGAAGGGCCGGCCTTCGCGCCTCCCACGCCGAACAGCGCGTTCATGCGCTCGACGGCGCTCCCCGCGATCCGCGCCGCGTGATCGCGCACGCGCACGCGGCGCCTGGCAGGCTCCCAATCAAGTTCGCCTGGCGCTCGCCGCACAGCCGACTCGGCGCTCTCGCTTGCGGCCGCGTGGATCCGATAGCGGGACACATAGGGCCCGCGCGCAACGCCTTCCGCGATCACCAGTACGGCGCGACCGCGCACGACGAGGACGTCCCGGGCGCCACGACCCAGATCCCGATCCACCAGCAGCCCGCGCGGCTCCAGCCGCACGTCGAGCACTTCGTAGACGAGCGCTGCGCCGATTTCCTCGGCCAACTGCGCGGGGAAGAGATCGCCGCGCTCGCCGCACGCGCCGCGCCCGATCAGGACGACGTCCGCGCCGCCAATTTCGCAATCCGCAGCTCCAGCGACCGCGTCGAAACCCGCGGCCCGCGCAAAACGCCGGGCCACCGAGTCTGCCGCGTACGCGCGTACCTCGCCGTCGAATCTCGTCATCGCGAGCGAGAGCGCGCCGCGGTCCGAGATCGGCAACGCGGCCGCAGTCGACGCGGTCGCGCGAGAATCCGACCCCACGATGACAGCAACGCGCGTCACGATGGTCCTGCGCCCGCGCCCTGCATGCGCTCCGCGACGAGTTCCGCGAGATCCTTCACGAGCATCGCCTTTCCATCGGGAAGCGCCTGGCTCCCGGCTGCCAGCATGAGCTTGCAGAACGGGCAACCGGTCACGACCATCTTCGCGCCAGTGTCCGCGGCTTCGCGCGAGCGGATGTTCTCGATCCGATCACGTCCGGGTACATCGAGCCAGAGGCCACCCCCACCGGCTCCGCAACAGAACGACTCCTTCCCGTGTCTCGGCATTTCGACCCGCGCATCGCTCATCGCGTCGAGCACCGCGCGCGGCGCGTCGGTCTCGCCATTGCCGCGCCCCAGATAACACGGATCGTGGAAGGTGACGGAGCCGAGCCCATCCATACCGGGGAGTCTTCCGTCCTCGATCAGTTGCGCGAGAAACTGGCTGTGATGGACGACCGTAAATGATGCGCCGAACTCCGGATACTCGTTCTTCATCGTGTTGAAACAATGGGGACAGTGCGTCAGCAGCGTCTTCACGCTGTGACCGGCGAGCGTCGCGATGTTGTCACGCGCGCACTGCTGAAACAGGCCCTCTTCGCCGGCGCGCCGCGCGGGATCACCAGTGCAACGCTCGCGGCCTCCGAGAATCCGATAGCGGATCCCGAGTCGATCGAGGATCGCGATCATCGAGCGCGAGACCGACTGCCCATCCGGATCGAAGCTCCCCGCGCAGCCGATCCAGTACAGAAGCTCGACCTCTTCGCCGGGCTCGGCGACCGGAGGCGCAAGACCCTGCGCCCACGCGAGCCGCTCGCGGTTGTCCTTGCCGAAGGGATTGAAGGAATCCGCGGTCG
This sequence comes from uncultured Spirochaetales bacterium, assembly GCA_964494795.1. Taxonomy (GTDB): domain Bacteria; phylum Myxococcota_A; class UBA9160; order UBA9160; family SMWR01; genus JACZVU01. Next base: position 14,127 of record CAZBSV010000125.1, on the reverse strand, counting down.
ATTCGAACAGCGCCGCTGCCGGACCCGGAACCGAGCCCGCCTCGACCAGCGCGCGCCGGAGGTCGACGATCTTGTCGTAGACGTCGATCCCGACCGGGCAGACCTCGTTGCACGCCCCGCAGGTCGTGCAGGACCAGAGCGCATCGGGGTCGAAGCGGTCAGGCAAATGCGCGTCTTCGGCTAGCGCCAGATTTTTCGACGCTTCGCGAATACCGAGCACGATTTCCCGCGGCTGCAGCGGCTTGCCGGCTGCGGCCGCCGGGCACACGGCGTTGCAGCGCCCGCAGGTCGTACACGCGTCCGCCTGCAACAGATCGTTCCAGTCGAGGTCGAGAACGCTCGCGGCGCCAGGCGCCGCACCCCGCAGCGCGGGTGAGCGCAGCATCGCGAGCGGCCGCCGCCCGCGCAGCGACCAACTCGCGGCGCCGTAGACGATGTGGGCGAAGAACAGCCAGGGAATCAATGCGAAGAACATCACGCATAGCAGCGCGTGGCATCCCCAGAGCACGCGGTGCCAGACGAGAAGGGTTTCCGCGCGGATGCCCGCCGCGTCGACGACCCGCGCGAGCGCGTAGCCGACGACGCTCCAGCGTTCGAACGCGGGCATTTTTTCCGCGATGCGCGCGCCCTCGAGCGCAAAGCCACTCACGGCGATGGCGAGCAACATCCACGCGAGCGCCGCTACCCACCACGCCTGCAGCAGCCGCGCTTCGGAGCGAATGTGTCGGCGCCATAGAAACATCAGCAGCCCCGCGATGAACGCGAGCCCGCCGAGATCGACGACCAGCGAGGCGATCTGATAGAAGCCGCCGTAGAAGAAATGCAGCGGCGTCTGGTGTTCCAGGAATACGATCGTCGTCCCGACGAACAGGATGAAGAAGCCGTAGACGATCAGCAGATGTGCGATTCCCGCGAAGCGGTCGCGCCGCAGCGGTTCCTGGAACGCCAGGTAGCGCGCGATCGAGATCAGGCGCTCGCCCAGCGGTGGCGGCGATTTTGCGGGCGGCCGCGCGCGGTGACGCGCTGAAGCGCGCCGCATCAGCGCGACAGCCGCCCAGCCGAGCGCGGCGAACGCGAACGCGTAGAAGGCGCCGGCCAGCCAGGCCGGGACGTTGCCGAGAATTTCGCGGCTGATCTCGCTCGGATTCACGCTGCGCTCCCCGATCCAGCGGCGAACTGCTTCTCGAGTTCCGAGAGGACTTCGCGGAGGTCTGCAACCAGTCCGAGATGCGCGACTTTGAAGATCGGCGCGTCGGGATCGCTGTTGATCGCGACGATGTGCTTCGCGTCCGCGATGCCCGCGAGGTGGTGGCTCGCGCCGCTGATCCCGCACGCGAGATACAGCGCGGGAGCGACCGTCTTGCCTGTTTGCCCGACCTGGCGCTCGCGATCGATCCAACCGAGGTCGACCGCAACGCGGCTGGCTGCGACGGCGGCCTTGAGGTGTTTTGCGACGCGCGCGAGTTGCTCGAAACCCTCGGCGCCGCCGAGCCCGCGGCCGCCCGCGACGATGCGATCCGCATAGCGGATATCGACCTCGCCCGGATCCGCGGGGACTTCCCTCTCGACGCGAATGGCTTCCTCAGCGAGTTCGAGTGGGTGGATGCGCTCGACGACTCCGCGGCGATGGGGATCCAGCGTCCTGGCCTCGGCGACGCCCGGCTTCAAGGTCAGCAGCGCGGTTTCGCCGCGCTCGAGAATCGACGTTCGCGCGTAGCGGCCACACGCGCTCAGCGCGGTCAGCGCGAGCCGGCCGGCGGCGTCGATTTCGGCTTGCAGCGCGGGCGCAACCAAGCGCCAACCGCGGCGAACCGCGAGGCGCGCAGCCCACTCGCGACCGTCGGCGCTGCCGGACGCGAGTACGAGGCGAGGCTGGCAGCGATCGAAGAAGGCCTCGGCGTTGGCGAGCCGGCCCGCGGGCCCGAAAGCGCAAATTCGATCCGGCGCCTGAGGGGGCTCGACGATTGCGACGCGGTCGGCGCCCGCCGCGATCAACAGCTCGGGATCGCGGCACGCGCCCACGATCAGCGCACCGACGCAGTCCGACTGCGCGTCCGCGATTTGACGCGCATCTCCGAGTCGCTCGAACGTGGCCGTGTCGACCTGATGATCGAGCACCCAGGTGCCGCACGCGTCGAATTCGGCGGGCATCACGATACGCGGCTCGCGGTCAGCGGCACGGGTTCGGGCAGGATGTAGTTCTGGATTCGCGCGACGTGTTCCAGCACGTGCTGCTGCATCGCATGCACACAGCGCTCCGCATCGCCCACCGCGATCGCGTCGACGACCTCGCCGTATTCCTCGATGATCGGCTCGAGTTGGTATTGATCGGTCGCGGATTGGCCCCAGAAAAGCACGGCCTGGTTGCGCAATACGCGGAGCTGCTGCGCGAGTGTTTCGTTTGCGGCCCCGCGATCGAGAAAGTGGTGGAATTCCATGTCGCGCCGCATGCGATCGCGGCCCGATAGATCCGGCCACTGCTCGCGGCAGGCGCCGAGCCAGCTCTGGAACTCCGCGAGATCTGGCGCGCGAAAGCGCGCAACCGCGAGCCGGCCCGAGCACTCCTCGAGCACCAGGCGGACCTCGGTGATCTCGCGAATCTGCCGGATCGAAGTCTCGGCGACGAAGATGCCGCCGCGCGCGACCACCCGGACCAGGCCCTCGAACCGCAGCCGCAGCAGCGCCTCGCGCACGGGCGTGCGGCTCACCCCGAGTTCGGCGGCGAGTTCCCTTTCGTTCAGCGTGGATCCCGGTGCATAATCCCCGAGTGCGATCCCGGCCAAGAGTCGCTCATAGACGCTGCTTGCCATCCGGGAAGATTAGTAATATATCCTAGATATACCAAGACTCGACGAGACCCTTGATTCCCGCGCCCGGGGCGCGCTCGAACGGGAGACGAGTATGAGCGAGGCCCACAGGGCGCGTACGCGCGCGGGCGGCCGCGAATCGCGGCGGGCGGCGCGCTTGCAGACCGCGCGGACGATCGTCCCCTACCTGACCCGGAAGCTCCCCCCCTATGGGGTTCTCGGCGAAGAGGATCTCGAGACGATCGAGAACAACGCGGAAACCATCCTGCAAGAAATCGGAATCGATTTTAGCGGCGATGCGGAAGCGCTCTCGATCTGGAAAGACGCCGGCGCGACGATCGACGGCGAGCGGGTTCGCTTTCCGCGCGGGCTCTGCCGCTCGCTCGTCCAGGCTACGGCGCCCGCCGAATTCGTCCAGCACGCGCGCAATCCCGCGCGCAGCGTGCGCATCGGCGGACCGCATACTGTCTTCGCTCCCGCCTACGGCTCACCTTTCATCCGCAATCTCGACGAGGGGCGCCGCTACGCGAACCTGAATGACTTTCGCAATTTCGTGAAGCTGACCTACATGAGTCCGGCCCTGCACCACTCCGGTGGCACGCTGTGCGAGCCGGTGGAGCTTCCGGTCAACAAGCGCCACCTCGACATGGTCTACAGCCACATCCGCTATTCGGACAAAGCCTTCATGGGCTCGGTGACCGCTCCCGAACGCGCGGAGGATACGGTAGCGATGGCGAAGCTCGTGTTCGGCGACGACTTCGCCGAACACAACGCAGTCACGATGGGTCTGGTCAACGCCAACTCGCCGTTGACCTGGGACGCGACCATGCTCGGTGCGCTCAAGGTGTATGCGCGCCACGGCCAGGCGACGATCATCGCGCCCTTCGTGCTCGCCGGAGCGATGTCACCCGTGACGGTGGCGGGCGCCTCCGCGCAGATCCTCGCCGAGGCGCTCGCGGGCATGGCGTTCGCGCAGCTCGTGCGCCCCGGCGCACCCGTCATCTTCGGCGCGTTCGCGAGTTCCATCTCGATGCAGTCGGGCGCTCCCACCTTCGGAACCCCGGAGCCGCAGCTCGTGCTCTACGTGACGGCCGCACTCGCGCGCCGGCTCGGCGTGCCGTTTCGCAGCGGCGGCGGCCTCTGCGCGTCGAAGATTCCCGACGCGCAGGCCGCCTACGAATCGGCCAACACCCTGCAGCACGGCCTGCTCGCTGGCGTCAATTTCATGCTGCACACCGCGGGTTGGCTCGAAGGTGGGCTGACGGTTGGCTACGAGAAATTCATCCTGGACGCCGACCAGGCCGGCATGCTGCAGGTATTCGCGAGCGGCGTGGACATGAGTGAAAACGGACAAGCAATGGATGCGCTGCGCGAGGTGGGGCCCGGCGCGCACTTCCTCGGCTGCTCGCACACGCAGGATAATTTCGAGAACGCCTTCTACCGCTCGATGATCGCGGACAACAACAGCTTCGAGCAGTGGCTGGAGGACGGGTCTCTGGATGCCGCCCAGCGCGCCAATGCGATTTGGAAGCGCATGCTGGCCGAGTACGAGGCGCCCGAGATCGATCCCGGCGTGGACGAGGCGCTCCGGGATTACATCGCCCGACGCAAGGCCGAACAGCCGGACACCCAGTACTAAACTGCACTGCATCCGACCCAAATTGATTTGCGTCCAACCTAAACTGATTTGCGTCCAACCCAAACTGATTTGCGTCCAACCCCATGAGCGACCCCATCTGATCCGATGAGCCGACACGTCCTCGCCGACCGAATGAAGGGAAACCGCGCCCGCGTGCTCGCGCTTCTCGCCGCGGGAATCGCCGCGGCCACGTTGTATGCAGCTCGCGAATCGGCTCGCGCAGACGAAGTGCCTTCGGCCGAAAATGCCGCTGCGCGCTGGTTGGCGGGCGACCACCATACCCACACCCACTTCAGTGTCGACTGGAATACCCAGACGAACCCGCCGACGCCGATCCTCGCGGGAGACGCGATCTACTCGATCCCGAAAAACGCACGGATGGCGAGAGAGCACGGTCTGAGCTGGATCGTGACCACCGACCACGGCGGGCCGCAGCACAGCAAGCTCAACTTCGAGCGCGCCTATCCCGAACTGCTCCGCTCGCGCCAAGAGGTGCCCGAGGTGATCCAGTTCTACGGCATGGAGTTCGACACGCCCGGCGCGGACCACTCGAGCCTGATCATTCCCCACACGCACGACGAGGCGGATCGGCTGCGCGAACTCGAATCGCGCTTCTCAAAATTGGAGCCCTGGCCCGAGGATGCGTCGCGGGACAGCGAGCCGCGGATGCTCGAGGCGTTGCGCGCGATGCGCGCACTGCCCGCGCGGCCGCTGGTCATCGCCAACCACCCGTCGCGCTCTGCGACGGGCCTCGGCGAGTACAGGCTCGACACACCCTCGGAGCTGCGCAACTGGAACGACACCGCGCCGGAAATTGCCATCGGCATGGAGGGAGCGCCAGGCCATCAGGCGATGGCGCTCAAAGCCGACGGTTCTCTGAACCGCACGGGCGAGCGCGGCTATTACACCGACTACCCGACCCACGGCGGTTTCGATCAGATGACGGCGCGCCTCGGGGGCTTTTGGGATTCGATGCTCGGCGAGGGTCGCCACTGGTGGATCACCGCAGACTCTGATTCTCATGTCCATTGGAGGGAGGACGGCGGTGACTTCTGGCCGGGCGAGTATTCGAAGACCTACGTCCATGCGACACCGGATCACGACGCCATCCTGCAGGGAATTCGCGAAGGCCGCATCTTCGTGACGACGGGAGACCTGATTGCGGAACTCGAGCTGACGGCGCGGTCCGGTGGACAGCAGGCTGGAATCGGCGGAACGCTCGGCGTAGCATCCGGAAGCGACGTGGAGATCGCGATTCGATTCCTGGATCCGACTGCGAAGAATCACCACGGAGACGATCCGTCCGTGCAGCGCGTAGACCTGATCGGCGGGAGCGTGACTGGCCCCGCAGCCGACCGCTCCGCGGACACCCACCCGACGACGCAGGTGTTGGCGCGTTACACGTCGGAACACTGGAAGGCTGACGGCGGGTACCGCATCGCGACGTTTCGAATCGAGAACGTCGTCACCGACAGCTACCTGCGGGTGCGCGGAACGAACGGCAAGGAACTCGAGCCGTTAGCCGACCCGCCTGGCGAAGACCCCTGGTCGGATCTCTGGTTCTACTCGAATCCGGTCTTCCTCTCGGTTCGCTGAGCGGGTGAGCGGTTCAGCTCGCTGGGCGCGCGAGCAGTTCGTGGCAATTCGGTTCGCTGAGCGCGCGAGCGATTCTCTGACCGAGCGACCCGTTCGCGATTCCCGAAGCAGCGCGGCCAAAACGGCCGACGGGCGCGCGCGCCAATCAGGCCCGGTAGATCTCGACCCGCTCCGGCGGTAGCGGCGTGTTCGCGAGGATCAGGTCGGCGGCTTTCTCGGCGATCATCATCGTGGGTGCGTAGATGTTCCCGTTCGTCACGTACGGCATGACCGAAGCGTCGACGACCCGGACGCCCTCGAGACCGTGAACTTTCATCGTGTCCGGGTCGACGACCGACAACGCGTCGCGACCCATCTTCGCCGTGCAGGATGGGTGGAGCGCGGTCTCGGCGTCGCCAGCCACCCATTTCAAGATCTCATCGTCGCTCTCGACGCTCGGCCCAGGCGAGAGTTCGCCTCCGTTGAACGCATCGAATGCGGGCTGGTTGAGGATCTTGCGGGCGATCCGGATCATCTCGATCCATTCCTTCCGGTCGCGATCCGTCGAGAGATAGTTGAATCGCAGAGCCGGGTGGACTCTCGGATCCGCCGATTTGATCTTGACCGAGCCGCGCACGTCGGAATTCATCGGACCAATGTGCACCTGATAGCCGTGGCCCTGAGATGCCGCTGTACCGTCGTAGCGAACCGCGAGCGGGAGAAAGTGAAACATCAGATTCGGATACGCGACCTCGGCGTTGCTGCGAATGAAACCTCCGGCTTCGAAATGGTTCGTCGCCCCCAAACCCGTGCGGAAGAACAGCCACTCGAATCCGATGAACGGGCGACGCCACTTCGCGAGTCCGGGCGCGATCGACACCGGCAGCTTGCTCGCGTACTGGATGTAGACTTCGAGGTGATCCTGGAGATTTTCACCCACGCCCGGCAGGCCGTGCACGACGTCGATCCCGAGCGCAGCGAGTTCATCGCCATTTCCGACGCCGGATAGCTGGAGCAGCTGCGGGGAGTTGATCGTTCCGCCGCAGAGGATCAGCTCTCCGGCGCGAACCGACCGGGCGCCAGCGCGATGCACGTAGTCGAGCCCGACGGCCCGATTGCGCTCGAATCGGATCTTCGTCGCCAACGCGCGGGTGACGACCGTGAGGTTGCGCCGATCCATCACGGGCCGCAGGTAGGCGACCGATGCGCTGTATCGCCGACCGCGCTTGATGGTGCGGTCGAAGCGGCCAAATCCCTCCTGCCGATAGCCGTTGACGTCATCGGTCAGCGGATAACCCGCCTGCTGGACGGCTGCGAAGAACGCGCCGCAGAGCGGATTCTGGGCCGGCCCTCGCTCGAGCACGAGAGGCCCGTCACCGCCGCGGTACGCGTCGGCGCCCGCCATGCAGGTTTCCATCCGCTTGAAATACGGAAGGCAGTGCGCGTAGTCCCAGCGCTCCATCCCCGGATCGCGCGCCCACTTCTCGTAATCCATCGGATTGCCGCGCTGGAAGATCATCCCATTGATGCTCGACGAGCCACCGAGAACCTTTCCGCGCGCGTGATAGATCCGGCGACCGCCCATGAAGGGCTCGGGTTCGGACTCGTATTTCCAGTCGTAGAACCGGTTCCCGATCGGAAACATCAGGGCTGCGGGCATGTGGATGAAGACGTCCCAGCGATAATCGGGACGCCCCGCTTCGACGACGAGCACCGAAATCTCGGGGTCGGCGCTGAGGCGGTTGGCGAGAGCGCAGCCCGCCGACCCGCCGCCCACGATCACGTAGTCGAAAGAATTCCTCATACTGCAGCCCCTGTTCGATCGAGTACTCGATTCGAGTGTTCGATCGAGTGTTCGATCGGGTGTTCGATTCGAGTGTTCGATCGGTTGCTCGATCGGGTGCTCGAACTGGTAGTCGATTCGGTATTCGAATTCGCGCTCGAATCAGTGCTCGAATCCGTGCTCGAATCAGTGCTCGAATCAGTGCTCGAATCCGTGCTCAATTCGTTGCTGGAAATCGCGCTCGATCCCGCGTTTGATCTCGCATTTGATCGTCGGCGACTCGAGGGCGAAGATCGTAGGAGAACCGAAGGGGATTCGCACGCCTACCGACGCGAGCGGATCCGTACGGCGAGTCGCGGAATCCCTCGAAACGCCAACCTAAATCTGACCGTGGAGCGGTTCGGCCGGCGCAACTACATCCTCGGCAATTGGGCCGCGATGTTCGCGCTGATCATGCTGTATCAATTCACGCCACTGAAAACCGAATGGATCGGACTCGTCGTGATCGGCTTGTACGCGATCATCTATTCGCTGCTGTTCACCCGACGCAGGGCTTTGACAGCAGGCGCGAGCTGATCCGCTCGCGGATGCGGACTAGCGGGGGAAGCTTCGCTTCCCTTGCGGCGCCCCTCGAACCCGTTCCGGGTTCGAGCGGCTAGACGTCGATTTTTTCGAGCGTCAGGCCCAGGCGGTAGCGTTTGAACTCGACGGTGTCGGAGACTGCGGCGGCCGCATATCCGAGGTTCTCGGGGGCCGATTCCACGAGAACGACGCCTCGCACTTCCTGCCCCTCGGAGCTCAGGTGCTTCCGCACCCACCCGATGAGCTGAAGCAGGTCGCCGACGATCTCCTTGCCCTGCCCCGCTTCGGCAACCATCACGACCACCCAGCCAGCCGCGCGGTCCCGCGCGAGCAGATCGATCGTGCCCACGCTGGTTTCGAAGCGGGCGCCGGCAGCGATGGCGTCCCGATCGGCGTGGATCGAAAGGCCCTCCTCGATCAGCTCGGGACGCTCGATCAAAATGTCGCGAATCCGCGCGGGGCTGAGGTCGAAATGCGGCTCAGCGCCGCTCGGCTCGGAACGACGCGGCCTGGGCGCGGGTTGCTTCGGAGGGTTGGGTTTCGCCGCGACCGGACTTGGCTGCGGTTTTTGCGATGCGGGTCTGACTTCCGCCACCTTCGGCTTCTCCTCGACCATCGCCACCTTTGGCGTCCCCTCGACCACCGCCACCGGCGGCTTCTCCTCGACCGCCGTCACCGGCGGCTTCTGCTCGACCACCGCCACGGGCGGCTTCTCCTCGATCAATTTGGGTGCGGGCGGCAGCGAATACGACGTCGCGATCGGGGCGTCGCGCACCGAACTGGTACCGAGATCGCGACTGCCTTGAACAGCGTGCCCGCAGCTCGGGCATTTTCGCGCGCCGGTCTTGAGCCTCTCGTGACACGTTTCGCAGTACATGCGTCCACCGCAATCCGGGGCTTCCGGCGAGCGCCGTACCCCCGATGCCCATCGGCCGACCGGCGATTCGGGATGAGCGCAGGCGGGCTCGAATCGCCCGATCGGCGCTGCGGTATCCGCGCACGCCTGCGCTCGACCCGACCTCGGGCGCGGCCCATTCGACCCGGAAATCGGATCCAGCGGGCAAGCCGCCTCGCGGGCGCGGATCCAGTGGTCTTGAAGCCGTTGGGTGCCGCCTTGAAGCAGTTGGGTGCCGCTAGACTCGTCGCGCCAATCGGGCAAGAACGCCCCCCATTCGCGGAAGGCCATGGCACGCATCGTCTCGCTGCTCCCGAGCACCACCGAAATCGCCTGCGCGCTCGGCTTCCAGCCGGCGCTCGTGGGTCGCTCCCACGAATGCGACTTTCCTCTGGGCGTCGAAGGGCTGCCGGTTCTCACCGAGCCCAAGCTCGACGCCAACGCGTCCAGCGCGCGGATCGACGATCGCGTGAAACGGCTCATCCGAGACGGGCTCAGCGTCTACCGGGTGGACGCCGAGAAACTCCGCGAACTGCGACCCAGCGTGATCCTCACCCAGGATCAATGCCAGGTTTGCGCGGCGAGCCTGCGGGACGTTGAAGAAGCGCTCGCGGCCTGGCTCGGGGAGCGGCCCCGCATCGTATCCCTCAATCCCAGCGGCCTCGCCGACGTCTGGAACGACATCGCTCGCGTCGCGACGGAACTTGGCGCAGAGGCGAGAGGCCGAGACTGCGTGGCCGACCTTTCGAAGCGGGTCGCCGAGATCGCGGAGCGGGCGCTGCGCATCCGGGAGCGACCGACGCTGGCTTGTGTGGAGTGGATCGAACCGCTGATGGCCGCGGGCAATTGGGTACCAGAACTCGTCACGCTCGCAGGCGGCCGCTGCGCGTTCGGCGAGCGCGGGGAACACTCTCCGTGGCTCGAATGGGAGGACCTCCGCGCCGCGGACCCCGACGCGATCGCGCTGCTGCCCTGCGGCTTCGACATCGAGCGCACCCGGCGGGAACTCCAGCCGCTGCTCGCTCGACCGGGTTGGGGCGACTTGCGCGCGGTGCGCGACGGACGTGTCTTCATCACCGACGGCAATCAGTACTTCAATCGCCCGGGGCCGCGCCTGGTGGAGTCACTCGAGATCTTCGCGGAAATCCTCCACCCGGATCACTTCGCCGCGAAACACCTCGGCACCGGCTGGCAGCCGCTCTAGACCGGTCGCCCGCGCTAGCGCGCGTCCTTGAGGATTTCCCGCGCGGCGTTCCGACCCGGCAGGCCCGTCACTCCGCCGCCCGGGTGGCAACCCGGCCCGCAGAGATACATCCCTTCCACGGGTGCCCGGTAGCGCGCGTAGCCGGGGACCGGCCGCATGTGGAAGAACTGATCCAGGGTCATCTCGCCGTGGCTCATGTTGCCCTCGGGCAGGCCGTAGACGGCCTCGAGATCCGCCGGAGTGATCAGCTTCTGGTCGATGATGAGGCTGCGGAAATTCGGCGCGTACTCGCTGATCGTATCGACGACGAGCTTCGCGAGCGCGTCCCGCTTCGAGCGCCAATCGCCTTCCCGAAGCGCGTACGGCGTGTACTTCACCGTCACCGACATGATGTGCTTTCCGCTCGGAGCAAGGCTCGGATCGGCCAGCGTCGGAATCACGATGTCGAGATACGGCGCGCTGGACGACCGGCCATATTTCGTGCAGTCGAACGCGCGCTGGAGATAGGCAATCGACGGCGCGATCTGGATCGGGCCGCGCAGATAAGCCGCGGTCTCACTGCCCGCGAGCGCCCGGAATTCCGGAAGCCCGCTCAGCGCAAAGTGGATGCGCGACGCAGATCCCCGGTACTTGATGTTGCGGACGTGGCGCACGAAGGAGGCATCGAGATTGCGCGCGTCGAGCAGCTCCAGGAACGTGGTGCGCGGAGAAACTCCAGAGACGACCACCCCCGCCTCGAGGGTCTCGCCACTCGCGAGCGTCACACCCGTGACCTTACCCGCTTTGACATTGACGGACTTCACTTCTGCATCCGTTCGGATCTGGGCGCCGAAACCGCGGGCGGTATCCGCCATCGCCTTGCTGAGTTCGCCGATCCCACCCTTGACGAGACTCGCTGAGCGGAACAGGCCGGTGTCGCTCAGCGCCCAATTGTAGAGGAACGTGAAGGCCGTGCCGGCCTCTTGCGGCCCCCAGGTGACGTCCTTCACCGCACTCGCGGCGATCGCGCCCTTGAGCACTTCGGATTCGAACCACTCGTTGAGCAAATCCTCCACGGGCATCGGCAGCACGCGCAGCAGCTCGTTGATGTTCTTGCGGCCGAGTTTGAGGATCGGCTTCACGAGACCCAGAGCCGCGCGAATGTCGGCCAAGGCGACGCTCGGCAGGTCCATCGGAGTCAGCTCGAGCAGACCACCGACCACGCCCGCGATCTTCGACATCCGTTTGACGAAGGCCGGATACTTCGCGGCGTCCGCGGGCGAGAAGCGCTCGATCTCCTTGACGGTACGCGCGGTATCACGCCAGATCGTGAGGTGCGTCCCATCGGGCTCCGGCGAACTCGCGATCGGGTCCAGCGAGATGATCTCGACCTGCGAGTCGAGCTTGAGATCGGCCTTGACCACGTCCGAGAGATATCCGGCGGTGTCCGCGCAGGGCGAGATCTTGAAACCCGGAAAGCTCTCCTCGGTGGTCGCGACACCGCCGATCACGCTGCGCTTCTCGAGGACCACGACGCGGCGCCCGGCTTTCGCCAGGTATCCCGCCGCTACCAGACTGTTGTGGCCCGCTCCGATGATGATGACGTCGTTATTTCCCACGGTTTCAATTCCTATTCTGCTGCTTCACAGGGGTGACGGATCTCCGTTGATCACACGGCGCTTCGCATCGGCGATCAGTTTCCATCCCGAAGGATTTCCAGCGCGCCGAGGCGACCCGGTCCCGCGGTGATTCCACCACCGGGATGGGTACCCGAACCGCATTGGTAGTAGTTGCGGATCGGGGTGCGGAAATCCGCCCACCCGGCCGCCGGTCGGAAGAAGAACAGCTGGTCGAGCGTGAGCTCGCCGCCGAAGATGTTGCCCTCGGTCAGGCCGATCTCCTGCTCGATGTCCCACGGCGTGAGCACCTGCTTGTGGAGGATGATGTCCTTGAGGTTCGGGATGAACTCCGAGAGCGTGTCGATCACCGCATTGCCAAACGCGTCCCGCTGTTGATCGCGATTTCCGTACTCGGGCATGTTGTAGCTCGCGTACTGGACGAAGCACGACATCACGTGTTTGCCGGGCGGTGCCATGCTCGGGTCGACCATCGTCGGAATGTCCACGTCGACGTAGGGTCGTTTCGAGAATGCGCCGTACTTGGCGTCGTCGTAGGCCTGCTCGATGTAGTCGACGCTCGGGGAGATCTCCACCATGCCGCGCAAGAAGGTGGGATCCGTCATCGCGCTGAACTGCGGCGCGGTGTCGAGCGCGAGATTGACCTTTCCCGACGAGCCGCGGAACTTGAACTTGTCGATCGCGCTCACCAGGTCTTCGGGCAGTTCCTTTTCGTCGATGAGTTTGCGGAAGGTCACGTAGGGATCCGTGGCCGACGCGATCGTCTTGGCGTAGATCTCTTCACCGTCCTCGAGCACCACGCCGACCGCCTTGCCGTGCTTGACGAGCACCTTCTGGACCGATGCGTTGCAGCGGATCTCGGCGCCGTAGCTCTTTGCCGCGCTCGCAATCGCATCGCTCACGCCACCGGTGCCGCCCTTCTGGGATCCCCAGGCGGTAAAGGCTCCGTCTAGTTCGCCCATGTAGTGGTGCAGCAGCACGTAGGCGGTTCCGGGCGACTTGACGCCCAGTTTGGTTCCGATGATGCCGTTGATTCCCATCAGCGCGCGGATGACGTCGGTCTCGACCCACTCGGCGAGGAAGTCGTCGGCGCTCATCGTCATGATCTTCGACAGCTGCTGGAAGGTCTTCTTGTCGAGGCTCTTCAGGTGCTTGCCGAAATCCGCGAGCGTGCGCGCGCCGCGCAGGCCCGGCTTGGCGGGATTCGGCGGCACGTAGCCGAGGATCGGCTTCACCGCGCCCACCATGCGATACATCATCTGGTTGTACTTCGGGATCATCTCGGCGTCGCGCCTGGAGTGCCGCTTGACCTCCTCGCGCAAGGAGGCCGGGTCGGCGTACATCGCGAGCTGGTCGCCGTTTTCCATCGGAACCCAGGCGCTGTCGAGCGGCACGATCTGGAGACCGTGCTTTGCGAGTTCGAGTTCGCGGATCACTTCGGGCCGCAGCAGGCTCACCACGTAGGAGCAGACCGTGTATTTGAAACCGGGGAACTTCTCCTCGCTGACGGCCGCGCCGCCCACGAGATAGCGCCGCTCCAGCACCAGAACCTTGCGTCCGGCCTTGGCGAGATAGGCCGCACAGGTCAGGCCGTTGTGGCCACCACCGACGATGATTGCATCATATGATCGTGTCATTTGGGTACCTACCGACCGTTCGTGTTGAAAGATGGTGAAAGCATCGAGCCAATCGGGACCGCCGAGCGCTCTTCGCGTCGGCGCCTCACTCTCGTTTTCGCGGCGGATCGAAGAACGGCATCTTCACGACCGTCGCCGGCACCGCATAACGCCGCGCTTCGACGGTCTGCTCCAGATAGATCCGGGTGCCGAGCTTCGCGTACTGCGGCTTCACCCGCGCGATCACCACGTACTTCTTCATCACCGGAGACCAGGTTCCGCTGGTCGCCCGGCCGATGTGATCGCGCTGATCGGCGTCGGAGTAGACCGGGATGGCGTCGACCCATGAGCGATGGGGAAGGTGAAGCGGCATCGAGTGCTCGGCGAAGGCCTTCTCGAGCGCCAGCACG
>CAZBSV010000124.1:0-29853 GCA_964494795.1 uncultured Spirochaetales bacterium | reverse complement strand
TCAGCGCGAGCGAATTCGAAGTTTTTGGCGACGCTTGTTACGCGGCTGAGTTCGTGGCGATCCGTTCGCGCGTCTGCGTGCCCGAGGCCGAGCAGTCCGATTTCGAACGAACCGGGCTGCGCGATCCGCGTGAGACCAAGGGCGCGGGATTCCGCGCGGCGCGCAAGCCCGGACCAAAAGGCTGCTGTTGAGCGCCGGCGGCTCGAGATCCGCCATCTTCGAGTAGCCGCCTGCCCAATGAGAATGCGTGTCTTCGGGTAGCCCGAGCCCGAACGGGATTGCGGGCTGGCGGAGAAATCAGGAGACTCACCGGCTATGCGATTCTCGCGCTGGGCCCACGCGCTGGCATGGTTGGCCGCTTGCTGCTGGTTGAACGCTCCTGCGGCTGCGGCCGAAGTCTCCGAGAGCGCGGTCGAACTCCAGGGTCACCGAATGCATCTGCTCGTCGCGGGCCCCAAGACCGGCCGCTCGGTTCTGCTGCTGCACGGCGCAAAATTCAACTCCGACACCTGGAAGAAACTCGGCACGCTGGGCGTTCTCGCGGATGCGGGTTATCGCGCGGTCGCGATCGACCTGCCCGGCTCGGGCAAGTCAGCCAGCTGGGCGGTCGATTCGCGCAGCTTCCTCGCGCAGCTGTTGGTCGCGCTCGACATCGGGCGCCCCGTCGTGATCTCGCCGTCTCGCAGCGGGAATCTGAGCTTTCCGCTGATCGTCGGCCACCCCGAAAAGGTTTCCGGTTACGTTCCGATCGCGCCGGTCGGCGTCGATGAATTTGCGAGCCAGTTGAAGCAGAGCCCGGTACCCGCGCTCGTCGTATGGGGCGCGCAGGACCAACTGTTTCGCCCCGCGCTCGCGCAGACGCTCGCCGCGGGCTTCAAGCACGCCGAGGTCGTAATTCTCCCGAAGGCGAAACACCCCGCGTATCTCGATCAGCCTCAGCTGTTCCACGAGGCGCTCTTGAAGTTCCTGGCGAATCTCGGCGACTGATCCGACTCGCCGTCGCGCGTTTGGCGGCTCGGCGCGCCCGGCGCGCCAGCCGATCGAAACACAGCGCGCCCGGCACGCCATTCGAGCGGCGCGCCAGGCGATCGCGGATTTCGAAAGGGATGCCGCGTTTCTCGCGCTAGAGCTTCTTGAGGATCGCTTCGGCGCTGCTGACTTCGAACTTCATCGGCTTCTCGACGTAGAGGCCCTTGACGACGCCGCGGTCGACGATCATCGCGAAGCGCTGGGACCGAACGCCCATCCCGAAATCGGATGCATCGAATTCGAGACCGAGTGCGCGCGTGAATTCCGCGTTGCCATCGGCTGCCATCAATACCGCGCTGCCCGCATCGTGAGCTTTGCCCCAGGCGTCCATCACGAATGCGTCGTTGACAGACAGGCAGAGGATGCTGTCGACGCCCTTGGCCTTGATTTCTTTGGCTTTGCCGACGAAGCCCGGGAGGTGCTTGGCCGAGCAGGTCGGTGTGAACGCGCCGGGCAGGCCGAACAGTACGACCTTCTTGCCGCCAAAGAGCTCATCGGTCGAAACATCTTTCGCCCCGTCGGGTCCGGCAATCTTGAGGGTTCCTGCGGGAATTTTGTCGCCTACTGCGATGGTCATCGGTAATCCTCCTTGTCGCGAGTGGAAGGGCTGGGAATCGATCGCCACAGCTTAACCAAATCCGCCGCCCGGGTAGCGACGCGAAAGCCACTCAGCTTTTGAACGCGGGCTCCGGGCGCGGACCCGCGGGGAGCGCTCTTCCGCGGGGCGGACTATCCTGAGCCGGTAGCCGGTTCGCGGCAGAGGAGAGAGCATGAGCAGCAATTTCCAGATTTCGAACGCCTACCAGCCGGTCGCCGCGATCGGCGTCGACGCGCGCGCGACGTTCATCAACCGCACCTACAACCATCTGATGGGTTCGATCGCTTTGTTCACGTTGATCGAGGTCGGCCTGTTCCAATCGGGCCTCGCCGAGTCGATCGCGCGGGTTCTCCTCGGCGGCTCGTGGCTGCTGGTTCTCGGCGCATTCATGTTGGTGAGCTGGTTTGCATCGCGGGTCGCCTTCACCTCGCAATCGAGCGGCGCCCAGTACGCGGCACTCGGCGGCTTCGTGCTCGCGCAGTCGATCCTCTTCGTACCCATGCTCTGGTTGGCCGACCAGTATGCGCCGGGCGCGATCCAGAGCGCGGCGCTGGTGACGTTGATCGGCTTTGCGGGCCTGACCGCGGTCGCCTTCGTCACGCGCAAGGATTTCTCGTTCTTGCGCGGCCTACTCATGTGGGGCGGTGTGGTCGCGCTGATCGCAATCGTGGGCGGCATCGCGTTCGGCTTCGAGCTCGGCACCTGGTTCTCGGTCGCGATGATCGGCTTTGCGGGCGCCGCGGTCCTCTACGATACCTCGAACGTGCTGCAGCATTTTCCAGAAGATCGCTACGTCGGAGCGGCGCTGCAGTTGTTCGCGTCGGTGGCGCTGATGTTCTGGTACGTGCTGCGCTTGTTCATGTCGAGACGAGACTAGTCGGCTGCGGAAATCAGAAATCTCAGGGGAGAATTGCAGCGTGAAGATCTCGATCACCTATTGCGGGCAATGAAACTACCTGCCTAGGGCTACCAGTTTGGCAGCCGTCATCAAACAGGCGACCGGCGTCGAATCCGAATTGATTC
Source organism: uncultured Spirochaetales bacterium (assembly GCA_964494795.1). GTDB lineage: Bacteria > Myxococcota_A > UBA9160 > UBA9160 > SMWR01 > JACZVU01. Next base: position 27,203 of record CAZBSV010000124.1, on the reverse strand, counting down.
GCGGCGGCGGAGGGATCTTCGACGTCATCGTTGACGGCGACATGATCTTCTCGAAGCACGCATCGGAGCGGTTCCCGGAGTCCGGCGAGATCCTTTCGAAGCTCAGAGCGGGCTGATTCGAGTTCTCCCGCTCCAGCGTTCATGTGAATCAGTCAGCGCGGTCCGTCCAGCCGCTCAACAGCGCGCGCAGCGATTCTGGCGCGTTGAGCGCTGGATCCCGGCGGATGCTCTCGGCGAGGTAGTCGATCGCGCGCCCCACGTGCGGGCCCGGCTTGCAGTCGAGACACGCCATCACCTCGGCACCCGAAATTGCGAGGCGGCTGCGCCCGATTGCCGTCCGCTCGGAGTCGCGCAGCTCGTCGAGCCACGCTTCTAGTTTTTGCAGCGCGTTTTGCGCTGCAGGAGTCGCAGCGCCCGCGAGCTGGATCTCGGCTCCGCGCAGCGCGATCAGCGCCGCGAGATTCTGGACTCCGAGGCGGCGCGTGAATCGCGCAGCGGCGGATGGACCGAGCGCGTTGATCTGGTCGTCCGCGTGATGATTCCGCAGCAACAGATCGACCCGCTCGACGGTGTCGCGAGAAAAGCGCAGGCGCTGCAGCGCGGCCCGAGCGCGTGCGCCGCGCAGCCAGCCGGCGAGCCGCAGCGCGAGATCGCGCGGCAAACGCTCCACCAGGGCAGCCGAACGCGCGGAGGTGCCGGGTGCGAGCGTCGATGCGATGCCGCTTCGGTCGAGCTGCTCGAGGGCGCGCGCGACGCCGGCCGAGAGCAGGATGCTGGCGAGTTCGCGACGAAGCGGCTCGCACGGGGTCTTCGAGAGCGCTGCTGCGCTGCCCGCGAGCGCCGACTCGGTGGCCGCGTCGAGTTCCCAGCCTCGAGTCGCCGCCAGGCGAATTCCGCGCAGCGCCCGGATCGGGTCCTCGTCGAATCGATCGCGCGCGCAGCGCACCGCGCGGAGTACGCCCTTCTCGAGATCAGCCCGACCGTCGTAGGGATCGAGCCATTTGTGCTCGGCGATGTCGTAGGCGATGGCGTTGATGCTGAAATCCCGCTGCGCGAGATCACTCTCGATCCGTCGGCCCGCGCGCAGCGGCGTCACGTCCACGCAGGCCGCTTGGCCCGGAATCATCACGGTCTCGCGTCGTTTATCCACCAGCACTGCGTCTGGAAAAAATTCGAGAATCTCGCTGTACAGCGCGTCGGTTGATAGGTCGATGCGCGAGGGTCGCATGTCGGTCAAGAGGTCGCGCAACCCGGGCCCGACGAGGATCGCTGTGCGACCCGCTTCGATCAGTTTGTGGCTGACCTGCTGGACGGCGAGCGGAAGCTCGGGTTCGCTCATCCGCGGACTGTAGCCCGCTGGCGCGGAGCCTGTGGCCGCTGGGCTATGTTGGAGAGCCAAAACTTGTGTTGGTGAGCCAAAACGGGAGGGATCGAGGATGACGACCGGGCGAGGGGGCGCCGATATCCAGTACGAGGCGATCGCATCCGGCGGAGACGCAGACTTCGCGTCGGCCTATCTCGCCAAACCCGCATCGGCGGCGGGCCATGGGATCATCGTCATTCACGACGAAGCGGGGCTCGGCGACTTCGTTCGCGACGTCTGCGACCGCTTGGCGCGCGCGGGATTCGTCGCTCTCGCACCGGATCTCTTTCACGCTTGCGCGCTCGATCACGCCGGTACCGCCAAGGCACTTTCAAAAGAACTGGACATTGATGCAGTAGACGCGGACCTCGAATCTGCGGTAGCGGAACTCTACAACCAGAACGCAACGTCGGGCTCGAAGGTCGGCGCGCTCGGTTTTGGCCTAGGGGGTTCGCTCGCGCTGTTTCTTTCCAGTCGTCATCGCCGGATCGGGGCGGTCGCCGACCTCTGCGGTACCCATCCCGAGTTCACCGGCGCGCTCGAGCGCGTCGGCGCGCCGGTCCTGGCAATTCTCGCGGGAGGGGACGAGTCGGTCGCGGGAGGGAACGAGTCGGGTGCCGAATCCGCCGCCGCCGCCCTGAAATCGGGACTCGCGCGCGCGGGCGTCGACGCGAGCGTCGAGCTTCGAGCGGGGGTGCGCGGCGGTTACCTGGACGAGGCCCGGCTCGATGTCTTCGATGCGGTCGCCGCTGCCGAGACCTGGGACGCCGTGCTCGCTTTCTTCCGCTCGGAACTCGCCTGAGCGATCCGCGGGGCCGCGCCGATCCGCCAGGCAACCGCGGCCTCGGCTTCACTCCTGTGCAACGAACCGGCAACTCCGTCCCCTCTGAGCGCATTTTCAGGCCGCACACGCGCAAGTCGATCGCTGAATCAGCCGATCTATAGCCCCGGCGGACTCGATTTCGGATCCGGATCCTCGTGTTGGGGGCCGTCTGCCTGGGGTTTTATCGGTGACGCTCGCGCAGAAAACCGCGCTGATCGTGGTCCTGTTTGCAATGGCCAACGTTGCAATCGGATACTCGATTCATCGCAACGTAGTGGCACCGGAATTTTCAGACCTCGAGCAGCGCGAGGTCGAAAAGAACATGACGCGCGCCTTGGAGGCGATCCAGCGCGAGGCATCGTTTCTCGATGTGCTGGCCCACGACACCGCGAGCTGGGACGCCACGTATGAGTTCGCGATATCTCGCGATATGAAGTTCTATGAGCAGAACCTCAGCGCTGGCGCACTCCAGATGACTGTGCTCGATTGGGCGGCGATCATCGATGTGTCCGGGGATGTGATCTCGGGCCCGATTCGCGACACTCAATCCGGCCAGCTTCTCGATGTTGCCGAGCTTCCGCAGCAGCATTGGAGCGATTCGCATCCGCTCCGCCGCGGCGATACGAAACTCGAGCCGGTTGCTGGCATCATGGGCACGAGCGCCGGTCCAATGCTGGTTGCCTCTCGCGATATTCTCACCAACGTCGACGGCGGCCCCTCACGCGGTCGGATCGTCATGGGCAGGAGAGTCGACGCGGCGTTCGTCGATGGGATCGCCCAGCGCACCCGCATCGATCTCGACGCCTGGCCGATCTCGTCGGACACAGAAGTGCCGTCATCGGTGCGCGTTGCCCTGCTCGACGCTGAAAAGGCAGGCAATATCTCGATTTCCAGTCCAGACGGCGACCGCCTCGATGTCTATACGCTATTTCGAGACATTGCGGGTGCGCCGGTGCTCATCTTGCGCGCGAGTCTTCCGCGCGAAATCAGCCAGCGAGCGGCCTACGTCAATCGCCTGAGCCTGCTGTGGTTTCTCGTCCAGGGGGTCGCGCTCGCTTTCTTGATCATGGTTCCGCTGCACCGCGCGATCATCGCTCCGCTCGGGGTTCTGACCCGCCAGCTGCGCGTCATCCGGAGCACGGGCGACCTCAGCATCGGCGTATCCATCGCCCGTGGCGACGAAATCGGTGAGCTGAGTCGAGAATTTGGGCGCATGCTCGATCAGCTGGGCAAGAACATCGCGGAACGGCGCAAGAGTGAAGGCGCGCTGCGCCACAGCGAAGAGCGCCTCCAGGAAGCCCAGCAGGTCTCCCAGGTTGGAAGCTGGGAACTCGATCTCCGGAGCGGATCGTGGTGGTGGTCGAACGAGCTCTATCGGATTCACGCGCGGAACATCGGCGACGGGCCTCCGACCCGCGAGCAAATCAGCGCGAGCATTCATCCAGACGACCGGGATTCCGTGGAGACGGCATTTCGAACGCTGATCGACGGAAGCTCCGATTCGAAGGGAATCGAAGCCCGCTTCGTGGTCGAGAGCGGAGCACTGCAATACCACCACATCCTCTGGAGCGTCGAGCGAGGCGGCGATGATCGGCCGCTGCGCGCGTTCGGCACCGTCGGCGACGTAACCGAACGTTACCGATCCGAAGAGGCAATGCGCCGCGCCGCCACAGTCTTCGACACCACCACAGAAGGCATCGTGATCGCCGACCCCAGCGGAACCATCATCGATGTCAACTCGGCGTTTTCGACCATCACCGGACACGCTCGCGAAGACAGCATCGGCCAGAAGGCACAGCTGCTGAGCTCCGGGCGCCACGACTTCGGGTTCTATCAGGCGATCGCTGCAGAGTTCGAACAGTCCGGAAGTTGGGAAGGCGAGATCTGGATCCGCCACAAAGACGGCAAGCCGATCCCCGCGTGGGTGTCGATCGGCCGAACGCTCGGAAAGGAGTCTTCGACCGAGCAGATCGTCGCGGTCTTCAACGACATGACCGAGCGAAAGAACGCCGAAGAAATCATCGCGCGCCAGGCGACCTACGATTTGCTGACCGGAATCCCCAATCGAGCGCTTTTCCTCGACAGGCTCGCGCAAGAAACGCTCCGCTCCGAGAAAAGCGACCGCGGTGTCGGGTTGATCTTCATCGACCTGGACGACTTCAAGAGGGTGAACGACACGATCGGCCACTCCGCGGGAGACGAAGTCCTCCGAATCACCGCTCAGCGGATCAAGCAGAGCATTCGCAACATCGACACGGCCGCACGCGTCGGGGGGGATGAATTTGCGGTGATCGTCCCGAGGCTGCATGACGCGGTGGACGCCGAAGCGGTTGCGAAGCGGATCCTCGTCGCGATGGCCGTTCCGATGAGCGTGCACGGGCAGGATGTCCTGACAACCGCGAGCATCGGGATCGCGATCTACCCCACAGACTCTGAAGACGATGCAGAACTGCTTCGGAACGCGGATATCGCGATGTACCGCAGCAAGAACGGGGGCGGGAACGCGATCGAGTTCTTCACCGCAGAGATGAACGAGCGCGCGCTGCGCCGGATTCAGGTGGAAAGCCAGCTGCAGAGTGCTCTCGAGAACGAGGAGTTCGAGGTCCACTATCAGCCCGTCGTCGCGCTTCCAGAGGGCAGGATGATCGGTGTCGAGGCGCTCTTGCGCTGGCACAACGCGGAATTGGGTGTGGTGTCGCCGATGGAGTTCATTCCCGTCGCCGAGAGTACGGGCATCATCGTTCCCATCGGTGCATGGGTGCTCGAGACGGCTTGCCGGCAGGTGAAGGAATGGCAGGAGGCGGGCTGGTCGGAGCTGCGCGTCGCCGTGAATCTTTCGCCGCGCGAGGTCGACCGGGGAGATGCGATCAAATCGATCTCGGAGGCGCTCAACAAGAGCGGATTGTCGCCGAAGTATCTGGAGATCGAAGTCACGGAGCGCGTTCTGCTCGACGACGTGGAGAAAGCCAGTTCCGCTTTCAGCGCAATTAAAAGCCTCGGAGTTCGCCTCTGCATCGATGACTTCGGAACGGGATACTCGTCGCTCAGCTATCTGCGCAACTACCCATTCGACGTGCTCAAGATCGACCGCGCGTTCGTCTACGACGCGACGCGCCACCAGAGCGGCGTCTCACTGCTGCGGGCGATCATCGCGATGGCCGAGAGTCTCGATCTCGCGGTGATCGCGGAAGGCGTCGAAACCGTGGACCAGGTCGAGCTGCTCTCCGCGCTGAATTGCGGCTTCGCGCAGGGCTACTACTTCTGTCCCCCCTTGAGCGCTGCGAGGATCGGGATCGGTTCTCCGATCGTAGACCTCGATGCAGACTCCGTGCATGTCGGAGCTGAGCCCCAGGGCTGGCTTCGGGCGTTGCAGGTCAGCGATGATTGATCGTCGAATCTGCGCGCGTTTCGCGTGTTCTGTGGACAGCCGACTCCAGCTGAGTCAGGGGTCGAAACGATGACACTCGTTCAAAAGGCGGCCCTCGTCGTCGCGCTCTTCACGCTCGGGAACATCGGCTTCGGCTACGCGATAAAACGCAATCGGATCGATACTGCGTTCGAGGGTTTCGAGCAGCGATCGGCCGAAAGGAGCATGACGCAGGTTTCCGAGGCGCTGGATCGTGAGGCCTTTCATCTGGATGGCCGCGCGTTCGAATACGGCAACTGGGACGATACCTACGCGTACGTGATCACCCGGGATCCGAAGTATTTCGACGACAACCTGAGCCCCGACGCACTTGCTCAAGCGAACATCGATTGGAGCATCGTCGTGGACGCGTCCGGGCGTGTGATCTCGGAAACGATTCGCGACTCCAAAACGCGCGAACTGGTCTCGACGCCGGATATTCCGCAGCAGCAGTGGGCGCCCTCGCATCCGTTGCTTGCGGGAGATCCCCGCGAAAAGCCGGCCGCGGGAGTGATGCTGACCGAGGCGGGGCCGATGATCGTTGCCGCGCGGGATATCCTCACGAGTCTCGGAGAGGGGCCGTCCCGCGGCCGCGTCGTCATGGGCAGGGCGCTCGACGACGCCTTCGTGCGTGAGCTGGGGCGTCGGATGGGGATCGATCTGCAGCTGTGGATCGCGGCCGATCCCGAGCTTCCGGAGGGCGTGCTCCCGTCGCTGAGGCGAGGCAGCCCAGACGCGCTCGTGACGATTGTCGATGCCGAAACCGACGAGCTCGGTGCCTATCGGCAGTTCAACGACATCACCGGTCAACCGGCGATCATCTTTGGCGCGCAGCTGTCGCGGGAATTGACGCAATCGGCGACGTTCATCGGTCGACTGTGCGCGCTCTGGATCATCCTCCAGGGTGGTGTTCTGGTTTTCATCATCCTGGTTCCGCTCCACCGCGCGATCATCGCGCCGCTCGGCGTGCTCTCGCGCCAGATCCGAATCTTTCACCAGACGAGCGATCTGAATCTTTCGCTGGACACCAAGCAGCAGGGCGAAATTGGCGAAATCAGTCGGGAGTTCGGAAACATGCTGCGCCAGCTCGAAGAGCAGGTCCGCGAGCGGAGGCGCAGCGAAGAGGCCCTGCGCCAGAGCGAGCAGCACCTGCGCGCGGCGCAGAAGGTCGCGCAGACGGGGAGCTGGAAGCTCGACCTGCTCGACGGATCCTGCTGGTGGTCGGACGAACTCTTCAGGCTCTACGGCAGAGAGATCGAGGCGGGTGCTCTCACCGGCGAGAAGCTGCGTGAGATCATCGACCCCGCGGATCGCGAGAGGGTCGCGACCGCGCTGCGTGCGCTGATCGATGGAACTGTGGTGAGCGACGGAACGGAGCTGCGAGCTTTCTCGTCGACAGGCGCACTGCGCCATTACAGCATCTTGTGGCACGTCGAGCGCGATGCGGAAGGCAGGCCATTTCGCGTGCTCGGCACCGCGAGTGATGTCACGGAGAGACGTCGCGCGGACGAGCAGCTGCGCCGAGCGGCTGCGGTCTTCAATACCGCAACCGAATCCATCGTGATCGCGAATTCCGCGGGTAGCATCGTGGATGTCAATTCGGCGTTTGCGACGACGACGGGCTATTCCCACGGCGAAGTCGTCGGGCAGAGCGCGAACATCCTGAGCGCCGACCGGCACGGAGCGAATTTCTTTGGATCCATCATCGAGGAGGTGAATCGCGGCGGAAGGTGGGAGGGCGAGATCTGGATCCGACACAAGCAGGGCACGTCGATTCCCGCCTGGGTTTCCGTCGGCTGTACGGTCGGCGACCAGGCGGGCATCGAACAGGTCGTCGTGGTCTTCAACGACATGACGGAGCGGAAGAACTCCGAAGAGGTGATCGCCCACCAGGCCAACTATGACATGTTGACGAAGCTTCCGAATCGCTACCTGTTCCGGGACCGACTGCGGCGCGCGCTGCTGCGCGCCAAGCGCGACGGCTCCACGGTGGGGCTGCTGTTCATCGACATCGACGGGTTCAAGAAGGTCAACGACACCCTCGGCCACGCGGCTGGCGACGAAGCGCTGACCGAGGCCGCGACGCGCATCAACCGGAGCCTTCGGGATGCGGATACCGCCGCGAGGCTCGGAGGCGATGAGTTTTCGGTCATCCTACCGGGAATCGCGAGTGCGTTGGACGCCGAAGGGGTCGCGCAGCGAATCATCGAAGCGATCGCATCGCCGTTGACGGTTTGCGGGCAGGAGATCGTTCTGACTGCGAGCGTCGGGATCGCGATCTATCCCGACGATTCGGAAAGCGACGATGATCTGCTGCGCAATGCGGACGCTGCGATGTATCGCAGCAAGAAGGCAGGCGGAAATACGCTCGAGTTCTTTACCCAGGAAATGAACGAAAGCGCTGCCAGGCGCCTGCAGGTGGAGTTACACCTGCGCAAAGCGCTCGAACTCGGCGAACTCGAAGTCCACTACCAGCCGATCGTGGCATTGCCGGATGCGAGGCTCGCCGGAGTGGAAGCGCTGCTGCGCTGGGAAAACCCGGTTCTAGGCATCGTCTCGCCCGGGGAGTTCATTCCGATCGCCGAGCGCAGCGGGATGATCGTGCCGATCGGCGCGTGGGTGCTGGAGACCGCCTGCCGCCAGGTGAAGGCGTGGCACGACGCCGACTGGCCCCAGATTCGCGTCGCGGTGAATCTGTCGCCGCGCGAAGTGGAGCGCGGAGACCCGCTGACGTCGATCCGAAACGCACTCGCTCGCTCGGGCCTGCCCGCCGAGTGCCTGGAAATCGAGGTTACCGAGCGCGCTTTGCTCGACGACGTGGAGCGCGTCTCGCAGATCTTCCGCGAGATCAAGCAACTCGGGGTCCGGCTCTGCATCGACGATTTTGGCACCGGCTATTCGTCGCTGAGTTATCTCCACCACTATTCCTTCGACGTGCTCAAGATCGACCGCGCCTTCGTCAACGGCGCAGTCGGCCACGAGGACGGGGTGACGCTGCTGCGCGCGATCAACTCGATGGCCGAGAGCCTGCGCCTCGAGGTCGTCGCGGAGGGCGTCGAGACCCGGGAGCAGATGGATCTGCTGAGCGAGATCGGCTGCGGGTTCGCGCAGGGCTTCTATTTCTGCCGCCCGATGAGCGCGGAGCAATTCGAGCTCGGCGATCTCGTCGATGGGCTGCGCGATCGATCGTCGCAGCAGGAATAGACGGGTTAGCTGATGCCATATCGCTGCATCTTCTTGTAGAGACCCTCGCGGGTGATCCCGAGCAGCCGCGCGGTCGCAGTCCGGCGGCCGCTGTTCGCTTCGAGTGCGCGGCGGATCAGCCATGTTTCGACGCGCGCGAGGGTCTCGCGCAATGATTCTCCCGGCTGCACGACGGCGTGTACGGGTTCGAGTACTGCGCGCAGGCCGGCGGAGAACTGCGCGGGTGTGAGTTCGCTGCCCGGATCGGCAAGGGCGAGCGCCCGCTGAATTTCGTTTTCGAGTTCGCGCACGTTTCCGGGCCAGGCGTAGCTTTGCAACAGGCGGCGCGCCTCGACGGACAGCGTCGTCTCGATTCTTGCGTCATGTATGGCGTGAAGGCGCAGAAAGTGGTTGGCGAGGGGCAGGATGTCGAGGGAGCGCTCGCGCAGCGGGGGAACGTGGATCGGAAACACCGCGAGTCGGTAGTAGAGATCGGGCCGGAACTGCGCGTCGCTCGCTTCGCGGCGGAGGTTTCGGTTGGTCGCTGCGATCACGCGCACGTCGACCCGGCGCGTCCGCGAATTCCCGATCGGCCGCACCTCGCGTTCCTGGAGCACGCGAAGCAGCTTTGCCTGAAACGGACGGGTGGTTTCTCCAATTTCGTCGAGAAAGAGCGTTCCGCCGTTGGCGGCCTCGAACAGGCCCAAGTTGTCGCGGTCGGCGCCCGTGAAGGCGCCCTTGGTGTGGCCGAACAGTTCGCTTTCGAGCAGCGCCTCGGGAAACGCCGCGCAGTTCACGGCGATGAACGGCGCAGCGCGGCGCGGGCTCTGTTCGTGAATCGCCCGTGCAAACAGTTCCTTACCGGTTCCCGTTTCCCCGGTGAGAAGCACCGTCACAGGCGATGCACTCGCGTGACCGACGAGTGCGAGAATCTCGGCGAGCTGGGGGCTGGACCCGACGATCCCCGGGCTGGACCCGACGATCCCCGAGCTGGCTGCGCGACCCCGGCGCCGGTTTCGAGCTGGCGCGATCGAGTTCGCGCGCGGTTCCGGGCCCGAAGATCCCCGAAGCAGCGCCCGCGCCAGGCGCTGGTCGCTCGTAGCATCGCGTGTGCAGAAGACATCGCTAGCGCCGGCTGCGCGCAGCTCGCGCAGCGCGAGTTCGTCGGCGTCATCGAGCCGAACGAAGATCGGCGGAAGCGGAGTGTGAGGGAACAGACTTCGCAGCGCCTCGAGGGCTTGCTTCGGGCTGTCGCACGCGACCACCAGCGCATCGAAATCTGCGAGGGGCAGGGCGCCCGCGCGTTCGAAGTCGCGCTCGCAGACGACCTCCAGCGTCGGAGAATCGGCGGCGATCTCCAGCGCCCTCTGCTCGTCGCCAATCCAAACAATCGATCGCATCGAATCCACCGCAGCTCCCCGTTCTCCCCGGCGCGCGATCAGAGCAATTCGCGTGCCAGCGATAACGGCCTGCAGTGTCGGCTCGACGGCTCGCGAGCCGTCGGACCGGCGGAAGCCAGCCGCTTCCACCGGCGGAGAAGAATTCTTCGTTTGCCGATGGAGTGAGGTGGGGGCAATCGAATTGCGGAGTGGGTTGCTTGGGAGCGGAGGAGGGGAGGCCAGCGGGCTCGAACACCACGTCGCCCGATGGCCTCCCCTCCTCCGCTCCCGAGAGGGGTATTCGATTGCCGGTAGGTCGCGACTGCTTGGTGTGTTCTTGGGCCGTTTCGTGGGTGGACTGTTTGGCAGCGCGATCGCTCAGGCGCTCAGGAGTTCGGCCGCCAGTTTCTTGGCCAGCGGCCCGTCCACGTCGCCCTTGTGGGCTTTCATCACGGCGCCCATGACGCGGCCGACATCACTCGGCGACGAGGCGCCGGTCTCTGCGATGGCCGCCTCGACCCAGCTGCGTGTCTGCGCTGCGTCCGCGAGGCTCGGTAGGAAGGTTTCGATCAGCGCGAGTTCGGCGCGCTCTTGGTCGGCGCGATCGGCGCGGCTCGCCTTCTCGAACGCGTCGATGCTCTCGTGGCGCTGCTTCGCCAGCCGGCGCAGTACGGCCACGCACGCCTCGTCCGAGAGCGTCTCGGCACCCTCGCGCTTCATCTCCGTCTGAAAAGCGGCGCGCATGCCGCGCAGCGCAGCCAGTCGAGGTGCGTCCTTCGCGCGCATGGCGGCCGTCATCTGCCTGCTGACTTCGTCAAAGATCGACATCTCGATTTCACTCCTGCAGCGGGGTTTGAGCGAGTAGCTCTCGCGCCCCGGCCCCCGAGCAGCCCGTCATGCGCTACGTGATAAATCGCCCGCGCAACAAAAGGTTACGAGCGCAATTCGATCAGCGACTCGCGCAGGATATCCAGTCCCTCGTTGACGAGTTCGTCGCTCGCGGTGAGCGGCGGCAGGAAGCGGATCACGTTGCCGCGCACGCCGCACGACAGCAGCACCAATCCCTTCGTCGCAGCCTTCTGCACCAGCGCCTTGGTGAGATCCGCGTCCGGATTGCGCGTCTTGCGGTCGGTCACGAGTTCCATCGCGGCCATCGCACCGAGGTAGCGGATGTCGCCGATGCACGAGCCCGCCGCTTCTTGCGACAGCGCGCGGATGCGCTTCGCGATCAGGTCGCCGAGGCGCAGCGCGCGCTCGGCGAGCTTCTCTTCTTCGACCACAGCGATCGACGCGAGCGCGGCCGCGCACGAAATCGGCGAGCCCGCGTAGGTGCCGCCGAGTCCGCCGGGCTTCGGGCCATCCATGATTGCGGCTTTGCCAGTCACGGCGGAGAGCGGGAAGCCGCCCGCGAGGCTCTTTGCGAGCGTCATCAGGTCGGGCTCGATCTCCGCGTACTCGACGGCAAACATGCGGCCCGTGCGCGCGAAGCCCGTCTGGATCTCGTCGACGATCAGCACGATCCCGTGCTGGTCGCAGATGCGCCGGAGCGCCTGCAGGAACGCGGGCGGCGCGGCGTAGAAGCCGCCCTCGCCGAGAACCGGCTCGATGATCATCGCGGCCACGCGCGCCGGGTCGACGTCGCTCGCGAACAGGCGGTCGAGCGCGGCAAGCGCGGCGTCGACGCTCATGCCGTGATAGTCGATCGGGTAGGGGGCGTGAAACACCTCGGCAGACATTGGGCCGAATCCCATCTTGTAGGGCACGACCTTGCCGGTGAGCGCGAGCGCGAACAGCGTGCGCCCGTGGAAGCCGCCGCTGAACGCGATCACCGCGGCGCGCCCAGTGTGGGCGCGCGCGATCTTCACCGCGTTCTCGACCGCCTCGGCGCCCGTCGTGAGCAGCAGCGTCTTCTTGGGGGTCTTTCCGGGCACCAGCGCGTTCAAGCGCTCGGCGACCTGGACGTAGCGCTCGTAGGGGGTCACCTGGAAACACACGTGACTCATCTTCTCGAGCTCGGCGCTGACGGCGGCCTTCACCTTCGGGTGGAGGTGTCCCGTGTTGAGCACCGCGATGCCGCTCGCGAAGTCGATGAATCGCTTGCCCTCGACGTTCCAGAGCTCGGCGTTTTCTGCGCGCTCGCAGAAGATGGGGTGCATGGTTCCGAGGCCCGCGGGAATCGCTTTCTGGCGGCGCTGCATCAATTCTGCGTTCTTCGACATGATGGCTGCTCCGTGTGGACCGAGTTCTGGCTCGGCGGGGTTCGCGCGCGGGTCTAGCTGTGGATACCGCCCATGCACAGGTATTTGATTTCGAGGTAGTCCTCGATGCCGTATTTGGACCCCTCGCGGCCGATCCCGCTCTCCTTCACGCCGCCGAACGGCGCCACCTCGGTCGAGATGATGCCCTCGTTGATGCCGACGATGCCGTATTCGAGGCCTTCCGAGACGCGCCAGACCCGGCCGATGTCGCGCGCGTAGAAGTAGGCGGCGAGACCGTACTGGGTGTCGTTTGCCATTGCGATGGCCTCGGCTTCGCTGCTGAAGCGGTAGACGGGCGCCACCGGGCCGAAGATCTCCTCTTTCGCGCAGGCCATCTCGGCGCTCGCATTGGTGAGGATCGTCGGCTCGTAGAAGCAGCCGCCGAGCGCATGGCGCTTGCCGCCGAGCACCACCTTCGCGCCCTTGTCGACCGCGTCTGCGACGAGTTCTTCGACTTTGTCGACGGCCGCTGCGTTGATTAGGGGTCCGATGCCGACGCCGTCTTCGATCCCAGAGCCGACCTTCAGCGCACTCACGGCGTCGTAGAACTTGCGCATGAACGCGTCGTGAACGGCGTCCTGCACGAGGATCCGATTGGCGCAGACACAGGTCTGGCCCGCGTTGCGGTACTTCGAAGCGATCGCGCCTGCGACGGCGGCGTCGAGGTCCGCGTCGTCGAAGACGATGAAAGGCGCGTTGCCTCCGAGTTCGAGCGAAACCTTCTTCACGGTCTGCGCGCACTGCTGCATCAGCAACTTGCCGATCTCCGTCGAGCCGGTGAACGAGACCTTGCGCACTTTCGGGTTGCCGGTGAGTTCGGCGCCCACCGCGGTGGCGCGCGAGGCCGGGACGACGTTGAGGACGCCGGCGGGGATTCCCGCGCGGTCGGCGAGTTCCGCGAGCGCGAGCGCCGACAGCGGCGTTTTCGTGGCCGGTTTCACCACCACCGGGCAGCCGGCCGCGAGCGCGGGTCCGACCTTGCGGGTGACCATCGCGCTCGGGAAGTTCCACGGCGTGATCGCGGCCACGACGCCAATCGGCTGCTTGAGGGTCACGATGCGCTTGTCGGGTCCGTGTGAGGGAATTACGTCGCCGTAGGTGCGCTTGCCCTCTTCGGCGAACCACTGGATGAAGGCGGCCGCGTAAGCGATCTCGCCGCGCGCTTCCGCGAGGGGTTTGCCCTGCTCGAGGGTCATGATCATCGCCAGGTCGTCCTGGTTGTCGAGCATCAGCGCGTACCAGCGCATCAGCAGTGCAGCGCGCTCTTTGGCGGTCTTGGCGCGCCACGCCGGCCACGCGGCCTCGGCGGCATCGATCGCAGCGCGAACCTGTGAGACCTCGAGATCGGCGACCGAGGCGACGACCGATCCGTCGGCCGGATTCGAAACCCTGAAGGTCTTGCCGCTGCTGGAGGGGACCCAGGCGCCGCCGATGTAGGCGTCGGTTCGAAGCAGGCGGCGGTCGCGGATCGCGCTCATGGGGGGCCTCCGTTGGCTGGATCCGGCAGTCACGACCGGGCTTGCAATCTAATCGCGCTGGTTTCCGGTCGTCAAGTTTATGCCAAATCGCGCCCGGCGCCGGTCCGCCTCGCAATCGGACCTGCGCCGGGGTGTGTTTCGGCTGGAATCTTCGAAGCACACGCGACCGGGGCCCGAGCCCCGAATCGCGCGCCGATCGGCGCGAAAATCTCAATCTTTCGAGCCGGCCAGACGATTATCCGCAGGTACCGAAGGAGTGAGCGGATGGCGAAGCGGGCCGAGCGATCGCAAGCGGAAGCAGAGGCGATCGAGTCGCTCCGCCGGCGCAACGCCGATCTCGAAGTCCTGTACGAGAGCGTCAAAGACCTGAGTTCGACGCTGTCGGTCGACCGGGTCCTGCAGCGCCTGCTCGACCGTACCCTGCAACACCTCAACGCCGAAATCGGATCGATCCTGCTGCTCGGAGACGACGATCATCTGCGCGTGATGGTCGCCCAGGGGCTCCCGCCCGACGTCATCAATCGAACGGAGATGAAGATCGGCGAGGGCATCTCGGGCTACGTGGCGCTGCACGGCAAGCCGCTGCTCGTCGAGGACGTGGAGGCGCACCCGATGTTTCGGCGCCGAAACCGCGAGCGCTACTACACGTCGACGCTGATTTCGGCTCCGCTGATTCGCAATGGCGTGCTGTTGGGCGTGATCAACATCAACAACAAGAAGAGCCACGACCCGTTCGAGCCGCACGATCTCCGGCTGCTCGAGGCGATTGCCGCACACGCCTCGGTCGCGCTCGGAAACGCGCGCAAGTACGAAGATACGCTGCGGCTTTCGCAGCTCGACGGCCTCACGGGGCTCGCCAATCACGGCCATTTCTACAAGACGCTCGAGCGCGAGATCGAACGCGCCCGGCGCTACGACCGGGGCCTATCGCTCGCGATGATCGACATCGATCACTTCAAACAGTACAACGACCGCAACGGACATCGCGCGGGCGATCAGGCGCTGGTCGCGGTGGCGAGGATCATCGGCGACCGCTCGCGCGCGCACGATGTCGTCGCCCGCTACGGCGGCGAAGAATTCGCGATCATCCTGCCCGAAACCGCGCTCGAAGGCGCGCACGCCTTCGGCGAGAAACTCCGCACCGCAATGGAGGGCATCTCGCTCGACGGCGAACAGCCGCTGACCATCAGCGTTGGTGTGGCTTCGTTCGGCATGAACATCACTGCCGCGAGTCAACTCGTGGACGTCGCGGACGCGGAGCTCTACCGCGCGAAATCCCTCGGCCGCAATCGCACCTGCTCGGCCGGCTCCGCCTGAACGGCGAGATCGCCCAGGGGCCAGCGCTCGGCAGCCCTGACTTCGGATTCGGAAGATCGCGAAACCCGGCTAGCTGGGGAAGCTTCGCTTCCCTGGCGGCGCCCCTCGAACCCGTTCCGGGTTCGAGGGGCTAGACTGGCGGCCTGCCGATCTCTGGGGGCTTCGCGATGCTCGAATTTGGCGCGCTGCGCGTGTCGCGTCGCCGTTTCCTGTCCGGAGCGGCTCCGTTGACAGGAGGTCAATGACCGGGAACGAAGACGCGCAGGTGCGGTTGAAGCCGCCGCTGGCACTTGCCGCGGAAGTGCGCCCGCCGGGATCCAAGAGCCTCTCGAATCGCGCTCTCCTGCTCGCCGCGCTCGCACAGGGCAGGACCCGGCTCTCGGGCCTGCTCGTCGCGGACGACACCCAGAGTATGCGGCGCTGCGTGGAGCGACTCGGCGTCTCGATCCTGGAGCGGGACGCGACGACCCTCGACGTCGACGGCTGCGCGGCCGTGTTCGCGCCAGCGAGCGGAGACGGGCCGCTCTTCGCGGGATCGGCGGGAACCGTTGCGCGCTTTCTGGCCGCGGTGATCGCTGCGCGGCCCGGTCGGACCCGCGAAGCGATCGAACTCGACGCGTCGGCGCAGATGCGCGCGCGTCCGATGGGTCAGTTGCTCGATGCGTTGCGCGCGCAGGGTGCGGATATCCGCTGCCTCGGGGAAGACGCTCATCTGCCGATCGCGATCGGCCCGCACTCGACGCTGCGCGGCGGCGAGGTGGTGTTTGCGCGCCCCGCATCGTCTCAGATCGTGTCGGCGATGTTGCTCGCCGCGAGTCTTGCCGAAAAACCGACGCGCGTGATTCTCCTCGATGGAACCCCCGCGCGCCCCTACGTGGACATGACGATTCATCTGCTCGCGCACTTCGGCGGCTGCGCGCGCTGGGAGGGCGATGACACCATTGTCGTCGAGCCGCGCAGGCTCGCGGCGTGCGACTACGCGGTCGAACCGGACGCTTCGTCTGCGAGCTATTTCCTCGCGCTGGCGGCGATTTACGGCGGCGAGGTTGCGGTTCCGGGTCTCGGCAGCGCGAGCCTTCAGGGCGATGCGAAGTTCTGCCGCGTGCTCGAGCGCATGGGCGCGGAAGTCGCGCAGTCCGCTGCGATGACGCGCGTGCGCGGCCGCGGCCGGCTTCGGGGCATCGACGCCGATCTCGGCGAGATGCCCGACATGGCGCTCACGCTGGCGGTTGCGGCGCTGTTTGCGCAAGGTGCGACGCAGATTCGCGGCGTCGAGGTGCTGCGCCACCACGAATCCGACCGGCTCGCGGCGGCGTCGAGCGAACTTCGCAAACTCGGCGCGACGGTCGAAGAGCGCCCGGATGGGCTCCGCATCGAACCGCCGAGCGCGGGACCGAAGCCCGGCGTCTCGATCGAAACCTACGACGACCACCGCATGGCGATGGCCTTTTCGATGCTTGGCGACGTCGCGATTCGCAATCCAGCCTGCGTGGCGAAGACCTTTCCGGAGTATTTTTGTGAACTCGGGCGGCTCGGCATGCTGGCCGCCGAGTCGGATCGGGCCAAGGCATGACAGCGAATCGGCATTGCGAGAAGGCGTGAGCATGTCGTCGATATGGCAACCCGGGCAGCTGCTCGTTGTGGGTTTCGTGGGACTCGAATTGCCCGCGGATCTCGCGCGTCTGATCGCGGCGGGGCGGGTCGGCGGCGTGATCCTATTCGCGCGCAATGTCCGCGACCCCGATCAGCTTCGGAGGCTGAATCAGGCACTTCACGCCTGCGCGCCCGAGGAAGCGCCGCTGTTGATCGCGATCGATCAAGAGGGGGGCCGGGTGCAGCGGTTGCGCGACCCCTGGACGGAATGGCCGCCGATGCAAAGGCTCGGCGAGAACGGGGATCCGGAGCTGACGGCCGACGTCGCACGCGCAATCGCGCTCGAGTTGTCGGATCTCGGGATCGGCCTCGATTTCGCGCCGTGCGTAGACGTTCACACGAATCCCGCGAATCCGATCATTGGAGATCGCAGTTTCGGCAGCGATCCGTCGCGCGTGGCCGCGCATGCGGCTCGTTTCATTCGCGCGATGCAGGGCGCCGGTGTCGCGGCGTGCGCGAAGCACTTTCCCGGCCACGGAGATACGGCCTGCGACAGCCACTTCGAGCTGCCGCGCCTCGACCACGATCTCGCGCGCTTGCGCGCGCTGGAGTTGCCGCCATTTGCCTCGGCGATCGAAGCCGGCGTTGCGAGCATCATGACGGCTCACGTCCTGCTTCGCGCGCTGGACGCGAAGCGGCCCGCCACGCTGTCGCCCGACGTGCTGGCGATCCTGCGCGAAGAACTCGCGTACGACGGCGTGGTCTTTTCGGATGATCTGGAGATGCGGGCCGTCGCCGATCACTACAACCCGAAGGCGCTCGTCGAGGGCTGCCTCGAGGCGGGCGTGGATTCGCTGCTGGTCTGCCGCAACGCGGGGCTTCGGGACGAGGTGCTCCAGCGCCTCGAGCGCGCGCCCGATGCCAGGCTCGAAAACCCCTTGCGCCGCATGCTCGCCCTCAAGCAGCGCTTTGCGGGACCGCGCGAACCGCGAGAGCGCGAGGAGCGCGAACCCTTGGCGCCGCCCTACGCCGCTCATCGGGCGCTGGCCGGCCGCTTCGCGTAGCGGATTACCGATGCGACTAGAGACGATCGAGCAACTCGACGATCCGCGTATCGCCCACTATCGCAACATCCGGGATTCCGCGCTGCGCGAGGCGCGCGGTCTGTTCGCGGTCGAGAGCCGTCTGTGCGTGCGGCGGCTGATTTCGGAATCGCGCTTTCCCATCCACTCCGTTCTGTTGACGCAGACGGCGCTCGAAGCGCTTGG
Source organism: uncultured Spirochaetales bacterium (assembly GCA_964494795.1). Classification (GTDB taxonomy): domain Bacteria; phylum Myxococcota_A; class UBA9160; order UBA9160; family SMWR01; genus JACZVU01. The sequence continues at coordinate 9,135 of CAZBSV010000124.1, read as the reverse complement.
CGAATCCCTCGCGCAACTCGCTGACGACACACCGATCTATGTCGCCGGCTCGACGCTGCTCGAACAGCTCGTCGGATACGATCTTCACCGCGGCTGCATGGCGCTCGCGCGGCGCGGCGCGGAAACCGCGTTGGATGAGATCTTGGATCGGACGCCGCGCCTGCTCGTCGGCCTCGAACGCGTCGCGAATCCCGAGAACGTCGGGAACGTGTTTCGCAACGCGATGGCGTTTGGCGCCGATGCCGTGCTGCTTTCGCGCGATTGCGCGGATCCTCTCTACCGCAAGGCGGTGCGGGTTTCGATGGGTGGGAGCCTGCTGACGCCCTTCGCGTACCTGCCGAAATGGCCCGAAGCGATCGAGCGGCTTCGGGCGGCGGGTTTCGCGAGCTTGGCACTTTCGACTGAAGCGGGCGCGCTCGATCTCGCCGCACTTCGGTTGGAGCTCGCAGCCGGCCGACGCATCGCTCTCGTGCTCGGCGCGGAAGGCGAGGGCCTCGATCCAGCGACACTCGAAGCGGTCGATTGGAGGGTGCGGATCCCGATGGCGGCGGGCGTGGATTCGCTGAACGTCGCAACTGCCTCGGGCATCGCGCTCCACCACTGTTTTGGCCTGCTCGCTCGCGCAGAGCGCCGGTCCGTCGAGCGCCCGACCGAGCATTCCAGATCGCTGGAGATTCGCTGAGTCAGCGCCCGATGGCTCGGCGAGCGCAATGGATTCGATCGTTCGGATCGCCATTCGTTGGCCCCAGGCGCGCGTCAAGTCTGCGCATGGGGCCCGTCGCCGCTGACGGCCCGACTGGATTCGCTGCTTCGAGACGTGGTATAAACGGCGGCCCGCAGCCAGCCCATGCCAGGGGAGCCGTTTGTCCCGATCCGATTCCAACACAGCGTTCGGCGCGGATGCGGCCATCCCGCCCGGCTGGCTCAGCCTGTGTCATGCGTGCGATCTCCCCGTTCGCATCGGCGACGTTCCGACCGGCGGATGCGCGCGCTGCCCGCGATGCGGGAGCACGCTCTACCGCCGGATTCCCGACAGCTTCGATCGAACGCTCGCGCTCGCTCTGGCGGGACTGTGCCTGTTTCTGGCAGCCAACGCCTTCCCGTTTCTCGCGCTCAAGATGCAGGGAAACGTCACGCACACGACGCTCGCGTCGGGTGTTCGCGCGCTCTACGAGCAGGATAAGTTTTTCGTAGGGTCGCTCGTGCTTGCGACGACGATCGTCGCGCCGTTCTTCCACATCGCTGCGTTGATCTTCGTGCTCGCGCCTCTTCGCCTGGGCTGGCGGATTTCCGGGCAGGCCCTCGTGTTTCGCCTGCTGCGAAGGGTGCAGCCGTGGAGCATGATGGAAGTCTTCATCCTCGGGATTCTGGTTTCGTTGGTGAAGCTGCTCGGCATGGCGCAGATCGTGCCCGGAATCGCGCTCTGGTCGTTCGCGCTGTTGATTCCGGTGATGGCGGCTGCGTCGTCATCGCTCGACGCGGAACGGGTCTGGCGGCGGATCGGATTGGTGCGATGAGCGAGCGCGCCGCGACCTCCCGCGCTTCGCAGCTCGCGAGCTGCCACGATTGCGGCTTCGTGGTCAGCATCGAAGCCGCTGCGCGGCACGCCAAGACGCACTGCCCGCGCTGCCGCGCGGTCGTTCATCGCCGCAAACCCGATAGTCTCAACCGGACCTGGGCGCTCGTGATCACCGCGGCGATGCTCTACATCCCCGCGAATCTGTTTCCGGTGATGCGGGTGATCTCGCTCGGGCAGGCGCAGGCCGACACGATCCTCAGCGGCGCCATCTACCTGCTGGTTCACGGGATGTGGCCGCTCGCGCTGATCGTCTTTTTCGCGAGCGTCGTGGTTCCGCTGTTGAAGCTGATCGCGCTGGCTTTTCTGCTGATTTCCGTGCAGATGGGCTCTCGTTGGCAGCTCGTGGGTCGGACCCGGCTCTACCACATCGTGGAGGCCGTCGGGCGCTGGTCGATGACCGACATCTACGTGGTGACGATCCTGGTCGCGCTGGTGAGCTTGGGTAACCTGGCCACCGTCGAGGCGGGGATCGGCGCGGTCTATTTCGGCGGCGTCGTGGTCCTGACCATGCTCGCGGCGGAGAGTTTCGACCCGAGACTGATCTGGGATCGAGCGGGGGAGACGCATGGCTGAAGGCGAAACGAAGTCGGGCGCAGACGACGCGGGGTCGTCGGGCGGATTCCGCGAAGCGCGGATCGAGCGGCGCAGCCGGCCCTCGCTCGTCTGGATCATTCCGGTCGTCGCGGCGCTGGTCGGCGCTTGGCTCACCTATCACACGCTTTCGCAGCGCGGCCCCGCTGTGACGATCACCTTCGATTCCGCGGACGGACTCGAGGCCGGCAAGACGAAGCTGAAGTACAAGGACGTGGAAATCGGCTCCGTCGAGTCGATCGAACTGTCGGAGGATCTGACCCACGTCATCGTCCGCGCGCGACTGGTCAAGGCTGCGAAGGAATATCTCAGGGAGAATACGCGGTTCTGGGTGGTGCGCGCCCAGGTCAGCGCGGGACGCGTCTCGGGGCTCAGCACGCTCTTCTCCGGCGCCTACATCGGAATCGATCCCGCATTCGATGGCGAAAAGAGCAGGCTGTTCACCGGCCTGAACGCTCCCCCGGTCGTGACTTCGGATGTCGCCGGAAGTCTGTTCACCTTGCGTTCGACCGAGCCGCGACCGCTCGAAATTGGCGCGCCGGTCTACTTTCACGCGATCAAGGTCGGCGAGATCGCGAGCTACGAGCTGGACGAGAGCGGTCGATTCGTGACCACGACGGTGTTCGTCGAAGCGCCGCACGACAAGCGGGTTACGCAAAATACCCAGTTCTGGGTCGCGAGCGGCGTCGACATGTCGCTGAGCGCTGACGGGATCGAAATCGACACCGTATCGCTCACCTCGCTATTGATCGGTGGCGTCGCGTTCGACACGCCCCGCGGCCGCGAGGCCGCTGGACCCGTCGAAGCCGAGACCGTATTCACCCTCTACCGGAATCGGCTCGCGACCCGCGAGCCGGATCTGACCAAGGGATATCGCTTCCTGTTGAATTTCGAGCAGTCGGTGGGTGGGTTGAGGACGGGTGCGCCGGTCGAGTTTCGCGGCATCAAGCTCGGCGAGGTGATCGACGTGAGATTGATCTACGACCTGGCGAAGGAGACCCCGCGCATCCCCGTGATGATCGAGGTCTTTCCCGAGTTGATCGAGTTCAGCGGTCACGAGTTGAACAAACCGGAAGAGCGCTGGAAGAACATGGTCGCGCGCGGCCTGCGCGCCCAACTCCAGACCGGAAACCTCCTCACGGGCCAGCTCCTGGTGAGCCTCGATTTCCATCCGGATGCTCCGCCGGCGGAGATCGACTGGAGCGGCTCGGTCCCGAAATTGCCGACCGTTCCGAGTCCGATCGAAGAACTCAAGGCCAGCCTGACGAAGTTCGTCGGTCGCCTGTCGAGCATGCCGTTGGATCAGATCGGAACCAATCTGAACCAGACCTTGAAGCAGCTGAGCGCGTTGAGTGGCACACTCAACGACGACATGATGCCCTCGCTCGTGGCCACGCTCGAGCAAGCCGAGACGGCGCTCGCGTCGGCCGATTCGCTGATCGCGCCAGACGCGCAGGCGAGCACGGAGCTCAGGCGCTTGTTGTTCGAGTTGGCGGACGCCGCACAGGCGATCCGCCGGCTCGCCGAGCAGCTCGAGCAAAACCCCGAGTCGCTCATTCGCGGTAAGGAGGTCGGGCAATGAATGCGTCGCGGCGAAGGACGAGCTCCTGGATTGCGGCGATCGTCGCTGCGGGAATCGCGCTGGGTTGTCTGGGTCGAAGCCCGGCCGTCAGTCTGTATACGATGAATTCAGTCGCCGATCGTTCGGCTGCCGCGGCTTCCGATGGACTCGCAATCGGGCTCGGCCCCGTCAGTGTTCCGCGCTATCTCGATCGGCCCGAGTGGGTCACACGTTCGGCTGGATCCACGTCTCGGCTCGAGGTGGACGATTACCGACTCTGGGCGGGGGGCTTCTCGTCGAATGTGTTAGCGGCCCTGGCGCCGAATCTCGCAGCCGCACTCGGCACCCAGCGCGTCGTCGTCTACCCCGCGCAAGCCCCGTTTCCGCTGGATTTTCGGGTGTCGCTGGATTTCGAACGCTTCGAAGGCATTGGCGACGATGAGTTGGTGCTGAGCGCGCGCTGGATCGTTCGCGCGGGTGCGGGAGCGGACTCCTGGAGCGGGCAGTCGGAAATTCGCAAGCCTCTCGGGGGCGGCGGTTCGGACGCGCTCGTCGCCGCTCACGACGCGGCGTTGGGTGCGCTCGCCGATGCGATCGCGGCGCAGATCGCGGGCCTGGCTGCGGGCGCGAGCGGCGTTGGTGATGCGAGCGGCGTTGTTGATGCGAGCGGCGTTGGTGATGCGAGCGACGCGGGTGACGAGAGCGACGCGGAGAATCGAACCGCGCACTGAAGCGAAGCCCCGCGCGCCTGCGATCTCAACCCTCGGGAATTGCGAGCACCGGGCAGTTCGCCCCTCGCACGATCTTTTCGGTGGTGGTTCCTCGCAGGCTGTCGAGGATTCCGTGGGGGCCCTTCGTCGTCATCACGATCAGTTCGGCGCGGTTCTTTTCGGCGAGGCTCAAGATCGCATCGACGACGTCACCGCTCGCGTAATGTTTTTCGCAGCTCCAGCCGGCTTCGTCGGGGAGTTCGACCGCGGGCGCCTTGGCCTGTTCGCCGACGTGGAGCAGGTGGAATACGCCCCCGTCATGATCCAATGCGCGAACGAGTGCGGCGGCGAGTGCGATGGCGGGTCGCGGGCGGGGTTCGTGGTCGATCGGGATCAGGATTCGATCGAGCACGACACGCCCCGTATTCGCGTCGACGAATCCGTTGCTGTGGCTCGGCACGAACAGCGTCATCGCTCGCGTCTTGCGTGCGATCGGCTCCGCGAACGAAGGCTTGAGGAATCGCGGAACGCCCTCGCGTCCTTCACTCGAGAGCACGACCAACTGCGCGGGATTCTCCTGCAGATAACTGGTAATCGTCTTGAGCGGCTTCGCCCCGTGGCCGGTGATCTTTTCCACCAGCATGCCGAGTTCTGCGACCGCTTTCGCGGGACTGCCCTTGGGCAGCTCGCCCCAGCGTTCGAGCGTCTGCCGCACGCCCGGGAAATCCTTCCAGCTCACCCGATCACCGGTGGTGGGCGCGGCGTGGAGGATCGTCAGCTCGGATTGCGCGAGCAGCGCGATCTTGAGCGCGTGCACGAACGCCACGAAGCTGGCCTCCGACAGATCGGTCGGGTGGAAGATCGAGTCGATCGGAATCATCGAGCGCTTGTCTGCAGTCACCAGATCGCCTCCAGTTGGGAATTCCACAGCCTATCACCCATCATGCGTCGTGGCGTCCGCCCATCATGCGTCACGGCGTCCACCCATCATGCGTCACGGCGTCCGCGATGTGTTGCGGCGCCGGCTGCATGCGGGAGGATTCTCCCATTCACTGGGTGCGATCGCTGCTGGAGGACGCGCTGGTGTCCTCGAAGTAGTCCCAGGGAAACTCGGGTTCGATGACCGGCTTGAAGCCGGCGGGCAGTTCGAACGGGGCAGTTACGAATTCGAAGACTCCCACGAGTTCCCGGACCACGACCTTTCCGAGTCCGAGCGCGAAGCCGAGCGTCAGACCCGTGGCCGGCCCCCGCTCGCGACTGACTTCCACGATATTGCCCGGAATCTCGAGGAAGCCGACCGTCATCCCCGCGAGCCCGCGTCCAAGCTTGCGCGCCGCGGTGTACTCGGCGGCCTGGCTCAGGGCTGGAGCCGCAAGCATGCAGGCGATCACCGCGCCAGCCGCGATCTGGCGAACATGGAACTTTCGTGCAATCCGACTCGATCTGGAGCAGAGCATTCTGGCAACCCCCTCGTTGTGGCGAATCCATTGGGTTGGAGGCGATATCCCACCACGCCTCGACCTTCGGTTCAAGGGCCATTATCGATTCTCCTGGCCGCGAAGCTCAAAAAACTTGCACGCTCCTGCTCCGCGCGCGATCGAGTGCACAACCTTGGCAGATAGGGGTGATCTGCCGTGAGTCCCGAAGACGTGACGCTCTTGGATCGGCCGCGCGTTCCGGAGTAGCCTCGCTGCCGGGGTCTGGGAAATGGCGCTGTCGAGATGACGGATTGGCGGGCGAAAAAGCGCTCCGCGAGCGACGCGGCCGGCATGGTTCGCGCGCGGGACACGCTCGGTCTGCCGCTGGGCCCGGGCCAACCCGCAGCCTTCCTCCACGCGCTCGGTGAGCGGGACGACTTCGAGGAACTCGTCGTATTCAGCGCGCTGCTGAGCGACCTGTTCCGCGTCTTCACCCGGCGCGGTGTCCAGTTGCGCAGCGGTTTCTTCGGGCCCGTCGAGCGCGGGCTTCGAGCGGCGGGGCACGACGTTCAGTTCGTACCCGCCGACTTCCGGCGCTTTCGCGAGATCGCGGCGACATTGCATCCGCGGCTGATGGCGACCCTGGCGACGCCCCCGGACGCGAGCGGTCACATGAGCCTGTCGCTCCACGCGGGCGCCACGCTGGATGAGCTGCGGCGCGCGGGCCGCGACCCGGAGCGCTTGCTCGTCGTGGAAGTGAATCCCGCACTGCCGCGCACCTTCGGGATCCCGCCCGAATTTCCGCACAGTCTTTCCGTCGAGGAAGCGGACGTGATCGTCGAGAGCGACCGGGCGCCCTTCGTGCTCGAAGATCCCCCGAGTTCAGCGATCGACCACAGGATCGCCGAGAACGCGCTGCGGTATATCGAAAGCGGTGCGACGCTCCAGGTCGGAATTGGCGGTGTGCCCGGCGAACTCGCAGATCTGCTGGTGGCGCGACCCGGTTCCGACTACGGGATCCACACCGAGATGTTCACGACGGGCCTCATGCGCCTGCACGCAGCGGGAAAGGTTTCGAACAGAAAGGGCATCCACGACGGCCTTTCGATCACCACCTTTGCCGCGGGCACGCGGGAACTCTACCGATGGCTCGACGGTCGGGACGAAGTGCGTTTTCTGCCTGTCGATCAGGTGAATTCCCCCGCGATCATCGCGCGCAACCGCCGCTTCGTATCGATCAACGGTGCGCTCGCGCTGGACCTTTTCGGGCAAGTCGTCGCGGATCGCATCGGCAGACATCAATATTCCGGCATCGGCGGGCACGTGGACTTCGTGTCCGGTGCCGCGTTCTCGGAGGGTGGCCGCTCGCTGATCTGCCTGCCCTCGAGCGTCGAAATCGAGGGTCGCCGCGTGTCACGGATTTCCGCGACGCTCGAACCCGGTGCCTGTGTGACGACACCCCGTCACGAGATCGACGTCGTGGTGACGGAATTCGGATCCGCCGAACTCGCTCAGCGAAGCGAGCAAGAGAGGGCGGACGCGCTGATCGCGATCGCCCATCCCGAGTTTCGCGATGAACTTCGCGAGGCCTGGGGGAAGATCGGCGCCTAGGTTCAGCCTCAGCCCGGGTCGATCGGCGGGGGCTCGTCCAGGTTGTCCGCCGCGATCAGCTCGGGGCGGCCCACCCCGTACCAGGCCGCGTGGCGGACGGCGGCGAGCCCGTCGTGAATGCTTCCGAGCGGCGTCACGCCGTTCTCACTGAGCCGTTCAGCCATCTTTTCCGGAAGCGTCTTCCCGAAGTTGCTGATCAGGACCGCCGGCTTGCCGATGTCGTTTCGCGCTTCGATGAATGAATGGCAAATGCTCTCCCAGCTCGTGAGATCGCTGTACTGGGGCGCTGGGAAATCATGCACGAGAGCGACGACATCGTACTGCGAGCCGCGCAACATGTCCTTGAAGCAGCGGACTTCGAGTTCGGGCTTTCCCCAGATCTGGGTGTTGAAGTCGAACGGGTTCGTGAGGTTGACGAAGTCCGCGATGTATTCCCGATAACGGGCCTGCTGATCCAACGAGAGCGGCGGAAATTCGAACCCGAGCTCGCTCGCGCGATCGGCGGCCATCGCGGAATCGGCGCCCGAACACGTCAACACGCCGAGGCGGTTTCCCGCGAGCGGTCCAGAGACACAGAACAGTTTTAGGGTCTCGAGCATCTCAGGGATGGACCGGACGCGCACGACGCCCAGGCGATCGAACATCGCCTGGTAGAACGCGTCGGAGCCCGCCCGGGAGCCCGTGTGGTTCAGCGTCATCTGGCGACCGACTTCGGAGACGCCGCTCTTGAGCGCGATGATCGGCTTGCCGGCGCGCAGCGCGCGCACCGCGGCGTGCCAGAACTTCGGCACATCGCTCAGCCCTTCGATGTAGAGGCCGATCGCGCACACGCGCGGATCGTCGACCAACACGTCGATGAAGTCGCTCGCCTCGAGCACGGCCTGGTTGCCGTTGGAGATCAAATGGCTGAGCGGTAACGCGCGATCGGCCATGCTGAGAATCAGACTCAGGTTCCCGCTCTGGCTGATGATTGCCGCTCCTCGATCGACGGCTCGGCCGCCGTGGAAGTCGGCCCAGAGGGCCGTGCGATCGAGGTAGTTGAGCACGCCGTAGCAATTCGGTCCGACGACGGCCATGTCGCCCGCAGCGATCCGCAGCTGATCCTGCAGCTCGGGTCGACCCGATTCCGCGAACCCCGCCGCAAAGCAGACCGCGCCCGCGCAACCCGACGCGCGCAGTTCTGCGACGAGCTCGACGCTGAGGTCCGCGCGCACCGCGAGGTAGGCGGCGTCCGCTATTCCCGGGAGTTCCGCGATCGAAGCGCAGGTCGCAATGCCTGCGATTTCGGGATACTTCGGATTGACGACCCAGATCTCGCCCGCGTATCCGATCGTTCGCGCCGCTTTGATCGGTGTCACGAGGTCGCGGCCACCGATGAATGCGATTCTCTTCGGCTTCAGCAGGCGTTCGATGTTTTCGCGTTTGCCCATGGCGATTCGCTTTCCATGTCTAAAATTAGCCGCCCATGATACAGTACCCGGCCAGGCTTTTTGGGACTCGAGGCTGAACCCGGTTTTTGGGACTCGAGGCCGAACCTGTTTTCCGACTCGAGGCTGAACCTGTTTTGTGATCCGAGGCTGAATCCTTGAATGATCTTCCCGTTTTCGCGCCGAATCTCTTGAGCGGAAAACTCGCTCTGATCACGGGCGGCGGCACCGGCATCGG
>CAZBSV010000123.1:0-10458 GCA_964494795.1 uncultured Spirochaetales bacterium | reverse complement strand
TTAGGAAGTTCGCCCCTTGATCAATTTTAGGAAGTTCGCCCCTTGATCAATTTTAGGAAGTTCGCCCCTTGATCAATTTTAGGAAGATCGCCCCTTGATCATCGTCCTGAAAGCCGATGTGAAGACCGACGCTCCCGAGGTCAGACGCCTGATCGAGTTTGCGCAGTCCTATCCCGGCGTCCACACCGAACTTCACCAGATCCAGGGCGCGACGCGCACGCTGTCCGAGATCTATTTGTTGGGCACGACGGGAGTCATCCCCACCGAGCCGTTCGAAGAGTTCGCTTGTGTCGAGAGGGTGGTTCGGATCACCGAGAAGTATCGCTCGATCGGCCGACACGGCGGCGGGCTCGAGGCTGTCGGCTTCGTCTACAACGGTATCCAGATCTCCCAGGACACATTTCACGTCTTTCCAGGCCTGTGCGCGGTCGACAACAACGAAAATCTCGAAACGATGTTCCGACTGCTCGGCGAGCACGGAATCCAGACGGCGCGCGCCGGAGCCTACAAACCGCGCACGAGTCCGTACGACTTCCAGGGACACGGCGCCAAGTGTCTGCCATCCGTCTTCGAACTCGCGGGCAAGTACGACATCCGCATCATCTCGATGGAGGTCACCCACGAGTCCCACATCGATGAGATTCTCGAGGCGCTGCGTATTTCGGGAAACCCGACGGGCGTCATGATCCAGATCGGAACCCGCAACGCACAGAACTTCGAACTCCTGAAAAGTGTCGGACAACAAACCGAACTGCCTGTCCTGTTCAAGCGCGGGATGGGGATCACGCTCGAGGAGTCGCTCAACGCCTGCGAGTACGTCGCCTCCGGCGGCAATCGGCGCATCGTCTTCTGCCTCCGCGGTATGAAGACGAACCTCGGCGACCCGCATCGAAACTTCGTCGACTTTGCGCATGTTCCCGTCGTCAAACGACTGACGCGCTTGCCGGTTTGCATCGACCCCTCTCATTCGGTGGGGAGCCGAGCGATTGCGCCGGACGGATTGCTCGATGTGTTTCACGTGACCGCCCAGGGCGTGATCGCGGGAGCCAACATGGTGCTCGTCGACTTCCACCCCAAGCCGGAAGAGGCGCTGTGTGACGGCCCCCAGGCGCTGCTCGTCGCGGAGCTGCCTCGCTTCCTCGAAGATGCGAAGATCGTGCGCGACGCCTACGAGGCGCGTCTGCGCCGCGTTGCGACTTCTCCGACGAGGTAGTCGCACAGAGAGCTCCGGCAAGTTCTGCCCGCCGCGGCGCGCCTTCCACAGCGCAGCGGGCAGAACTTGCTGAGGCGGGTACCGTCCATGGGTTCGGGCGCGCCTCGACCGCCTGAGCGATTGCTGCCGGGGGTTCGTTGGCTACAGGGCGTAAAAAGACACTGACCGCGCGCAAGCGCAGTGCGACCACGGAGCGCCGTTCGACGCCGTGGCGCCGCTCCGCCACGGGTGCGCGCAGCTGGCTTCGCAAATGGATCTGGTTCGGGGTGTCGGTCGGCTTCGTCGCGGGCTTTGCGAGCAGCGTCGTCGTGATTCGACTCGATCGAATCGTGACGACGCGCTTCGAGGGGCAGCGCTTTCGGGTTCCGTCGCGCGTCTACTCTGCGCCGACCATCCTCTACCCGGGCATGGACGTCGACCTCGCGAGCCTGCGCGACATCTTCGTGCGACTCGGATACCGCGAAGCCGGCAGCGATGGGTCCGTCCAGCAGGGGCAATACTCCTGGCAGAAACACCGCGTTCGGGTTCATCTCCGCGCCTTCGAGCATCCGACGCGAGCAGAGCCCGCGCGCGACGTCGTGTTTCGCATCCGCGGTGGTTACATCGACGAGATTCTCGAACTGCCCAAGGGCCGCACCCTGGGCGCTGTGTTGATCGAACCCGAAGAGCTCGGCGCGTACGACGGACCGGATCGGACGCAGCGCGAACTCATTGGCCTCGATGACCTCCCGCCGCACCTCGTCGACGCGATCATGGCCGTCGAGGATCAGCGCTTCGACGCGCATCCCGGAATCGACGTGCGTCGCATCGGCGGGGCGCTGCTCGCCAATCTGCGCGCGGGTGGCATTCGCCAGGGCGGCAGCACGCTCACCCAGCAGCTCGTCAAGAATTTCTTTCTCACGCCCGAGCGGACCGTCAAGCGCAAGGCGCAAGAGGCCGTGATGGCGCTGCTCGTCGAGCTCCGTTACGACAAGCGCGAAATACTCGAAGCCTATCTGAACGAGATCTACCTCGGGCAGCGCGGTTCGACGGCGATTCACGGTGTCGGAGAAGCGGCGCTTCGCTTCTTTGGCAAGCGGATGCAGAATTTGAACCTGGCCGAGTCCGCGCTGCTGGCTGCGCTGATCCAGAGCCCGAACGGCATCTCGCCCTATCGCAATCCCAAGGGCGCGCGCGAGCGTCGCGATCTGGTATTGGAGCTGATGGCCGAACAGGGCCGCATCGATCGCGCGCAGCGCGACGCCGCGGTCGCGGAGCCCTTGAGCCTCGCGGCGATCACGCCCGACCCCGGCGACGCGCGGTATTTTCTCGACCTGCTGCGCATCCAGCTTTCGGATCACTACGACACGGCGGTGCTGTCGAGCCAGGGTCTTCGGGTGTATTCGACCCTCGAGAGCCGCACCCAGCGCCTGGCGGCGACCGCGCTGCGCGAGGGCATCGAGCGGCTCGAGCGCGATTTTCCCGCGCTGGTCGCGAGCGATCCGAGCCGCGCACTCCAGGGTTGCCTCGTCGCGGTCCGCCCCCAGACTGGAGAGATCGTCGCGCTCGTCGGTGGTCGCGACTATCAGATTTCGCAGTTCGACCGCTGCACGCAGGCGCGCCGCCCCTCCGGTAGCGCGTTCAAGCCGTTCGTCTACGTCGCCGCCCTCGAGCCTCGGGTCGGCGGACCCTCGATCACGTTGGCCTCGTTTCTCGACGACTCGCCGCTCGAGGTTCCGACGCCGAGCGGGCCCTGGCAGCCGAAGAACTTCGACCGCGAATTCCATGGCAGGGTGAGCGTGCGCGAGGCGATCGAGCGCTCGCTCAATGTCGCGACGGCGCGCCTCGCGCAAGACGTCGGCATCGGGCGTGTCGCCGACGTCGCGCGGCGCATGGGGATCGAGAGCAAGCTGCCGCTGGTGCCGAGTCTGGCCCTCGGCGTGGCGGACGTTTCGCCGCTCGAGATCGCGCGCGCCTACGCGACGCTCGCGGGCGGCGGCGTGCGACCCCAAATCCACGCCATCGAAGACCTGGTCGATCCGGACGGCAAGACGCTCGAGCGTCGGGAACTCCACCACACGCGGGTGATCGACGCGGGTACCGCGTATCTCGCGACTTCCCTGCTGCAAGGTGTTGCGCATCGCGGAACCGCGGCGGGGGTGCGCTCGACGGGAATCAAGGGGCCGATTGCGGCCAAGACCGGAACCAGCGACGAGGAGCGCGATCTGTGGTTCGTTGGCTACACCCCCGAATTGGTCGCTGTCGTGTGGATCGGTTTCGACGAGCCGCGCAGCGTCGGTCTCGCGAGTAGCCAAGGGGCGCTGCCGATCTGGCGGCGCTTCGTCGGTGAACTGACCGGCGGGCAGATTCCCGGCCAGTTTCCGCGGCCGGCGAGCGTCGTCGTCGCGGACGTCGATCCGGTTACCGGTGCGCGCGCGCTGTGGGGCTGCCCGGACCGCCGACCCGAACTCTTTCTCGAGGGAACCGAGCCGAACGAAGTCTGTCCGAGCGGCGCGCTGGCGGGATCCGATGAAGACGGCTTCCGCCGCGAGCAAGACGGCTTCTTCGAGTGGTTGCGCAAGCATCTATGAACCGGGCGTTACGGGTGTCGCGATCGCTCGCGGCAGCCCTCTTGATCGCGAGCCTGGCGAGCGTTGCAGTCGGCGGTTGTGGCGGGCCGATCCGCGCTCTGCTCGCGGGGCCGCTGCGGATTTCCGAGATCACCCAGGCGGGCGACCCTCGGCGCCAAGCCTCCACGCGCTTGGTGGTCGAGGGATTGGACGCCGAAATCGCGTCGAGCCGCGAGCGGGCCATCGGCCGCTACGAACGCGCGATCCAGATCGACCCCGGGAACCCCTTCGCCTATCTGGCGCTAGCGAGGTATTACGCGGATGCCGCCGACCCTCAGCGCGCACTCGAGCATCTCGATCGCGCGCAGTCGTTTCTCGACTTCGAAGATCCGCTCTTCCGCCGAACCGAGCCGCATCTGCGCGGCCTGCGCGGCTGGTCGCTCGCTGAGACGGAACGCTCGGCGGACGCGGAACGGCTGCTCGCCGACGCGCGCCGACTGGCCCCCGCGGTGTGGGCCGACGGCCGCCTCGAAGCGAGCGAGTTGCGATAGCCGTGACGCAGGCCGTGTGATAGCGTGCGCGATCTCATGACGCCGAAGTTTCGCGTCGCCGTCGGCGCATCGCTCATCGTGTTCGCCCTCGATCTCGCCAGCAAGATCGCGATCGACACGAACCTCAGCTACTCGGACCGGATACCGGTCATTCCGGGTTTCTTCTACCTCACGCACGTTCGCAATACCGGAGCGGCGTTCGGTTTGTTCTCGGATGCTCCGCAGGTTTACCGCCTCACATTCTTCATCAGCGTTTCGCTGATCGCAGTGATGATCATCACGGCGTTCTATCGGAAGCTCGCCCCCGGGGACCGACTCGCGGCGCTCGCGCTCGGCTTGATCCTCGGTGGCGCCGTCGGAAATCTCGTCGATCGCATTTTTCGACAGGAAGTCGTTGATTTCCTGCACTTTCGTCTCTGGCGTGGCTATTCTTGGCCCGACTTCAACGTCGCGGACTCGGCGATCGTCGTCGGCGTTGGGCTGCTGGTTGTGGAATTGCTCGCGAGCGAAGGTGAGCAGCGGGCTCGTGCGAGCGACGACGAGTCGACGCCGTAACTTCCGACGAAATTTTTTTAGTCCGCCGGGTGTTTCCCTAAGCGATCAAAATTGTCTTCACCGTCGGCCACGTGCAACGCTAACATCAGCACTGCAACGCGGCGAGCGCAGCTTCTCCGTCGCAAAGCGAAGAAATCTGATTGACAACACTGCGCGTCGTTTGGTAGAACGCGGGACGGTTACGAACACGATCATCCGTTCAACGTTGGGTTGCTTGCTGCTACTGCGCTGCTGTTCTGGCCGTAACGGTGATTATCGCAGCGGATGCGCGCTGCGGAATTTCAAGGATCAGTAACGCAGTAGCCAAGAGTGAGATCGCAACGAGCAGTGACGAATCCCCCCTCGTCGCTCTCGATCGGCTGCGTCCCCGAGTAGTCGGGGTCTTCGCCGGTGATTCGTGGTCGTGGGGGCCGGGGACCGAAACCCATGCCGCCGAAGAAATCCAAAGGCGATTACGTAATCCAGACCGTCACCCACGCGCTTCGCTTGCTCGAAGAGTTTCGCGAGATCGACGAGTTGGGCGTGACGGAACTTTCTCGGCGCCTAAATCTTCACAAGAACAATGTATTTCGCTTGCTCGCGACACTCGAACAGCGAGGCTACATCGAGCAGAGTTCAGCCAATGAGCGCTACCGACTCGGCGCCAAATGCCTCGAGCTCGGCGAGACCTTCTGTCGAAGCCACTCGCTGCTCCATCAGGCGCGATCGATTCTGCGGAGCCTCGCCGACGCGGTCGGTGAGACCGCCCACCTCGCCCAGATGACTTCCTTCGAGGTCGTGCACATCGACGCCGAAGTCTACCACCAGCCCATCCTCACGCCGTCCCGGATCGGCCAACGCCTGCCGGTGCACTGCACGGCGCTCGGAAAGGCGCTGCTCGGCGCCGCGTCAGAGCACTGCCGGCAGACCTACGACCAGACGCTGGTGGCGGGTCAAGCGCTCCCGCAGCGAACGCCGGCCACGATCGTCGACCCGACGAAGTTCTTCGAGCAGGTCCGGACGGTCGCAGGCCAGGGCTATGCGTTGGACATCGAGGAATGCGAGAAGGGCCTGAGTTGCGCGGCCGCGCCCGTCTACGATCGGACCGGGTTGCCGGTTGCTGCGCTGTCGATCTCGGGGCCCTCCTTCCGGCTCGGTTCCAATGAACTGCTCCGAGAGATCGTCCCCGCAGTAAGCGCGCACGCGGATCGCCTGTCGCGCGACCTCGGTTACGCGCCGGGCTGATCGCGATCGTTTCGCATTCGCATCCGCTGTTTTCGACCCCCTCGTTGTCGGCCGCGTCGGGCGCGCTGTAGATTTAGCCTCGCGGAGGTCCAATGCAATTTGAATTGAGCGACGAGCAGATGGCGCTGCAACAAGCGGCTCGCCGGTTTGCGCGTGACGAAATCGCGCCCGTGGCCGCAAAATACGATCAGTCGGGCGAGTTTCCGCGGAAGATCATTCAAATGGCGTGGGACCTCGGTTTTTCGAGCACCGCAATTCCAAGCGAATACGGCGGCCTGGGTCTGTCTTCTCTTGACAGTTGCGTCGTGACCGAAGAGATCGCGTGGGCGTGTGCGGGCTTCGGCACTTCGATCATGTGCAACGATCTTGGATTGACGCCGATTCTCATCGCAGGCAGCGACGAGCAGAAGCAGGAGTGGCTGACCCACTGTGCGAGTGAATTCTCGCTCATCTCGTTTTGCCTGTCGGAACCCGCCGCGGGTTCCGACGTCGCCGGGCTCCAGCTTCTGGCCAAGAAAGATGGCGCGGACTACGTGCTCGATGGAACCAAGTGTTGGATCTCGAACGGCGGCGAGGCTGATCTCTACACGGTCTTCGCAACCCTCGATCGGAGCAGCCGCCACGAGGGAATTTGCGCGTTCATCGTACCCGCGGACCTACCCGGGATTTCGCTCGGAAAGAAGGAAGACAAGCTAGGGCAGCGCGCGAGCGACACCCGCACGATTCACTTCGACGGCGTTCGCGTTCCCGCCAATCAGCGGCTCGGCGCAGAAGGCGAGGGATTCAAGATCGCGATGCGGACACTGGATCGGACGCGTCCGCCAATCGCCGCGCTGGCGACGGGAATTGCCCAACGCGCGCTCGATGAGTCCGTCGCCTATGCGCGCGAGCGAAAGGCTTTCGGCTCTTCGATCGGTGAGTTTCAGGCGGTTCAGTTCATGCTGGCCGACATGGCAAAGGACATCGAGGCGGCGCGGCTGCTGACCCTAAAGAGCGCCTGGATGGTCGATCGGGGGCAGCGGGCTTCCAAGAATTCGTCGATCGCCAAATGCTTTGCGACCGACATCGCGATGAGGGTGACGATCGACGCGGTCCAGATCTTTGGCGGCAATGGTTACACGAAAGAGTACCCGGTCGAGAAGTTGATGCGCGACGCGAAGCTGATGCAGATCTACGAGGGAACCAACCAGATCCAGCGCCTCGTGATCGCCCGCGAACTGATTCGAAACTGATCGCGGCCGCGCGTTCGCGAACGCGCTCGGCGTACCCCCCAGGATCTGGTAGACTCCGCGGCCGGCGAGGCGCGTTCGGCCTCGATCCGGCGCGCACGAGCGCGCATTGCCGATTGAGAGAGCCGAGCGAAATGTCGATCGAAGCCAAGATCAAGAAACTCGAGCAGATGAACGAGGCCGCGCTGCAGGGCGGCGGCGAAGCGCGCATCCAGCGCCAGCACGACGCCGGAAAACTCACCGCGCGCGAGCGGATCGACAAGCTCTTCGACCCCGGAACCTTCGTCGAGATCGATGCCTTCGTCACCCACCGCTGCACGGATTTCGGCATGCAGGAAAACAAGACGCTCGGCGACGGCGTCGTGACGGGATACGGGCGGATCGCGGGCCGCCAGGTGTTCGTCTTCGCCCAGGACTTCACGGTATTTGGCGGCAGTCTTTCCGGCGCGTTCGCGGAGAAGATCTGCAAGGTCATGGATCTCGCCGCCAAGGTCGGCGCGCCGATGATCGGACTCAACGATGGCGCCGGTGCGCGAATCCAGGAGGGCGTGGTTTCCCTCGGTGGTTACGGGGAAGTCTTCACTCGCAACGTGATGTCTTCCGGCGTCGTGCCGCGGATCTCGGCCATCATGGGTCCGTGCGCGGGTGGCGCCGTCTACTCGCCCGCGATGACCGACTTCATCATCATGGTGAAGGGCACGAGCAATATGTTCATCACGGGGCCCGATGTCATCAAGACCGTGACCCGCGAAGAAGTCAGCGCCGAAGCATTGGGGGGCGCGGCCGCCCACGCAACCAAGAGCGGGGTCGCCGATTTCGCGGTCGAAACCGAAGAGGATTGCATCGAGACGATTCGAACGCTGCTCTCGTATATTCCGCAGAACAATCACGATGATCCGCCGTTCGTCGCCACCCAGGATCCTTCGGATCGGATGTCGCCCGAAATTCGCAGGTTGGTTCCGGACAACCCCAGCAAGCCGTACAACATCAAGGAGCTGATCCAGCTGATCGTCGATGACGGCAACTTCTTCGAGATCGCCCCCTTCAACGCTCGCAACATCGTCGTGGGCTTTTGTCGATTCGCGGGCTACTCGGTCGGAATCGTCGCGAATCAACCCGCCTACCTGGCGGGGGTGCTCGACATCAAGGCTTCGAGGAAGGCTGCGCGCTTCGTCCGATTCTGCGATGCGTTCAACATTCCGCTCGTCACGCTCGTCGATGTCCCGGGTTTCCTTCCGGGTGTGAATCAAGAACACGGAGGGATCATCACGCACGGTGCCAAGCTGCTCTACGCGTTTTGCGAAGCCACGGTGCCGCGGATCACGGTGGTGACCCGCAAGGCCTATGGTGGCGCGTATGTGGTGATGAACAGCAAACACATAGGCGCCGACGTGAATCTGGCGTTTCCGACCGCGGAGATCGCGGTGATGGGACCGGAGGGCGCGGTGAGCATCGTGTTCCGCAAGGATCTCAAACAGGCAGAAGATCCCGAGCGGCGCAGAAAGGAACTCAGCGACGAATACCGCGAGACCTTCGCGAGCCCCTACAAGGCGGCCGAACTCGGCTACATCGACGCCGTCATCCAGCCCGAGGAGACCCGACCGCGGATCATCTCGGCACTTCAGATGCTCGCCACCAAGCGCACGTCCACACCGCCGCGAAAACACGGCAACATTCCGCTCTAGCGCCGAGCTAGATTCCGAACGTGTTCCAGAAGATTCTGATCGCAAATAGAGGGGAAATCGCGATTCGCGTGATTCGCGCGTGCCGCGAGCTTGGCATCTCGCCCGTGGCGATCTATTCCGATGCCGATCGCGACGCGCTGCACGTTCGCCTCGCCGATGCAGCGTATCCGTGCGGCGCGGCTCCGGCGCGAGATTCCTACCTGGTCGCGGATCGAGTGGTCGAAATCGCCAAACGCGCGGGTGCCGAAGCGATTCATCCCGGTTACGGATTTCTGTCGGAAAACGCCGATTTCGCCGATCGATGCGAGGCCGCCGGGATCTGCTTCATCGGCCCTTCGGGCGACGTCATCCGCGCGATGGGCGACAAGATCATGGCGCGGCAGAAGATGGCAGCTGCTGGGGTCGACGTCGTGCCCGGCGCGTCCGAGTCGATTTCCGACGCCGAGGCGACGGGCTGTGCCGAGCGAATCGGTTATCCGGTGATCGTCAAGGCGAGCGCGGGCGGCGGCGGCAAGGGGATGCGGCGCGTCGATGCGCCGGCAGATCTCGCGCAGGCGCTAGAACGCGTGCGCGGAGAGTCGCGATCCGCTTTTGGCGACGACAACCTCTATCTCGAAAAGTGCGTCGAGCAACCGCGTCACATCGAGATTCAATTTCTCGCCGACGCGCATGGGAACACGCTCCACCTCGGCGAGCGCGAGTGTTCGATCCAGCGCCGACACCAGAAGCTGATCGAAGAGGCTCCCGCAAACGGTATGCGCCCGGAGCTGCGGGCCGAGATGGGCCGAGCGGCGCTGGCGGCCGCGAGAGCCGTGGACTACCGGGGGGTGGGAACGTGCGAATTCCTGGTCGACGCAGCCGGGAATTTCTATTTCCTCGAAATGAATACGCGGGTACAGGTCGAGCACGCGATCACCGAGGCCGTCACGGGCATCGATATCGTCGTGGCGATGATCGAGATCGCGGCGGGCGTGCCGCTGCGAATCGCTCAATCGGACGTGAAGATCCGAGGCCACGCCATCGAGGCGCGCATCTACGCCGAAAATCCAGACCGCGCCTTCATCCCTTCTCCCGGGACGATTTCCGTCTACCGTCCGCCGAGCGGCCCAGGCGTGCGGATCGACGCGGGCGTCGAGCAGGGAAGCCGCGTGACGACCCACTACGATCCGCTGATTGCGAAACTGATCGTCTGGGGGACCGATCGCAAAGAAGCGATCGAGCGACTCGAGCGCGCGCTCGGCGAATTCGACGTTCAGGGGATCGCGACGTCGATTTCCTTCCACCGCAAGGCATTGCGCGAACCCGACTTCGTGTCCGGCTGTTACACGACAGATTTCGTCGCCAATGCGATGAGATCGCGCAACCGCGCCTAGCAGCTCGAGCCCGGAACGGGTTCGAGGTGCGCCGCAAGGGAAGCGCAGCTTCCCCCGCTAGCAGCTCGAACCCGGAACG
>CAZBSV010000122.1:0-3209 GCA_964494795.1 uncultured Spirochaetales bacterium | reverse complement strand
TCTGGGTTTCCGGATCGCGTGGAAGCGAAGCGCGGAGCTGCTCTCGCTGGCGGGCCTGGCCGAGTGGTCGAGCGATCGGCCCGGTGCGAATCCCGTGCGCGACTCCGTGCTGATCGACACCAGCGTGCTGATCGACGGCCGCTTGCTGCGGCTGGCGCAGACAGGATTCCTACACCGCAACCTGCTCGTGCCCTGCTTCGTACTCGATGAGTTGAAGAGCCTGGCGGACTCGCGGGATGCGAACGTCCGCAGGAAGGGGCGTAGCGGACTCGAGTCGCTCGAGGCGATCCAGCGCGATACGCGTCTTCATGTCCGCGTAGCCGAGGACGAAATCCCGGAGATCGACGCGGTAGACGCGAAGCTCGTCGCGCTCGCGACGCGGCTATCCGTGAGTCTGCTCACGAACGACGAAGCCCTCAGCCGCGTCGCCGAGATCCGCGGAATCCACTGCCTCAGTCTCGATCGGCTTTCGAAGAGCCTCAGCGCTGCGCGAACTCCCGGCGAAGTCGTCCGCGTCACGATCCTCAAAGAGGGACAAGAGAAGGGCGAAGGCGTCGGATTCATGCAAGACGGATCGATGGTCGTGGTCGCCGATGCGGCCGAGTGCGTCGGTCAAGAACTGGAAGTTCGAATCACGGGGACCGCAACCACCGCGCGTGGTCGGATCTTCTTCGCTTCTCTCGCCTCGAGCTAGATCCCGCGCATCCCGCCGGTCCGGAAGCGCGCGCGACTCAATCGCCAAACTTCTCGATGAACGACCGAAGTGCAGCGGCGTCGAGGTAGGTGGCATCGACCTGCCCGAAGCGGATGCTGTCACCCGCAATAACGTCCATCGCAGGTCCGGCCTCTTTCGTGCAGACCGTGAATCCATTCACGATGGTTCCGTTGGAGGACCCCGCATCGTGCAATTGGAGACCACCGGACGGACTGCGCTTGAAGAACGCGTGAAAGCGCGAAACGCTGATATCCGTGATCGCCACGTCGTTGTTCGCAGCACGTCCCACGGTAATGAGATGCGTGAGCGAGTTCTGCGAGGCTCGGATCGGAACGATCTCGACCGACACACCCGCCGTACATTCGGCGACTTCAGCGTCTACATCGAGCAGGTGAACTTCGGTCGACGAGACGTTCTTCGGCCGCCTGAAGCCCGCCGAACTCAGCAGCAGGAATGCGGCGCCGTGCTTGGCGTTGAATTCGTCCGGAGACAACCGCGCGACGTCCTCGCGGAGGTCCTCGACGCCAAGCCCGGAGCTCGCTGCTTTCGCGCCGTCCGCGGGTTTTCGGTCCACTTTGCACCTCGATCAGCCAGCCAATGAGTCGGCAGGCCTGCGAAGGCCCTTGAGCGGCCGATGCAACTCGATCTCCCCACCCCACTCCGGCGCTTCACGGCCCATCACGCAGCGCGGTCACCCGGCGCCGGAAGCCCACTTCGACGCGCAACAAGCCCGCGCAACGGTCACGAAATCGCAACTGGCCGTCACAAATCGGAGACATCTGCCGGATCCCGTGCTCGATCCATGAGCAGAGACGGAGGCCGCAAGCGGCAACTCTCACGCAGGCGCGATCGAGCGGGGGGCGCCTGGCCGGCCCCCCAACGTCGCGGATCCGCACCGAGCGCGCGATACACACCCTCGCGCGTCCAGAGCGCCAGGCCCGGCGTAAGCCGCCCGCAGCTCCCATGATTCGGCACGGGTCTTGCTGCAAAGGGATCGAGAGCTTTGGCAGGGAATGAGGTGAGAGGAGGCCGAGTCGTGCGGAAAACGCGCATGCGAAGCCTACAGACGGGCGTGCTGATCCTCGCTCTGCTCTTCATCTGCGCGGGCACAGCGCTCGCGGGCGACGACTTCTGGACGCTAGACCACTGGCTGCTGGTCGATGCGCGCTATGCGTCGCTCGACGAAGAGCCCTCACTCGGTGAGCGTTGGTTGGATCCGGTGTTTCAGTCCGAAGAGCAACACGGGTTCGAGTACAGCCGGAGTCTCGCCGTCAACCTCGAGAAGAAGCTCGTCTTCAGCATCAAGGGCCCACTCATCAAGGATCGCGCGCCTGGCCTCGCCTTCGAATTGCGCTTCTAGGTTTCTTCGCATTCGACTCTCGGCAAAGACACCGGGCCATGCCCCAAATTCGCTAATGTCTGCGGCAACTGAGATGAAGGCGATCCACCCTCGACGAGTCCAGAGCGCATCCCGGAGCGACGTCGGTCGCGTCCGGCCTGCCAACCAGGACGCCTGCAGCGAGTTTGAAAACGCCGAGGGCTACCGGCTCTTCGTCGTCGCGGATGGCATGGGCGGGCACCGGGGTGGCGAGACCGCCAGCCGATTGGCGATCGAGTCGATCGGAATCACCTTTGCGCGCGAATTCATCGACCCGGAGACCCTGCTGGTCCGCGCGTTTCGCGCCGCAAACCAAGAAATTCACCGGACCGGCTGCTCCGACCCGGCGCTCCACGGAATGGGTACGACGGGCGTTGCGCTGCTGATCGGACCACACAATGTCGGCTGGGTGGCGAACGTGGGCGACAGCCGCGCCTACCGGTTGCGCGGCGAGCGCTTCGAGCGAATCACTGAAGATCACTCCTGGGTGTTCGAGGAAGTCCGTCGCGGGCGCATCACCGCCGATGAAGCGCGAGAGCATCCGCTGAAGAACGTCTTGCTGCAGTCGATCGGTAGCGGACCGAATCTCGAAGTCAGTACTTCGGCGATCGAACTTCAGGCGGGCGATCGTTTCCTGCTGTGTAGCGATGGGCTCTGGGGAGAAGTCGACGACGCTGCGATTGCTGAGATCCTCGCGCGCGAGCTGCCTTCGCGCGCGGTGGATGCGTTGGTCGAACTGGCGAATGCCAACGGCGGATCCGACAACGTGACCGTCCAGGTGGCCGAATTGCTCGAGGCCGATCAAGCACCCGCGGTCGCGATCGGAATCGATGGCCCGATCGAGCTTCCCGATCCGCACCGGTTCGAGCCTCGTTCGCGTGAACCCGCGGACGCCGCGCGTGCGAAACTGCCCGGTGGGCGTCGTCTCTGGCAAAGGCCGCTCGCCGTCGCCGCGGGTCTGTTCGCGGCGACGGCGTTGTTCTGGCGAATTTGCGCCTGACTCCGGATCGAGTCACAGCTCGCTCGAATCGATCTGCTCTCGAACCGGGCCGAGCTGCAATCGATCCCGATTCTACTTGGATGCAGCGGCTGCGGCCTTTCGATAGCTCTCCTGTG
>CAZBSV010000121.1:0-3631 GCA_964494795.1 uncultured Spirochaetales bacterium | reverse complement strand
GGGTGGAAGAGCTAGCGCTCCAGCCGGTAGCCGCGGCCCCGAACGGAGACGATGTGCTTCGGGTGCGCGGGGTCCGGCTCCAGATAGCGCCGGAGTCGCACGATGAAGCTGTCGACAACGCGCGTCTGTGTATCGGCGCGTAGACCCCAGACATCCTGGAGCAGGTCCCCCCGGCTGACGGTCGCGCCTTCGCGATCGATCAGCGCGCGTAGCAGCGCCATCTCGCGCACCGTCAATTCGACCGGGCCATTGGGCGTTTCGAGTTCGAAGCGCTCGAAGTGCAGCGTGGCTTCACCGATCCTGACCGATCGCACGGGGTCCGCTTCGGGCGCGACGCCATCCCAGCGGCGTCGGCGCAACATGCCCCGTACCCGCGCGAGCAGCTCATCGAGATGGAATGGCTTGGTGAGATAGTCGTCGGCGCCGTCCTCGATCCCGCGAATCAGATCCTGTGCGGCGTCCTTGGCGGTCAGGATCAGGATTGGCACGAAATTTCCAGAGGCTCGAATGCGCTGCGCCAACTCGAAGCCGCTCATACCCGGCAGCATCACGTCGAGGATCACCAGACCGAAGGGCACGCTCGCCGAGTTGAGGGCACGCTCGCCGCCGGGGCCATCTCCGGCGATCTCGACCGCGTAACCCTCGGCCTCGAGGTTGAAGCGGAGTCCCTCCGCGATATGGGACTCGTCTTCTACGATCAGGATCCTGGACACCGCTGCCTCGCGCTAGGCGCGCACCCCGAGTCGTTCCGCCGCGACGCGAACCTCGCACCCGGCGCCCTGCAAATTCCGAACATTGCTACACCAGTCGGTTAGCCGCCCGCAGCGTCACGACGAAGCGACTGCCGGCGCCGCTGCCCTCGCTGCGCGCCTCGACCCGCCCCCCCTGCCGACGCACCAGATTGCGCACGATGAACAGGCCCAGTCCAAGACCGGCCGCGGCGCGCTGCACGTCTCGACCGGCCCGGTAGAAGCGTTGAAAGATCTTCCGGAGTTCACCGACGGGGATGCCGATGCCCCGATCGGAGATCTCGATCGAAAATCGGCCGTCTTTCGCGTCCGAAACGCAGACTCTCACATTGATGGACTCGTCGGAGTACTTCACCGCGTTCTCCAGCAGATTGCGGAACACGACCGCGAGTTCCGCGCGATCGCCGCGGACGATCGGATTGCGCGCACAATCGAGCACCACGGAGTCACTCGGAAGTGTGTGACGATTCCGGACCTCCTCGATGCAGGCTTCGAGAACCTCTCGGAGCGCGACGGCGCCCAACGCGGAGCGGCGGCCGGGCTCCTCGGCGCGCGCCGCGCTCAACACCTGGTCGACGGTCTGGTCGAGGCGCTCGAGATCTTCGCCCATGCGAGCGAGAAACTCCCGACGGCACTCGCTCTCTGGATCGTGTCGCACGAGAGTTTCGACGTAGAGCCGCATCGAGGCGAGCGGCGTCTTCATCTCGTGCGTGACGGCGTCGAGAAACGCGCGCTGTCGCTGGTTGAGCCTCATCTCGCTCACGAGCCAGGCGCAGAGCCAGACGGTTCCGACGATGATGAGCACGAAGAACGTCGTGCCCGACGCCAGCAGCACCCAGCCGAGCGGTTCGAGTCCCGACCGCGCGATCGGACGCACACCACCGAGCACCAGAACCCAGTACACGACCGCGAGAACCGCGGCCAGGATGGCCGAGACGATTCCCAGTGTGAGCGGGAAACCGACGGAACGGCGCGCCATGAGACCTCTTCGACGAAGGTTGCGGTAGGATGGTATCGCTCCCACGGAGGTTCGGTGCGAATCGCAGCCTCGAGCGCGGTCGCGCAATGCACAGCCAGCCTCGCGCTGCTCGCCGCGACTGCAGGCGCCGAAATCCCCGACCCGGGCGACTGCCCGACAGCGGGACGACGCGGCGACGCGGGCGCGATCGACGACGCGATGCCGACCCTCGTGCGCGAAGGCAACACGTTCGAATACAGCGACCTCCCGCGATTGAGTGAGCTGATGCCTGCCGAGGTCTGGAGCCACCGAAACGTCTTCTTCTCGGCCGGGATGCTGATGGAGATCGGCCCCTGTCACCGGCGCTATCCGGTACCCGCCTACTTCGCCGACGCCACCGAACGCTACGCCGCCGAGGCCCGGCTCGACGCCGACGGAAACCTGCTGGGTTACGTGGCGGGCACTCCGTTCCCGCCGGAATCCATCGCTGACGACGACCCCGCAGCCGGTGCAAAGTGGGCGTGGAACCTCGAATACCGCCATCGCGGGGCGGGCCCCCAAGGTCACTTCCGGATCGCCGACATGCCGAGTCGCGTCGGCGGAATCCAGATCTACACCGGCGCGTTCTTTCAGCTGCGAACCGCGCACCGTGCGGACCTTCCCGAGAGCGCGTTCGCACAGCCGGGCTCGGAGGATCGGCTCTGGATCAGCGGTGGGAGCTTCGACACTCCGTTCGAGGTGCGGCACCTCGCCTGGCGTCAGATGCGACCCATCGCCGCCGACCAGCACTTCTCCAATCCCGATGACACGTTCGTGTACACACCCGCGACGCGAAAGCTGCGCCGGGCGGCGACCGCTTGGGTCGACGGCGTGTTCACACCGAGCTTTCGTGCGGCGAACAGCTGGGGCGGCGGAGTCGTGGCGGCCGGATCGAACGCACTCGCACCCACGGGAGCCGTGAGCGCTTCCGCGGCGCTCTCTTCTGCCGCCAGCGAGCACCTTGCGGCGGGCTTCAACGACTTTTCGATCCGACCCAACGCCTACCGCTGGCGGCTCGTCGGCAAACGAGAGCTGCTCGCGCCGATCAACGCTGTTCATCCGGGTTATCCCGACAATCCGAATCGCAATTTCGGAAGCTCGGGTCTGGCGCTGGGAAGCGATCGCTGGGAAGTGCGCTATGCGGTCGTGATCGAGGGCAAGGCGCTCAACCGCGAACACGCCATCGACACCCTCACCGCCTACATCGACCACCAGACCCATCTGCCGCTCTATCTGATCACGCGTCGCGAAGGCAGTCGGATCGCGGACATCGGTATCCCGGTCCACCACTTCAGCGGCGACGTCCCGGATTATCCAGACTGGCCCGGCACCGGTCGCGCGCTGGTCTTCGATCCGGTCGCAGCCGTCTTCTACCGCGCCGCAGACGGCGGAAGCGGTTGGCGCCGCGAATCCTACGACGCGACCTCGACTCCGCCATCGAAATCCACCCTGCGCGAGATGACCACCACCGACACCCTCCTGCGCGGCCACTAACTCCGGCCTCAACGACAACCCGGCGAGTCGAGTTCCAGTGCTTTCGATCTCAGAAGAATGGTGTGCGGATCCGAGGGGGAGGGGCCATCGGGCTCAAACACCATGTCGCCCGATGGCCCCTCCCCCTCGGACCCGGCGGCTGGTTTATCAGGGGGGTGTCGGCGGGTGCACGGTGGGCTTTCTTTTATTCGTAGAAAACTTTGGCAAGGAGCGGGAGACGGGAGGGGATCACGCGACATGGGCTTTGAGCGGGATCCCCTCCCGTCTCCCGCTCCTTACGACCGTCTCGCAAAACACAGTACGCACAGCCAGCGGCAACAATTCAAAGCGATCTGCTTTCGATCTTGATTGAATGGTGCGCCGATCCGAGGGGAGGGGCGCGAGTCGCGCG
>CAZBSV010000120.1:0-7150 GCA_964494795.1 uncultured Spirochaetales bacterium | reverse complement strand
GGCCGCCACCAAGCCAGGCAAACGCACCGAATAAGGTCGCAGATGCTAGAAAAGAGGTCATAAATCTGCGGACGGCAAGTTTCTTCGCTGATTTGTCTGTCAATCGTGCTCTCCGGAAATCTGGAGCCACATGCCACATATCGCGCTTTTCTCGATTTTGTCGAGCGTCATGGCAGCGCTCCTCCTGTGGTAACCCCGGGGAGAGGAGCTCTGGGCGTTGGGCATGGCATTCGGTGGCTGAGGAAGTATTGCTGGAAGGCCATCCGAAAGGTCGAGGGGCTTCATTAAATGCGCCATGCGTTCAATGAGCCGGTCCGGCTTGCACCAGGGACTGAGGCTTGATGGCGCATAAGTGATCGGCGCTAGCATTGCGAGTTCTATTGTGGAGAGTTCCGCAGCGCTGACGGGAAGGCAGCTCAAATGGGTCTATCAGACGGTAACGGGAAAGAACCCACTTCAGCTTCGATTCGAATTCGCGCTCTGGACAAGAGCGATGATTCGCGACCTGATTCGCGAGAAGTTCGGCGTCCACTTGAGCGAGGTGTCCGTGGGCCGGATGCTTCGCAAGCTCGGGCTCAGCCCGCAGAAGCCGCTCCGCCGAGCGTATGAGCGCAACCCCGCAATCGTCGAGTCCTGGCGGAAGAAGGAGTTTCCCAAGATTCGCAGATTGGCCAAGAAAGAGCGCGCCACCCTCTACTTTTCCGATGAGGCAGGACCGCACTCGAAATCGGTCTCACCCTTCGGATGGCATAGCGCCGGCCAGCCCATCTCGCGCCAGTACGCTTCGAAGCCGTACTCGCGGAGCAACCGCTTGGCGCGGGAATCGGCGAGCAGGGGTTGTAGCGGCACGGCGGTAAAATCGGTATAGAAGTACATCCGGCCCATGGCCGGGCCCGGCATTTCCTCGTAGATCGAGAAGACCAGGTCGGTATCCCCGCGCAGCGCCGCATAGGCCGCTCCCAAAAACCGGACACGCGGGTTCGCGCGGCGCCTCGTCGGCGCCTCGTCCGCGCCCGGCTCACCCGTCGCCCAACGAAAGAGCAACACGTCATCCGCCGCAACATCCGGTGCGCGCCGCATTGCCACCGCGAGCGCTGCGCGGGCCGGTTCGATGCGCCCCCAGTGCATGTGTAATTCGTACTCCGCCATGGCTGCGTAAGAGTACGCGGGATCGATCTCGCCGATGTGCGCAGCCGCCTCTTCCACTACCTCAGGCAGGTCCAGCGAGATGGCTGCCTGGTGCAGGCTAGTCCAGAAAACCTGGACAAACGGCTCGAGCGTCACCAACTGGCGCGCCGCAGACAATGCCTCCGTGTCGCGCCCGACGAGCCTGAGCAGCTCAGAGTAGTCCTCGCGCACGTCGGGATACGTCGGATCGATCTCCATCGACTGCAGGAACAGGCGCTCGGCATCCGCATACCGGAACTCGACGCGCGCGACATCGGCCAGCGCATGCAGCGTCATCGCCGCTTCGGGATCGAGCTCTGCTGCGCGCTGGGCCGCACCACGGCACTTGGCGAGGTTGTCGCCGAGCAACACACGTTCCTCCGGCCTCAGGTATGGCGCCGCCACTTCGTAGGCCAGGGCCAGTGACGCCCAACCCGCCGCGAACTCCGGTGCGCGCGCAACTGCCGCTTCAAGGTGGGCGATCACCTGCAGGAAGTCCTTGCGCGCGCGGTAAAGCGCGCGACCCTTGAGGTATGAGTCGTAAGCCTCGGGCGGGATCTCTGCTCTCACCTTGGGGGCGACCGCGACGCCAAGCGAACTCTGCAACTGCGCGCCGATGCTCTGGGCGATTTCGTCCTGCAGTGCGAACACGCCCGTGAGCTCGCGGTCGTAGGTCTCTGACCAGGCGTGGAAGCCATCGGCAACGCGGATTAGTTGCGCAGTCACGCGCACCTGGTTGCCCTCGCGGCGGACACTGCCCTCGACAATGTGGGTCACGCCGAGCCTGGCACCGATCTCGCGCACGTCGCCGCTCTTGCCCTTGAACTCGAACACCGAGGTGCGCGCCGCGACCTTGAGCGCGGTGTTCCCGGCAAGCACGTTCAGCAGTTCTTCGGTCATCCCGTCGGAGAAGTACTCTTGTTCTGGGTCGCTGCTAAGGTTCACGAACGGCAGCACCGCGATCGAACGGGGCGCCGAGTCGTCGCCCTGCTGAGCGGGCTGTCCCTTCCAGTACCAGCCAATTGCCAAGGCGGCCAGCACGGCAGCAATGACAAACATGCGCTTGTTGCCCACCGAAGCCGGCTCGACCTTCAGCCCCTGCGGCGTCATATCGAGCATCCAGGCCAGCACCAGCGCAACCGGGAAACCCAGCGCCAGGATCACGATGAAAGCGCGCAGGAACCATGCCGGCGTGTCGTATTGAGGCAGCACGCTGGTCGCGACCTGTACCACCAGCCACGCCACCACGAGGTAGGCGGACCCCACCTTGAACACCTTGCGGCGCTTGAGTTCGGCGATCAGGGACATGGTCTGGCTCTCATTGGCACAGCTTCGCCGCCAGACCGTCGACCAAACCATTGGCGGCCATCACCGCCTGGAACCGTGGCTCGCAGCGCAGCCGGCCGGCGTTCAAGATCGGGAACCCGAACCCAGCCTGGCGCATGCGCGTGCGCGCACCCTCGGCACCCGCCAGGCCTATGCGCTCCACGTAATCGAGTGCCGCTTCGCGTTCTTCGAGCGCGATGAGCATCATCAGGGTCGCCTCGCCTGCGTTTATGAGGTTCGCGTCCCGACCTAATGCGAGGTCCATGCCTTCTGCGACTCGCATGGCCACCTCGCGTTTGGAGCCACTGCCACCAAGCGCGGAGAATGCGTCCTCGACCAGGCTTCGCGCCTCAGCGTCCTTGACGACGCGCAGGTAGTGCTCCCGGGCCATCGTGTAATCACCAGTGGCCATGGCCAGGTTTGCCAACTCGCAGTGGGTGGTTTCCAGGTCCGGATCGAGCGTCAGCTTGTGACGCAGCAGCTCACCCGCCTCGTCCAGCCGGCCTTCCGCTGCCAGCTGGCGGGCAAGATCCCCCAAGGCAATGAAGAAATTGGGATCGAGTTCCAGCGCTCGGCGGCTGGCGCGTTCAGCATCTTCCAGGCGTCCAACATTGCGCAGTGCGTTCGACTGCCTGGAATAAGCCTGCGCGAACGAGGGCGAGAGCAGCGTGGCGCGGGTCGTGAGCGCCACCGCCGTTGCGTAGCGCCCCTCGTGTATCGCGTTCACGCCGAGCACTGCGTAAGCCTCTCCCAAAAGTGGATCCAGCGCTAGCGCCCGTTCGGCGGCGTCCTTCGAAGAGCCCTGGAAACTCGCGTAGTCGGCGTCCGGGGCATAGAAACCATAAAGGTTGAATACCTCCGCCAGGGTCGCCCAACCCCGCGCGAACTCCGGGTCCTGTGCGACCGCCTGCTGCAGCAGTTCGATGGCGCGAGCCAGCCCGGCTACATCGCGCTTGGGGACCAGCGCGATGGCGCGCAGATACAGGTCGTAGGCCACGAGGTCGGTGGTTCCGGTGGCGCTTTGCGAGACGCCCTCGGTTCCGGCCAGCCGCACTTTGAGCTCGCTTGCTATCGCCTGCGCGATCTCGTCCTGGATCGCGAAGATGTCCTTGAGATCGCGATCGTAGGTCTGCGACCAGAGGTGGTACCCGGTCTCGGCGTCGATCAGCTGGGCGGTGATGCGCACGCGTTCGTCCTGCTTGCGCACACTGCCCTCGAGCACCATGCGCACCTTGAGCTGCGTTGCGATCTGCGCCACATCGCGCTTCTCGCCCTTGAATTGGAATGACGAGGTGCGTGCCGCGACCTGGAGCTCCGGCACGCGCGCCAGCACGTTCAGGATCTCCTCACTGATGCCATCGGAGAAGTATTCGTTGGCGGGATCGCCCGACATGTTGACGAACGGCAGCACCGCGATCGAGCGCGCCGCCGAGCCCTCGCCCTGCCCAGTGGGCTGTCCCTTCCAGTACCAGCCAATCGCCAGCGCCGCCAGCACCGCGGCGACGGCAAACATGCGCTTGTTGCCGACAGACGCCCGCTCGATCTTCAGCCCCTCGGGTGTCTTGTCGAGCATCCACGCCAGTACCAGCGTCACGGGAAAGCCGAGCGCCAAAATCAAGATGAAAGCGCGCAGGAACCATGCCGGCGTGTCGTATTGAGGCAGCACGCTGGTCGCGACCTGCACCACCAGCCACGCCACCACGAGGTAGGCGGCACCCACCTTGAACACCTTGCGGTGTTGCAGTTCCTTCCAGAAACCGGTGATAGTGTTTGCCAATGCGCGGATCCTTTCTCGGGTGACGCGTCAGCTGTCAATTATTCGCGCTCTTGCCCCACGGCGCCACTTTCAGCAACATCAGCATGCCGGGCAAGGCCACCGCGGTGCACAGCAGGAAGAAATTGGTGTAACCTGTGAGCCGTCAGCCGAGTTTGGACAGAATAGACCGATGAACTAAGAGAGGGTTTCCAGCTCCGAAAGGAGAAGAAACCCATGGAGAAGAAGGCATCGGCCGAGAAGGCCGTTCGCGACATCCGGCGCAAGACGCGACGACGGTTTTCAGCCGAAGAGAAGATTCGGATCAGCCTAGAACTTCATCAATCCGATCTGCAGCGTCCCGTTGAAGACCGCCCAAAACGTGGCTGTAGACATCGAGCGTAAGAACGACAGAGCTGTGGCCAAGACGCTCCTGAACAATTTTTGGATGTACACCAGCAGACAGCAGAAGCGAAGCGGCTGTGTGCCGCAGGTCGTGAAATCTAACTCCATCTAGGCCAGCGCGTTCGCGCAGCGGCCACCAAAAACCTCCGAGTGAAATTGTTCTTTCGGATGGGCCCGCTTTTGGAATCCGCGAACATCCAGGCTTCCGGATGAGGTGTAGCCGGTAATCTCGACCGTTGATCGCGCAGCGCCGGAGCCTCAGTCTCCGATCTCTTCTTCGTCAAACACCAAACGCTCCACCGCGGCTCGCTTCCGCGGCCCGCTGCTCACGACGTACCTTTGCACGACCCCAAGCTCCGACCACCCGCCGAGTTCACGCACTGTCTCGATGTCGGTGTGTTTCAGAGCGTGGCTCGCGAAGGAACAGAGCAGCATGTGGAGACCTGGGCGATTCTCGGTGCGATACAGGCCAGCGCTCATGAAGACGCCGCGAACCGCTCGGCATAGACCCGAGTCACCCCACCGCGAACCGTGCCGAATGTCGCACTGGAAGACTGGATCGGAGTGGCCGTCATGCGTGAGGCGATCCCTATGCGCCTGCAATTCCGTCGCGAGTTGTAGGTTGATCGGGATCTCTCGCTCCGCGTGACTCTTCGGCGAGAATCCGATCGCAGGCTTCGCCCGAACTCGCAATGCCCTCTGAATCAGGTCGACGTCTCCCCACTCGAGCGCTCGCAGTTCACCGGCGCGAAGGCCCGTCATTGCGGCAGTCATGAGCATCGGCCGCACGCGAGGCTCGGCAGCATCGAACAGGCGGGTTAGTTCGCAGGCTGTGAGGATCGTCGGCAGACGCTTCGTCGTTCGGAGGAGCTGAATCTTGAAGGGCGGACGCGTGATCCGCTCCTCTTCGAAGGCAAGCCGGATGATCGCCTTGAGGTAGCGCAGGTCGCGATTGACGAACTCACGAGTGACGGTGCGCAGGCGCATTGAGATGAAGCGGCGGAGATCGTCAGGATCGAGAGACGAGACGGAGCGGCCGCCGAAGTGAGTGAGCAGACGGGCCGATGAGGTACGAGCCGACTTGAAGCTCTGAGGCTTCGTCATGATCTTCGCTCGCTCGAGATAGCGGTCTACGAGATCGTCGAAGCTGGGACCGCTGGCCCTCGGCACCGTCGCTCGAGGCTTCGCGATCGACCCTGCGCTGGTGACTGATCGCTTTGCACCGCGCGCCGAGGCCGATCGGTTCGCATTCCGGGTCGCGGGTGATCGCTTCGAAACGCGTGGCAGGTCAAGAGAAGGGGAGGGCGGAGCGGCCGCAGCTTGCAGTCTCAGCGCGAGTTGTTCAGCCTCTTCCGGCGTCTCGCCAGCGGCTGCCTCATGCGTCGTCCGTTCACGGTGACGTCGCACCAGTAGGTCTCGCCACGTAGGTAGACGTTCTTCGGTAGGCATCTCTTTTGCGTTTTCACTCGCATCTCCCCGCTTGCGCTCGCCTCCTGAATCGGCTTCGCTTGTGCCGATCTGGAGATTTCATGTGCCGCACATCGCGCGCATAATTGCTTCAATGATTACAATCACTTGGATGGCCGGAGAGACCTCAAAAATCCCCCGGCTTCACGGCCGTGCGGGTTCGAATCCCGCCTCCGGCACCATCGAACATCGCGCAGCGGGCGGCGAGGAGAAGTGGAAAATGCGCAAGCTTCCGGGCCGGACCGCGGTGTGCGCGCTCGTCGCGACTGCGCTCGCGATCGTGCTCTCGAACAGCGCTTCGGCGGAGTTCCGCGAATTTTCGGGGAAGGTCAGCGAGATCTCGGGCGACCAGATGGTGATCGTCAACGATCGGGGAGACCGGGTGTCGTTTCGCCGCTCTGCGGCGACGACGGTCACGGGCGTGAAGTCGAGCTGGCAGGCGATCGAAAAGGGCGATTGGGTGAGTGCGTCGTGGAAGATGGTCGACGAGCCCAAAGTCGCCTACGAGGTCGTCGTGATGCCTCCGAAGAAGAAGCCGCAGCAGTAGAGGCACCCAGCGGCAGGGTGCCGATCCCACGCGACAAAACTCTCGCAGACACTGCCCGGCTCGGATAGCGTTCGCGAGATGTCCGGTTCCCGACCGCCCCTGCGGTCCGAGCAATTCGATCGCTACCGGCGCCACCTGAGCCTGACTGAGGTCGGTGTCGAGGGACAGCTGCGGCTGCTCGAAGCCCGGGTGCTGCTGATCGGCGCGGGCGGTCTCGGTTGCCCGCTCGCCCAATATCTGGCGGCCGCGGGAATCGGGACGATCGGCATCATCGATTTCGATCGAGTCGACGCCTCGAACCTCCAGCGCCAGGTTCTCTACACCACCGCCGACATCGGAAAGCCGAAGGTCGAGGTCGCCCGCGCGCGCATCGAGGCGATGAATTCGGACGTCGAGGTCCACACCTACCCGGTGGCGCTGACTTCCGAAAACGCACTCGAACTCTTCGCCGGCTACGACGTGATCGTGGACGGCAGCGACAACTT
>CAZBSV010000119.1:0-3484 GCA_964494795.1 uncultured Spirochaetales bacterium | reverse complement strand
TATTTGGGGATTCCGGATTCGCGAAGCGCCTTCCCGCAGCTCTGTTCGGGTTGGGGAGCGTCGTCCTCTTGTTCGTCTTTGCGCGTCCACGCCTGGGCTGCGCGCTCGCTGCCGTATTGGCCGTCGCGCTGCTGGTCTCTTCGTGGGAGGTCGAGTTCTCGCGCTTCGCGCGGATGTATGCGGGCTTCCAGTTCGCCACGATCGCCTATCTGCTCGCCTATTACCGCGCGCTGCTCGGCAACCGCTGGGATCGGCGCTACCTCGCACACGTCGCGGCGGTCGCAATGGTCGTGACCCATGGCCTCGGCGTGTTCTTGCTTCCTCTCCTCTTTGTTCCGCTGCTGGTCGAAGCCCGTACTCCCCGCTTTCCCACCCGAGCGCACGCTTTCCGATACGCGCTCGTGAGCGCCGCGACTGCGCTGGGCTGCTTCGGCTATACCCGGATCGATTTCAGAAATTGGGGTGTGGTCGCCCAATACCCGAGCGATTACGTCGGAGCCGGGTCGACGATGCTGCGACTTCCCGATTTCCCCTTCTGGCACGTCAGCAGTGATCCGAGTACATCGCTGAAAGCACTGATCGCCGCGCTCGCGCTCAGCGCCATCATTCCCGCATCCGCCATCAAGTTTCGCGGTAGTCGCAATTGGGCCGCGGCAGGCGTTGCGGGCCTATTGATTGTCTCCGCGGTGCTTCATTCACTGATCGTCAGTTTCGCTTGCGCGGCTCTGCTGTTGTTTCGTCACGAAGTCCACCGCGGTGGCGAAGAAAACCGCCGCTATCGCACTGCGCTTGTGGCTTCGTCGCTGATCGCGATCGCGTGGCTAGCGTATGCCGCTATCACAAGGGATTGGATCCCGGTGGGCGAGAACGGCCCGAGCTCGCTCTTGGGCGCGCTGCGTCGCGCGTTCTTCGGCTGGCCCGACTTCTACACCCCGATCGCGCTGCCCTGGGCGCTTGCGCTTCCGGGAGTTGGCGCGCTCACGGCGCTCGCCATCGCCTATCAGCTTTGGACGAATCGCAAGCAGCCACCCGCAATCCTCGCCCGAAACCCCGCGCTGCCACTCGTGATCGTGGCGATTGCGTTCGGTGTTATCAATTCGCTCGAAACCGGAACGCGTTATGCGTATTTCATCTATCCCATCGCGCTCTACACAGTGGCTCTATCCATCCTGCAGTTGACGAAGGCGATCCTCCCGCGCTGCGCGGCGCGCACTGGCGCCATCGCGGCCTTGATCTTTCTCGCGTTCTTCGCGCTCGGTTCGGATTTTAGTCCCCGGCACCTCATCCAAGTCGCTGAGCCCGAGGCTAGTTTTCGGATCGGTCGGTTCGAAGGCCGCGATGCGGTCTGGTACCCGCGCTACGACTACACATCTTCCGCCGAATTCCTCGAAACTCAGGCCGCATCTGGCCAGCGGATACCAATCATCGCCGTCGTGCTCCCTCCGCTCTCTTACTATCTGGATCTGGATCACGCGGTCTTCTACCCGCGCGGGCGGCCGATCTTCGGAGACGTCAGCCGGGAACAGAGTACGCGCGAGCTGTGGTCGCAGCGTCGCCTGCTGAGTACGGATGAAGATCTTCGAGACTACACGGCCAATGCAGACGCGGTCTGGTTGGTCCAACTGACGGACCCCGAGCGACAACCTTTCCAGATCGAGGACGTCTGGGCCGATCGAATCATCGCCGCCGATCGCAAGTTTCTGAGCCGAGACGGGCGCGTCGAAGTCATCTCGCTGGCGCTGCGGCCTGCGAACGACTAATCGATCTCCCCCAGACGCGTGCCGGGATCGACGTCGCGCTCGATGAAGATGCGATACCAGAGTTCGATGTTCAGGGCTTCCCAGCCTTTGGTGATCCAGAAGTTCCGATCGCCGAGCACCGATTCGCGAAAGATCCCGCGTTTGCGCGAGGCGGCACTTCCGAGTACTTGCTGAAGATCACCGGCGAGTTCGTTCCCGAACCACTGTTGGGTGGGCATCGGAAAGCCGACCTTGTCGCGGCGCTCGAGCACTTCGGCCGGTAGCCATCTCTTCGCGGCCTCGCGCAACAGAAACTTGGGCACGTGACCTCTCACCTTCTGTTCCGGAGGAACACTCGCGACGAATTCGGCAATTCGGTAGTCGAGCAGGGGCACCCGCGATTCCAGCGACACCGCCATGCTGACGCGATCTTCCATGAAGAGCAATTTGGCGACGTAGTGGCGCAGATCGTGATGAAGGCAACGGTCGAGGACCTCTTCGGTCGGCGGGCTGTGAAAGGACGCGAGGTAATCGTCGACTGGCGAAAAGCCCTCCAGGCTCTCGACAAAGCCCGGATTCAGTTGCGGGGTATCCTGGGGCGCGAGGCCGCCCCGCAACTGGATCCAGCGTTCTTCGAGCGATCGCTCCTTCGTTTGCGCGTAGCGCCGGCGAAGGCGGTCCGCCAAGCCTCCCCAGCCCTTCGAACGCCAGAGCATCTGCAGTCGATAGCCAAGCTCTGCGCGCTGAACAGCAGGCTGATTGGTCGTGTCGAACATGCTGCGGGTGCCGAAAGCCATCTCGAACTGCCCCGGATAACCTGCGAAGACTTCGTCGCCTCCATGCCCTGTGAGAGACACTTTCACGTGATCGGCAGCCAGACGAGAAACCGCGTAGTAGTTCACCCCTCCGCTGCCCGGCATTGGCATGTCCATGTGCCAGAGCAATTTGGACGTGAGTCGCGAAAGATCCCCCGCGTCGACGGTGGCCTCGAAGTATTGCGTGCCCGCGTGGCGCGAGACGGCTTTCGCGTAGGGCGTTTCATCGTAGAACGCCCCTCCCGGCGAGCGGATCGAGAAAGATTTCACCGGCCCGCGGTGACGCGTCGTCAGACAGGCCACGGTGCTCGAATCGAGCCCGCCGCTCAGGTGGCAACCCAAGGGTGCGTCGCTGCGGCAGTGGATCCTCACGGCATCGTCCAGTAATGCCGCGACCTCCTCGATCACCTGTGCATCCGTGCGATTGAAGTCGTAATCGTACGAGAGGCGCCAATATTCCCAGTGCCGCAGTGCGCCGTCTTTGAGCACGAACGCCCAGCCCGGGCGCACTTCTTCGATTCCATCGAAGAAAGTGCGACCCGCGAGCGGCTGACCGCAAAAGAGGTAGTCGGCGATCGCTTGGTGATTGGGTATGCGCGGGACAGTCGGATCTTCGAGAATGGCCTTGATCTCGGATGCGAATAGGAAGCGCTCTGGAGTGTGGTGATAGTAGAAGGGTTTGATGCCGAAGCGATCTCGCGCGCCGAAGAGCGTCCGCTTTCGGCGGTCCCAGATCGCGAACGCGAACATCCCATTGAGCCGTTCGAGACAGTCGGTCCCCATCTCCTCGTAGAGATGCAGGATCACTTCGCTGTCGGAGCTGGAGCGGAACTGGTGGCCCCGGGTTTTCAGGTCTTCCGCGAGCTCGACGTAGTTGTAGATCTCGCCGTTGAAGACGAGCCAGAGGTTCTCATCTTGATTCGCCATCGG
>CAZBSV010000118.1:0-43326 GCA_964494795.1 uncultured Spirochaetales bacterium | reverse complement strand
CCCGATCGCCCCCCGTCGCCGCCCCAAGTGACGCGCTCTTAACCCCCAAGTGA
The DNA here is from genome assembly GCA_964494795.1 of uncultured Spirochaetales bacterium. Taxonomy (GTDB): domain Bacteria; phylum Myxococcota_A; class UBA9160; order UBA9160; family SMWR01; genus JACZVU01. The sequence goes on along the minus strand of CAZBSV010000118.1, from coordinate 43,273 downwards.
CGCGCTCTTAACCCCCAAGTGACGCGCCCTTAGATGGCGGCCTTCAGCTCGCTGGGTTTCTTTTTCGCGCTCTCAGCCGGCAAGTGGGGAGGGTGCCACGCACTTCGAGACTTGCGCGCCGTGCATCGAGCAACGGCGCGAGGGCGGGCACAGGAGCGATCTTCCCGCGTGGCTTGCCGATTCAGCGCGCTTCGCGCTAGCCGCTCGAACCCGTTCCGGGTTCGAGGGGCGCCGCAAGGGAAGCGAAGCTTCCCCCGCTAGCCGAGGCCGAGCCGTTTGCGGACGCGCTCGGCGATGCTGGCTTCGATCTCGTCTGGCGCGCCGTCACCTGGCATGCGCTCTAGATAGGGGCGCTTCACGCTGGCGAAGACAGTGGCGACACGAGACAGGAACGCGCGCTGTTCGAACACGCCTTCGAGTTGCGAGCCGCGCGCGTGCACGCGCGTGAGCGCCTGCTGGGGGTCGATCTCGAGCAGCAAAACGAGGTCGGGAATCGGAAATTCGGCCTCGCTGTCCGCGAGAATCTGCTCGGCGTCGAGCCCGCGCGCACCCTGATAGGCGACGGTCGAGAGAAAGTAGCGGTCGGTCAGCACGATCTGACCCGCGCGCAGTGCGGGCGCGATCGTATTCGCGACGTGTGCGCGCCGGTCTTCGACAAACCAGCGCAGCTCTTCGGCGGGATCGAGCGGCTTGCCCGAGCGCGCCATCTCGCGAATGCGCTGACCGCTCGGAAACTCCGTGGGCTCGCGCGTGCTGACGACCTCGCGGCCGGCCGCGCGCAAGCGCGCAGCGAGCCGCTCGAGCTGCGTGCTCTTGCCGCTGCCGTCGATGCCCTCGAACGCGATGAGTCGTCCGCCGTTCACGGGCACACGACCGCAAGTCGTTCACGCAGCGCGCAACCCGAGTCGGCTTCGAACATGGAAGTCCTCGACGCCGCTGCGAAAACCCGAACGAGCCGGCCGCCCGCCCTTCGGCACGGCACTTGCTCTACGAGCGCTGTGCCTTCGGGCACACCCGCCAACGCCCCTTCAAGGGACCGGGGGCAGGCGGGACTGGAGTCGTCGGGCGGCGACACTGGGTTCGGCGTGGAATCCTACAGGGGTGAGTTCCACACCGAGTTTCCGCCCGGCGGCTCCGCATTCCGCTGCGATGATCAGATCTTGCCCTGTAACATGAAGGCGATCACGAGTCCGTAGATGGCGATCGACTCGATCAGCACCATGCCGAGGATGAAGCTCGTGAACATCGTGCCCGATGCGCCCGGATTGCGCGCGATACCGGCGGTGGTGTTTCCCGCGGTGAGGCCTTGCCCGATCCCGCAGCCAAGCCCGGCGAGCCCGATCGCGAGGCCCGCGCCGAGCGCGTAACCCCACTTTCCGTCACCGCCGCTGCCGTCTTCGGCGCCCGCCACCATCGGCAGCGCGACCATGAACAGGGTCCAGAGTGCGACTTTTCCAAATTTGTGAATCACAGTTGTCTCCTTGCTGAGCGTGGCTCTTTGCCGAGGCCCCTCTAGTGGGGCTCCTCGAGCGCCAAACCAATGTAGATCATGGTGAGTAGAGAAAAGATGAAGGCCTGCAGGAACGAGACGATCAATCCCAGTCCCATGAAAATTGCGGGAACGCCGATCGGAACCAGCGAAATCCAGACCGCGATGACGGTGTGGTCAGCGAACATGTTTGCGAGTAGCCGGACGGCGAGCGTCAGGATTCGCGCCAGATCCAGCGGCAATTCGATCGCGAGCATCACCGGAGCCAACAGGCGGAAATGCACGGTTCGACCAAAGATCTTGCGTTCGAAGAAGCTCGGCCCCATGAACTTGATCAAGTATTTCTGCTTGTGCTTCGCGACGCCCACCCAGGTGTAGACCAACCAGGAAATCACCGCCCAGGCCCAGGTAGTGTTCGCGTCCGACGTCGCACCCCCGACTCCCGGCAGGAGTCCGATCAGGTTCGAAAACAAGATGAAGACGAACATCGTGCCGACGATCGGAAAGTACTTGCGCCAATCGTCGCCGATTCGGTCGCGCGCCAGATTTGCGAGAGCCTCGATGACGACCTCGAAGCAATTGCGCAGCGTGACGCCCTCGTCGGGAACCAGCCCACCATGCTCGGCGGCGATCCTTCGGCGGATCAGCATTCCGGCAGCGAGCATCAAGATGCCCGCAAGGATGGCCGCCTGGATCACCCACGGGACCGCGGATTCGAGCGGGGTGTAGATGTTCACCCGCTCTCCTCCTCGTCTTCGTCACTCGGCTTCGACTCGCGCGCCAGCCAGGGATTCCAGCGATCCCAGCTCGGATCATCGTCTTCGAGTCGCCGTGCGCTTGCGTCGATCGGCGGTCGCGAGCGCCAGGCTTCGATCAGCGTCGCGGGCATCACCAGCGAGAGCCCGATCAATAAGGCCGCGGCGTCCGCACCCAAGTAGAGCGCCGCACAGATCCCGACGGCGAGCAGGCTGAACCGCAAGCCAAAAACGGCCGCCCATGCGCGTTGGCCGGGCATCACGCCCCAGAACAGAAATTGCGCAGAGCGCCGCAGCGCGCGGAAGTTCGCGGCTTCGAGCGCAGCCCCGACCGCGAGACTCGTCGCAAACGCGGGCGTCGCGAGCGCGAGCGAAGTCGCGACTGCGCCCGCGGAAATCGCGATGTTCCAGCGCTCTATGGGATCGATGCTGATCATTTGCTCTCGTTGTGTGAGTCGTCGACTTCGTTCGACTCATCTGATTCTGCGCCGTGCACCCAACGGCCGAGGCGAATCAATCGAACGCTGAAGGACCCGAACCCGATGGCGGTTCCAATCAGAAGAAGCACGGGTGCGGTGTCGAAAACCCCGTCCAACCAGTAGCCAAGGCCGACCGCAATCAACAGCGCGAATACAGCTTCGAATGCGCCCTGATAGACCGCACCCTGTCGCCGATTATCAGCGGCCTGAGACTTCTTCTCGTGCTGCGGGTCCGTCATGCCGGAACGGCGACCGAAAACACGGCATCCCCCGGCCAGCGCTGCAATTCGCGATCCCGCAGGACGGCGCGCATCCTAGCCAACGGCCGGGAGCGGCTCAACGCAGCCTCGCGGCTTTCTGCATCGCGACGCGTCCGGCCGCCAGCGCGGCGTCGATGTCCCGGGGCTTGTGGGCGAGCGACGCGAAGCCGCACTCGTAGGGGGACGGCGCGAGATAGATGCCCTGTTCGAGCATGCTCTGGAAGAAGCGCTGGAAGCGCCCCGCGTGGGCCTTCTGGGCGTCTGCAAAGTTTCGCACTGGGCCCGGGTGGAAGAAGAAGCCAAACACGCCGCCGACGGCCACCGCGGTAAATTCGACCCCAACGTCGCGCGCGATTTCGATCAGGCCCGCCGCCATGCGCTGGGAAGTCGCCTCGAGGCGTTCGTAGCTTCCGGGCTTGGCGAGTTCGCGCAGCGTCGCGAGGCCGGCCGCCATCGCGAGTGGGTTGCCGGAGAGCGTGCCCGCCTGGTAGACGGAGCCTTCGGGCGCGAGCTGGTCCATCAGATCTCCGCGGCCTCCGTAGGCGGCCGCTGGCAGGCCGCCGCCGACGATCTTTCCGAGGCAGGTGAGGTCCGGCTTCACGCGGTAGCGTTTCTGCGCGCCACCCCAGGCGAGCCGGAAGCCCGTGATGACCTCGTCGAAGATCAGCAGCGCGCCGGATCGATCGCAGCACTCGCGCAGCTCTTCGAGAAATCCCGGCAGCGGCGCCACGCAGCCCATGTTGCCCGCGAGCGGCTCGACGATCACGCACGCGATCTCGTCCCCCCAGCGCTCGAAGGCCTGGCGCACCGCGCCGACATCGTTGTAGGGCGCCTGGATGGTGAGGCCCGCGTAGCAGGCGGGTACACCCGGTGAGCCCGGGATGCCGAGGGTCGCAACGCCGCTCCCCGCGCCGAGCAGCAGCGCGTCGACGTGGCCGTGGTAGCAGCCCTCGAACTTGAGGACGCGCTCGCGGCCCGTCGCGGCGCGCGCGAGTCGAAGCGCGCTCATCGTCGCCTCGGTGCCCGAACTCACCATCCGCAGCTTCTTCACGCTCGGCAGCGCGCCTGCAATCATTTCGGCGAGCTCGACCTCGAGTTCAGTCGGTGCGCCGAAGCTCGTTCCCGACACCATCGCGCTGCGCAGCGCCTTTAGCACCGACGGGTTCGCGTGGCCCGCGATCAGCGGCCCCCAGGATCCGACGAAGTCGATGTACTCGTTGCCGTCGGCATCCCAGATGCGGCAGCCCTTGCCGCGCGCGATGAAGCGCGGAACACCGCCGACCGCGCCGAACGCGCGCACGGGGCTGTTGACACCGCCGGGGATCACGCGCTGGGCGCGTTTGAAGAGTTGCTTCGAGCGATCGATGCTCACGCTGTGGCCTCTTCGGGCTAGCGGGGGAAGCTTCGCTTCCCTTGCGGCGCAGCTCGAACCCGTTCCGGGTTCGAGCTGCTAGGCGCCCTCGTCGTCGTCGGTTTCGCTCGGCTCCGCGCCGTTGGATCCCGCCGCATTGCCCTTGCCCTTCTGCGGCGCGTTCTTTGCGGGGCCCTCTTCCCCGAGTGAAGCTTCGTCGTCGTCGTCGCTCTCGGCGACTCGCGCCATCGAGACCAGCCGTTCGCCGCTGTCCAGATTCATCACGCGCACGCCCTGGGTTGCGCGACCCATCGTCGAGATTCCACTCACGGGGCAGCGCAGCACTTTGCCGCCGTCGGTGATCAGCATGACCTCGTCGTCACCAACCACCTGCGCGACGCGCACGACCTTGCCGTTGCGCTCCGAGGTTCGGATCGTGATCACTCCCTGGCCACCGCGCCGCTGCAGCCTGTAGTCGTCGAGCGGCGTCCGCTTGCCATAACCCTTTTCGGTGATGGTGAGAATCGTCGCGCCGGGAGAGAGGATCTCCATCCCGACGACCTGGTCCCCCGGCGCCAGCGTCATCCCGCGAACACCGGCGGCCGCCCGCCCCATCGGCCGCACCTGTTCCTCGGGAAAGCGGATCGACTTGCCGCCGCGGCTCGCAATGATGACCTCTTGCGATCCATTGGTTCGACAGGTCGCAATCAATTCGTCCTCGGAATCGAGGTTGATCGCGATGATTCCGCCGCGGCGCGGATTCGAGAACGCGGAAAGCGGCGACTTCTTGATCACGCCTTTGCGGGTGCAGAGCAGCACGTAATCGCCCTCGACGTCGTCGAAGCTCCGCACGGGCAACGTCGCCTGGACGCGCTCGCCCTCGGCGAGCTGGAGCACGTTGTTGAGCGCGCGGCCGCGCGCGGCGCGACCGAGCTGCGGTAGCTCGTGGACCTTCAGCCAGTGGGCGCGCCCGCGCGTGGTGAAGAACAGGATGTAGGCGTGGGTCGAGGCGACGAACAGGCGCTCGACGAAATCCTCCTCGCGCGCCGCCATGCCCTTCACGCCCTTGCCACCGCGCCGCTGCGCGCGGTATTGGGTCAGCGGATTGCGTTTGATGTATCCGCTGTTGGACACGGTAACCACCATGTCCTCTTCGACGATCAGATCCTCGGTGCTGATCCCCTCGACCGGACCGACGAGCTCGGTCCTGCGCTCGTCGCCGAAGCGCTCGCTGATCTGCTGAACCTCCTCGATCACGACTTCGAGGATCCTCGTGTCGCTCGCGAGCAGAGCCACGAGATCCGCGATCTTTGCGCGTATTTCTGCGAGTTCGTCGAGTACGCGCTGGCGCTCGAGCGCTGTCAGCGCGCGCAGGCGCATTTCGAGGATTGCGTTGGTCTGTCTTTCGCTGAGCTCGAAGCGCTCGATCAGCCGATTGCGCGCGTCGGCGGTCGACTCGGAAGCGCGAATGATCGCGATGACTTCGTCGAGGTTGTCGAGCGCGATCTCGAAGCCCTCGAGCAGATGCGCGCGCGCCTGGGCGTGGGCAAGATCGTAGGTCGCGCGACGCACGACGACTTCTGCGCGAAAGTCGATGAAGTGCCGGATCGCCTGCTTGAGCGAGAGCAGCTGCGGTCGGCCGTTCACGAGCGCGAGCAGGTTCACGCCGAAGGTCGATTGGAGCGGCGTTTGCTTGTAGAGCTGATTGAGGACGACCTCGCCTTGCGCGTCGCGGCGCAACTCGACGACCACGCGCATGCCAAGGCGATTCGATTCATCACGCAGGTCGGTGACGCCGTCGATCTTGCCGGCGCGCACGAGTTCGGCAATCCGCTCGAGCAGTGACGCCTTGTTGACCATGTAGGGGATCTCGGTGATGACGATCCGCGGCCCGCGCTTGCTCTCCTCGAATTCCGCGCGCGCGCGCACCGTGAGCAGACCGCGGCCCGTCGCGTACGCAGACCGGATTCCGTCCCTGCCGCAGATCATCGCGCCGGTCGGGAAGTCCGGCCCGGGCAGCCTCTCGAGCAGCTCGTCGAGCGTGCAGCGCGGATTCTTGGCTTCGAGCACGATCGCCGACGAGAGCTCGCGCAGATTGTGGGGCGGGATGTTCGTCGCCATCCCAACCGCGATACCCGACGATCCGTTCGCGAGCAGATTCGGGAAGCGCGCCGGAAGCACTACCGGTTCCTGGACACCGCCATCGAAGTTCGGCACGAAGTCGACGGTCTCGCGATCGATGTCCTGGAGCATCTCCTCGGCGATGGGATGCAGACGCGCTTCGGTGTAGCGATACGCGGCAGCCGGATCGCCGTCGATCGATCCGAAGTTGCCCTGTCCGTCGATGAGCGGGTAGCGGAGCGAGAAGTCCTGGGCCATTCGGACCATCGAATCGTAGACCGCGCTGTCGCCGTGCGGGTGATAGTGCTTTAGGACCTCGCCGACGACTCCGGCAGACTTGGAATAACTGCGCGTCGAGAGCAAGCCTTCCTGGTTCATCGCGTAGAGGATGCGCCGGTGGACGGGCTTGAGGCCGTCGCGCACGTCGGGCAGCGCACGGCTGATGATGACCGACATCGAATAGTCGAGAAACGAGCGCCGCACCTCGTCTTCGATGTTGACGGGCACGTGGCTGAATTCCGGCGGTGCGCCTCCCCCCGGATCTCCTCCGGAGGCGCCTTCCTCGGGCAGTCTCGGTTCTTCACTCACGGCGGCGGCTTCCTAGACGTCGAGGTTTTGCACTTCGAGCGCGTTGCGCTCGATGAATTCGCGTCGCGGCTCCACGTCGTCGCCCATGAGCGTCGTAAACGCGAGGTCCGCCTCGACGGGGTCGGGCACCCGAACCTGGAGCAGGGTCCGATTCCCCGCGTCGAGCGTGGTGTCTGCGAGTTGGTCGGGATTCATTTCCCCCAATCCTTTGTAGCGCTGGATGGTGAGCCCCTTCTCGCCGATCTTCAGCAGGTGTTTGAGCAGCGCGACGGGGCTGACGATTTCTTCGGCCTGGGATTCACCGGGGCGACTAACGCGGAACGGGCCCGAGCCGACGCGCGCGATCTCGGCGTGGGTTTCCGCGAGGCGCACGTAGTCGGCCGAGCGGATGAACTCGGTATCGAGTGCGGTCTGGTAGACGACCCCCGATCTCCTCGCACCCGCCACGAGCCGAAAACCGCCGTGCTCCGGATCTGCTGACGTCGTCCAGCTCACGGGCTCGAAGTTCGGATACAGCAACTCGAAGCGCGCGTCGATCAGCGGTGCGATCACTTCGCGCAGCGCCGTCTCGTCGACGAAATCCGCTTCTCTCGGCACGCCTGCACTGACCACCGTGTCGATCAGCCAGCTGTCGAGGCGCCGTAGTTCCAATCGCTCCAACAGCGCGCGGTAATGGCTCGCGCGCTCGAGCAGCCGGCGCAGCGCGGCGGTGTCGAGCCGCGCCGTCGAGCCTTGGGGCGTGACCTCGGCGTTTTCGAGCGCGAGCTGGAGGAGATGCTCTTCGAGGCTCCGCTCATCCTTGATGTAGCGCTCGCTCTTGCCCTTTTTCACCTTGAATAGCGGCGGCTGCGCGATGTAGAGATAGCCCGCGTCGATCAACTCCTTCATCTGGCGAAAGAAGAAGGTGAGCAGCAGGGTGCGAATGTGACTGCCGTCCACGTCGGCGTCGGTCATGATGATGACTTTGTGGTAGCGGGCCTTCGTGACGTCGAAGTCGGATCCGATCCCACAGCCAATCGCGGCGATCAGCGCCTGGATCTCCGTACTCGAGAGCATCCGGTCGAGGCGCGCTCGCTCGACGTTCAGGATCTTGCCGCGAATCGGCAGGATCGCCTGGGTTTCGCGCGATCGACCCTGCTTGGCGGTGCCGCCCGCGGAGTCGCCCTCGACGATGAAGAGTTCGGCCTTCGACGGCTCGCGCTCCTGACAGTCGGCCAGCTTTCCGGGCAGGCTGTGGTCGGAAAGAGCGCCCTTGCGGCGCGCCAGATCGCGCGCTTTTCGCGCGGCCAGCCGCGCGCGCGCGGCGTCCTGGATCTTCGACAGGATCAGCCTCGCGGTCGCGGGGTTTTCCTCGAGGTAGTCGCCGAGCTTGTCGTAGACGATCCCCTCGACGATGCCGCGCACCTCGCTCGTGCCGAGCTTTGCCTTGGTCTGCCCCTCGAATTCCGGCTGCGGGAGCTTCACGGAGATCACGGCGGTGAGCCCCTCACGCGTATCGTCTCCGCTGATCGGCTCGCCGGAATCTTTGCCATTTTTCTTTTGATTGGTGAGGTAGCGGTTGAGGGTGCGGGTGAGCGCGGTTCGAAAGCCGATCAAGTGCGTTCCGCCCTCGACGGTGTTGATGTTGTTCGCGAAGGAAAACACGCTCTCGTTGTAGGAATCGTTGTACTGGACGGCGATCTCGATTTGCACCGGGACTTCTCCGTGGAGCGTTGTGAAGCTGCGCTCCCCGGTCACGAGGATCGGCGGGGTGTGAAGCGGTGCGCGTGCGCGATTCAGGTGTTCGACGAACGAGACGATCCCGCCCTCGTAACAGAAATCGTGACCCTTGCCGGAGCGCTCGTCGCGGATCTGGATGCGTAAACCCGCGTTCAGGAACGAAAGTTCGCGCAGCCGCTGGGACAGCACATCGAACGAGAAGTCGGTCATCTGGAAGATGGTTGGATCCGGGGAGAACGTCACGCGCGTGCCGGTGTTCTCCGTCACGCCGATCTCGTCGATCCCCGAGGTGGGTTGTCCGCGTTCGTAGGTCTGACGCCAGACCTTGCCGTCTCGGCGGATTTCGAGCTCCAGGTGAACAGAGAGTGCGTTGACGACCGAGACGCCAACCCCGTGGAGACCGCCAGAGACCTTGTAGGTCTTGGAATCGAACTTTCCGCCTGCGTGCAGCGTAGTCATCACGACTTCGGCGGCGGGGCGCTTTTCGGTGGGGTGCATGTCCACGGGGATACCGCGGCCGTTGTCGGTCACCGTGACGCTGTTGCCTTGATGGATCGCTACCTGAATATCGGTACAAAAGCCCGCAACGGCTTCGTCGACGGAATTGTCGACGACTTCGTAGACGAGGTGATGGAGCCCATCGGGACCCGTGGTTCCGATGTACATCGCCGGACGCTTGCGCACCGGATCGAGGCCCTCGAGAACCTCGATGGATCTGGCGTCATACAAATTCAAATGAATCTGTTCCTTGCGCGGATGAGCGTGCGGCGAGCGGATTTACAGGCAGCGGGCGAACGACTCACCGAATTGGTGAGCGGAGCTTACAAAATGGCTAAGTCCGCGTAAAGGCTCGAAAAGAGCCGAGAAATCGCGTCAGACCCGCATCGGCATGACAACCGCTAGCGCGTCGTCGTCACCAGCAGCCGTAAGCCGAGCCGGCGAGGTCGCGTCCTTGAAGCCAAGACGAACCTCCTTGGCTTTGACGCTATTTAACGCGTCCGCGAGATACTTCGCATTGAAGGCTACGGTGAGGGATTCGCCCGCGTAGTCGACGTCGAGTTCGTCCTGTGCGTCGCCGAGATCCGGGTTATTGGAGCTCAGTCGCAGTTGACCATCGGAAAGCTCGAACTTGACCGCGCGGCTGCGCTCGGCCGAGAAGAGTGCCACACGTCGAAGGGCGCGAGACAATGCTTCGACGGGAACCGTCAGATTGATCGTTGTTTCGCGCGGGATCACCTGGTGGTAATTGGGAAACTCGCCTTCGATGAGTCGCATTGCGAGTGTGACGTTGTTTTTTTGCACGAGGAGGCTATTGCCCTCAAATCCCAGCTGGATTTCGTCGGTATCCTCTTCGTCAAGCAGCCGCTTGAGTTCCGCCAGTCCCTTTCGCGGAATAATGACACCGGATTTGAGACCATCGAGTTTGGGGCCAAGGACACGGTCTACGACGGCAAGACGATGGCCATCCGTCGCCACCATCCGTGTCTTGTCTGAATCAGCCAACTGCTCGAAGTAAACGCCGTTCAAGTTGTACCGCGTCTCATCGGCCGAGGCCGCATACATCGTTCGCTCGATCATCTCCGAGAGAAAAATCGCCTGAACGGGCGTCGTCTTGCTCGAATTGAAGCTCGGTAGCGTCGGGTACTCCTCCGGAGCATTCCCGGCGAGCACGAACTGAGCGCGATCACATCGAATCTGAAGATATGCGTTTGCCGTGACTTCGATCAAAATGGGTTCGTCGGGGAGTTCGCGTACGATTTCGTAGAATTTCTTCGCAGATACGGTGGCTTTTCCAGCTGTCGTGATATCGGCGGGGTGAGAACCGCGAATGCCCACCTCGAGATCGGTGGCAGCCATCGTGAGGGTCTTGCCTTTTTTCTCTGTTGCATCGAGAAGAACGTTCGCGAGAATCGGCATCGTGTTGCGCTTTTCGACGATCGATTGAATCCGGGTGAGGCCCTTTTGGAGTTCCGACTTCGATATTGTGAGTTTCATCCCGTTCCCTGTGTCCTTTTTGTTCTTCTAAAGACTTAGTATTTGATAATAATAAGCCTTGGCAAAACCCGACAAAAGAGGCCGAACTCAATGACCGAGATCAGGTTTGGCGCCTGTCGGAATCGATGTTTCCGGGCTGGAGATCCGCGGAGGAGGCGGGGTCTACGACCCGACGAGAAGATCTTAACATGAGCGGAGCCTCCCGCTGAGGAGATTGAGGGGAATTAGCAAGATGATTGGCGCCCGGTTCGGGTGGTCGCTACCCTTTCGCCCCTGAGTATTTCCAATTGGTGAGCCAATAATAACGAGATTGGTGAGCCAATAATAACGAGGTTTCGATTCCAACAGAGCGGTCTGCAACGGGCTTTCAGCAAACGCGGTAAGACGACAGCGTCGATCGGACGCAGGATGCCCGAGAAGTACGTCGACGCGCTGTTTCCGCTACCTCCGAGAACAACGAAACAACGAACAACGAAAATGGAAGGCCTCCGATGAAGCGAACCTATCAACCGAGCCGCATCCGCCGCAAGCGCACGCATGGATTCCGTGCGCGAATGAAGACCCGAGCGGGCCGCGCGGTACTCAAGCGCCGCCGGGCCAAGGGCCGCAAGCGCCTCGCAGCTAGCATTCCCTCGAAGTAGGACCGTGATCGCGAAAACGGGCCGCTTCCGTCGAGCGGATCGGATCCTGCACTCTCGAGATTTCAAAAAAACGCTGAAGTCCGGAAAGCGCCGGACAGCGGGTGCTTTTACAGTCGTGATTGCCGCGGGCTCCCAAGATCGAAGCTGCGAGCTGAAGCAAGAGCGTTCGCGGCTAGGTGTCACGGTCAGCAAGCGCGTCGGAAATTCGGTAGTTCGCAACCGCGTCAAGCGCCGCATTCGGGAGTGGTTCCGACGGCGAAAGAATCAGCTGCCGCGCAGCTCAGACATCGTGGTAATCGCTCGGCAGCCGGCGCGGGAGCTCTCGGGCTGCGAGATTGCGAGCATCCTGGACGAAACGGTTTGCGCACCACCGGCGCGCGGGGACGGTCGAGCAGCCGCCCGACTCGAATGACGCGCATCGGAGGAGCATTCGCGGTGTGGCTGTTGCGGGTCTACCAACTGGCCATTTCGGCGCTTATCGGTCCTGTCTGCCGCTTTGAGCCAAGCTGTTCGAATTACGCGATCGGCGCGATCAACCAATTCGGTTTGCTGAAGGGCTCGTGGCTCGCGAGTCAGCGGCTTTTGCGTTGTCACCCCTGCGGGGGCAACGGCTACGATCCAGTTCCTCGGCGGATGAGCGATGGATCGTAATTTCATTCTCGCATGCGCGCTTTCTTTCGCCGTTCTCGCGGGCTGGATGTACCTGAGCGGAGATTCCAAGCGCCCAACGAGCGCGCCTGATGGTGCAGCTGAATCCAGTGAAGTCGTTGATTCCAGGAATGATTTTGCAGAGCGACCGGCAGCTGAACCGGCGCCGGCGGCATCCGCCGCCGGCGCTCTGCGGCAGCCCGCCGCGCAAGCGGAGCAGCCCATTCGGGCCGAAGCCGCAGAGCGGCGGATCGAGATCCAAATGCCGCTCTACACCGCTGAACTCACGAGCCGCGGCGCTGGCATCTCGCGCTGGGGACTTACGAACTTCCGCGAAACCTCCGATCCCGCGGCACCTCGCGTCGAGCTTGTAGCGACTGCGCCCGGCGCGCGGCCATTGCTGCTGACTCGATTTGTCGAGCTCGGAATCGGCGACCTCGGCGATCGGGTGTTCGACGTGGTTGCGCAAGATTCGACAGAGATTTCGTTCGAAATCCGCGACGCCGGCATTGCGGTCCGCAAGACCTTCAAATTCGAGCCGGACTCTTATGCGTTTCGGGTCCTGATCGAAGTCGCGAATGATTCGACGGTTGCCGTGGCGCCGCGCTTTCAGATTGACGTCCCCGCGTACGAGAGGAAGGCGAGCGATTTCAGCGAGCAGGCGCTCGCCGCGCTCGAGGACGGCAGCCGCGTTCAACAGCCGCTCAAAGGACTTGGTCGCGGGGGCTTTTTCCAATCGATTACCGGCCGAAAACCAGCGATTTCCACGGACTACGTGGGAGAAATCGACTGGGCGGGGATCCAGACCACGTATTTCTTGACGGCGATCGTGCCCGACAATCGGAAACTCGCGACGGTTCGCATCGCCGCGCTGGAGCCTGGGATCTCGGGGGTGACCGAACTCTCTTTCGCTGAAACGGTGGTTCCGCCGGGCCGATCGCTCGCCCATGAGTTGCGCGGTTACATCGGACCCAAGGAAATGGACCGACTCGTGGCGTTCGGTGGCGAGACGCTTCACTCGATCGATCTCGGCTGGTCGTGGGTCGAGCCGCTCACGGGTTTCTTCTCGACGCTACTCGCGATGCTCTACTCGGTCGTGCGGAACTATGGCGTCGCGATCATCATCCTGACGATCATGGTTCGAGTCGTGACCGCGCCGCTGACCGTGAAGCAGATGCGCTCGATGGAGCGGATGCGCGCGCTCTCGCCGAAGCTCAAGGAAATCCAGGCGGAATTCGCGAGCAACCGTCAGAAACAAAGCGAGATGACGATGGCGCTGTACAAGAGCGAGGGTGTCAACCCGCTCGGCGGCTGTTTGCCGATGATCCTACAGTTTCCGGTGTTCATCGGTTTGTTCTATGCGCTGCGAAGCACGATCCAGCTGCGCCAGGCGCCGTTTTTCGGTTGGATCGACGATCTCTCCGTGCCGGAATCGCTGTTCGAGATCCCCGGTCTGGGTCTGCCGCTTCGAGTCCTTCCGCTGATCATGGGAGCGACGATGGTTCTGCAACAGCGGATCACGCCGATGCAGGCAGATCCCGCGCAGGCGAAGATGATGATGACAGTGATGCCCGTCATGATGACGGTGATTTTTTACCAATTCCCGTCGGGATTGGTCCTCTACTGGATGGTGAGCAACATGCTCGCGATCGCCCACCAGTTGTGGATCGGTCGCGGGATTCGCGCCGTGAAGGCGAGCTAGGAGGAAGCGATGTACGACGTGAAAAGTGAGGCGCACGAGTTCGTGGGCGCGCGGCGCCAGGAAGCGATCGAGAAAGCCTGTCAGTTCTATGGAGTCGACGAGTCGGCGCTGGTGATTTCCGAGTTCGGACCCGGGGTCGTCTATGGTCTCGCGGCGCGCACGGCAATCGTCGCGGTACCGAGAGATCGCGCGAAGTCGGCGCCGCAGCGCTCGCGGGGTGAAGGCGCCCGGCGAGACGAGGAGCCGCGCGGAAACTCCGGGCGCGAATCCGGGCGCGAATCCGGGCGCGATTCGGGGCGCGATTCCGGGCGCGATTCGGGGCGGGAATCGGGCCGGGGGCGAGACCGCGGCCGCGATCGCGGGGCCTCCGCGAGTTCTCGAGAAGGCCGAGAGCCGCGCGGAAACCGCGAGGAGCGCGAGCCGCGCAGAAACCGAGAAGAACCCGAAGCGCGTGGAGATCGCGAAGCGCGCGAACCTCGGGGGAATCGAGAGGACCGTGAACCGAGCGGAAACCGAGAAAAACCCGAAGCTCGTGGAGACCGCGAGGAACGCGAACCTAGGGGGGATCGAGGTCGGGCGCCGAGGCGCGACGCGGAGCCAGCTGCGAGAACCGCAGGTTCTTCCGCGGGATCAGCGATCGGCGAACTCGGAGAGATCGGCCAGTTCCTGCTCGGAACCATCGAGCGCATGGGGCTCGGCGCCTTCGAAGTCGACGAGAGCACCGAGGGCGAACTGATCGTGTTGCACGTGAAGGGGGTCGCCGCAGAGGCGCTTTCTGCTGGCCAGGGCCGCACCGTCGATGCGCTGCAGCTGCTCGTCAATCAGGTGTCCGCGCGGGTCAGTACCGATCGACAGCGCGTGGTGATCGACGTCGAGGGCGATGCCGATGCCCGCGAGGATTTTCTGAGCAAACTGGCGGATCGGGTCGCGAAGCGAGCCCTCCAAACCGGGCGACCCGTCGCCCTCGACCCGATGAACGGCCGGGATCGGCGCATGATTCACATGGCGCTGCGAGATCGACAGGACGTCGCGACGATGAGCGAGGGTGAGGGCCGTTACCGCCAGGTGGTGGTCGTGCCTGAGAACTCGGACGAATTCGATCACGCGCGTTCTCAAGCGGAGCGGCACCAGAGCGACTAGGGGTTCTGTTGCGCGTCGAATGTTCCACGTGGAACGCACTCCCGAATGTTCCACGTGGAACGCACTTCGTCGGCGCGGAATGCGTGTCGGCCTGCTGCGCGCGCAACGCACACCGGTCGGCAAAGCAATCTGAGCGATGAGCGAGGACGCGCTCGCCCGAGACGCCCGCTCTGTTCTGGTCGAAGGCCTTGCCGAGCTGTCGTTCGACGTCAGCGCCCCGCAATTGGATTCGCTACTCGGCCTCGCGCTGCTGCTCGAGCAATGGTCGAAGCGAATCAATCTGACCGGGCACCGGGATGCTCCCACAATCGTCCGCCGACTGCTGCTGGACGCGGTTGCGCTGTGCAAACAGCTTCCCGAGATCGATTCCCTCGCGGATATCGGCTCCGGCGCGGGTTTTCCGGGTTTTCCTGTCGCCATTCTGCGCGCGGATTGTCGGGTGACGCTCGTGGAATCGCGCGAGCGGCGACATCATTTTCAGCGTCAGGTGATCCGTCAACTCGCACTGCGCAACGTGCGCGCCGAACTCGGCCGCGCGGAGGCACTCGAGCCCTCGCTCCACCGCGCGGCAATCGCCCAAGCGGTCGCGCGACCTGCGGAAGCCCTGCCCCTATTGTTGCCATGGGTCGAAACCGGCGGACTGTTGCTCTTTCCGGGCTCGAATCCGCCCCCGGCGATTCCCAGCGACGACTCAGGGGTCGATTTCGAGACCTGCTCGGTCTATCGGGTGCCGTTGAACGGCGCGGAGCGCACGCTTTGGGTCGCGCGCAAGCGCTGAAAAAGCGCGGACAGCGCTCGATTTTCAGGATCGGATCCACAAACTTCGCGACACGACCGAAAGGCTGTGTTAGCTTTTGCAAATCCACGAGTACCCCGCGGGGAATCATCTGTTAAAGCCGACAACCACGATCGATCAGCGAACCCGGCCGACGTCGGGCCAGATCTTTGCCGTCGTGAACCAGAAGGGCGGAGTCGGCAAAACCACGACCGCGGTGAATCTGGCTGCGTCATTTGCGGCATCCGAGCGCTCGACGCTCCTAGTCGACCTCGACCCGCAGGCAAACGCGACGAGCGCTTTCGCGATTGATGCTCCGCGTCATATTTATGACGCAATCAGCGGACGCTGCGTGATGAAAGATATCGTGCAGTCCACCGAACTCGAATTCCTCAATCTGATTCCGGCCGGCCGCGACCTCTACGGCGCCGAGATCGAACTCGCCTCGATGCTCAACCGCGAGCGGCAGCTCGATCGAGCGCTGGCGGATCTGCGAGAAGCCTACGAGTTCATCTTCATCGATTGCCCGCCCTCGCTCGGGTTGTTGACCCTCAACGCCCTCTGCGTCGCCACGCGCGTGATCGTCCCGCTTCAATGCGAGTACTACGCGCTCGAAGGTCTGGCTGGGTTGCTCGAAACCATCGGGCTCGTGCGCGAACAGATCAATCCAGAACTCGGACTCGAAGGCATCGTGCTCACGATGGTCGATCAGCGAAACAATCTGAGTCGGCAGGTCGGAAAGGAAGTTCGCGATCATTTTGGTGTCGAAGTGTTCGAGACGGAAATTCCGCGCAACGTGCGGCTCAGCGAAGCGCCGAGCCACGGCAAACCTGCGCTGCTCTACGACATCCATTCCCGGGGAGCGGTGAGTTATCTGCACCTCGCGAACGAAATCCTGCGCCGCTACCAACGACCCTCGAGCTCGATCGCGCCCACCGCGCTTCCCGACGGTGTGGCGCCCGAAAGGAACCTCGATGAGTAATCAACACAAAGCGCTCGGGCGCGGCATCGGAGCGTTGATTCCCGGAGCGTTAGCCGCGAGTTCGCCCGCAGCGCCCGCAGATCGGGGTCCGACGATGATCCCGCTCTCTTCCATCGAGCCGAATCCCGACCAGCCGCGGCGCGTCTTCGACCCCAAACACCTCGAGCGCATGGCCCAATCGATTGCGCGGCACGGTGTGCTGCAGCCCGTGGTCGTCCGCAAAGCCGGCAACCGCTACGAGCTGATCTGCGGCGAGCAGCGCTGGCGCGCCGCGCGCCTCGCGCAGCTGACCGCGATCCCCGCGGTCGTGACCGATGTCGACGACCGCGACCGGCTCGAGTTGGCGCTGATCGAGAACGTGCAGCGCGCGGATCTGAATCCGATCGAACTCGCATACGCGTTCAAGGCGCTCTGCGAGGCTGGGGCAACGCAGGAACAAGTCGGCGAACGCGTGAGCCTCGACCGCTCGACGGTCGCCAACCACCTGCGGATGCTCGAGCTGCCGCGCGAGTTTCAGGCCGATGTCGAGGCTGGGCGCCTGAGCATCGGGCACGCCAAGGCGCTGCTCTCCGCCTCCAATCCCGAGCGCCGCCGCCAGCTGCGCGACCGGGTCGTGCGCGAGGGGCTCTCGGTCCGCGCGACCGAATCGCTCGCCCGCGAGGTTTCGAAACCGCAGCGGAAAACCGCAACGCCCCGCGCCGCCGCGGATCCCAACCGCCAGATGCTCGTCGATTCCCTGCGCCGGCGGCTTCAGACGAGTGTCCGGGTCAACGGGGATGACGCGCGTGGGCGGATCGAAATCGAATACTTCGGCGCCGAGGACCTCGGGCGGATCGCGAGCCTGTTGCTCGGCGATGTCTGAGCGCGCCGGCGAGCCGCGCGATCACGCCGCGCCCCCGCTGCCGTGTGTGCTGAAACCCGGCGCCCATTTCGACGGCCTGATCGCGCTGCGCGGGGCCGGCCGGCTCGACGGCTGCGTGCGTGGCGAAGTGATCGGAAGCGACCTGCTGTGGATCGGAGAGACTGCTCGTGTCGACGCCCGAATCACGGCCCCGGAAATCGTGATCGAGGGCGACTTCCGGGGAGAAGCCGCGGCCAGCGGCCGGATCGAGTTGCTCAGCAGCGCGCGGGTCCGCGCAACCCTCGAGACTGCGCGCCTGATCCTCGCGGAAGGCGCGTTCTTCGAGGGCCACTGTCGGACCCGCGACGACCGGGAACCCGAAGCCGAAGCTTGACGCGGCCGCGTCACCGATCCGCTCCGGATCGCGCTCTCGGGATCCCGCCAGTATGACTCTAGCCGCCCGGCATGCGCGCACTTTCGCGGCTTGAAGTTCCCGGCAGCTATGTAAAACTTGCGCCTCTTGGCCTCCGGCGGGTCGCTGTATTCCGCGATCCGCCGGTGGTTTTTGAGAGCAAGTGCCTTTGACTTCAGCAGCGGTTATCGTCGTTCGAACCGGTCGGGTCAGCGCCCAGAACCCGTGACTCGACGCCTCGTTCGTTCGTTCGTTGGATGGCAACTCCGGCATGTAATCCTCGGGATGCAGACATCGCGATGCAGACATCGCGATCGGGGCGGGAGCGCCACAATCTGCACGGGAACGTCGCACACCGAGCCTGGGCTGACTGACTGTTTGACTGACTGACTGCTTGACTGACCGACTGCTGGACTGGATGGGAGCCCGTCGACTGTCGGCGAGATCGCGGCGGCGCGGATCGCGGCCGCGCAGGGGCGGGTTGGCGAAAGTGCGTCGCGATTCGACGCTTCATGCGAAGCTCGGAAAAGTCTGCAGCCAAGCAGAGATCATCTCGGAGCGAGATCCAATGAACGCCCGACAACGGATGAACGCGAAAGGATTTGCGGGCGCGCTGTTCGCCATCTGCGTCGCGACCGCGGGAACCGCGGCCGCCAGCGAGGGTGGCCTCGTCCTGCTGCCGGATTTCACCGGCAAACTTCCGATCCTGATCGGACTCTTCGCGCTGCTGATGTTTCCCGCCAACGCGATCCTCTTCAAACCGATCTTCCGAGTGCTCGACGAGCGCGAAGAGCGAACCGTCGGTACCCGCCGGCGGGCCGAGAAGATCATGAAAGGCGCCGAGGAGACTCTCGCCAGTTACGAGCGCGCAGTGCGCGCAGTGCGCGCCGAAGCCGAGCAGGCCCGCAAGCTGCACGCGGCTGCCGCCCGCAAAGAAAATGCCCGCGTCACCCAGGCGGCGCGCGCCGAAGCGGATCTCCAGCTCGAACGTGCGAGACTGGAACTCGACGCGGCACTCGACCAGTCGCGGCAGATCTTGCGCGCAGATGCGCGAAGTCTCGCCAACGACGCGGCTTCGCGCGTGCTCGGCCGTCCGCTATGAGGCTTCGTGGCGCTTTCGCGCTGCTGGTTGTTTTGAGTGCCTCGCCCGCGCACGCGTCGGATCCCTCCGAGGGAACCCTCTCGAGTCTGCTCTGGCCCGCCCTCAATCTCGCAATCTTGATTGGCGTGCTGGTTTACTTCGCCCGCAAGCCGTTGCACGCGTATTTCGGCGCGCGGCGAAGCGAGATCCAGGGGCGCCTCCAGTCGGCGGCCGACCAGCTCAGCGCTGCGGAGGCCGCGCACACCAAGTGGCAGCGCCGGTTGATCGGTCTCGATCAAGAGCTCGAGGAGATTCGCAGGATGTCGCGCGAGCGAGCCGAAGCCGAGCGCGAGCGGATTCTCGCGGACGCCCGCGCATCCGCAGAACGGATCCGCCGCGATGCGGCCGCTGCCGCCCAGCTGGAACTCAGACGCGCGCGGGAAACTCTCTGCAAAGAAGCCACCCAGCTCGCGATCGAACTCGCGAGCGAGCGCCTTGCGCGAGAAGTGACCGACGCCGATCGCGATCGCTTGATCGACGAATTCATCGATCGGGTCGGCGCCGCGCCAGGCCCCGCCGCGAGCCAGCGGGAGGGCGCGTAGTCATGAAAAACAAAGCAGCTCACCGCTACGCGCGCGCGCTGTTCGCCTTGGCTCGGGAGAACGACGCCGTCACGTCGATCCGCGGCGAACTCGACGATATGGCCCGACTGCTCGTCGCGAACCCGGAGCTCAAGCGCCGGCTCTTCCAGCCGCTGCACCCCGTCCGCGAGCGGCGGCAGGTGCTCGCGAGCGTGTGTGAGCGCGCGGGCGGAAGCCAGACGATCCGGAATTTTTTCTCCTACCTGATCGATCGCCGCCGCCTGGTGGTGTTCGACGCGATCCGCGACGAATTTGGCCGTCTCGCCGACGAGGCAGCCGGCCGCATTCGCGCGGACGTGCGCAGCGCCAGCCCGCTGCGCGACGATCAACGCGCGCGCCTGGTCGCCGCGTTGACTCGAAGAACCGGCAAGCAAATCGATCTCAGTGTGCAGGTGGACCCCTCGCTGATCGGCGGGGCGATTGCGAGCGTGAGTGGTCTCGTATTCGACGGCAGCCTTCGAACGCGGCTGTTGCAGTTACGCGCCACATTGACGCAAGGGCAAAACCTGCACGGCAACAGCTAGCTCGTAGCGTTCGCTGCAATCGCAGTCGACACGAAGAAGAGGAAACAGTCTTGGACATCAATCCGGCCGAAATCACCGATATTCTCAGGCGCGAAATCAAGGAGTACGATCGCGAGATCGACGTCGCGGAGACCGGAACCGTGCTGTCGATCGGCGACGGCATCGCACGCGTCTATGGACTCGAGGCCGCGATGGCGGGAGAGCTCATCGAATTCCCCGGCGGCGTCACAGGCATGATTCTCAATCTCGAGGAGGACAACGTCGGCATCGCGGTGATGGGTGAGACTCAACACATCCGCGAGGGCGATGTCGTCCGGCGCACGAACCGCATCATCGAGGTTCCGGTGGGCGAGGCGCTCATCGGGCGGGTGGTCGACGCGCTGGGCAATCCCATCGACGGGGGCCCGCCGATCGAGTCCAAGGAATTCCGCCGCGTCGAACTCAAGGCGCCCGGCATCGTCGCGCGCAAATCGGTTCACGAGCCGCTTCAGACTGGCATCAAGGCGATCGACGCGATGACGCCGATCGGGCGCGGACAACGCGAACTCATCATCGGCGACCGCCAAACCGGTAAGACCGCGATCGCGATCGACACCATCATCAACCAAAAAGATACGGACGTTTTCTGCATCTATGTCGCGATCGGCCAGAAGCAGTCGACCGTCGCGCGGGTCGTCGACAAGCTCAATCAACACGACGCGATGAAGTACACGATCGTGGTCTCCGCAACGGCGAGCGAACCCGCGCCGCTGCAGTACATCGCCCCGTATTCGGGCGTGACAATGGGCGAGTGGTTTCGCGACAACGGCAAGCACGCACTGATCGTCTACGACGACCTGTCGAAGCAGGCCGTCGCCTATCGACAGCTCTCCTTGCTGCTGCGCCGACCCCCCGGACGCGAAGCCTATCCGGGAGACGTCTTTTACGTGCATTCGCGGCTGCTCGAGCGCGCGGCCAAGATGAGTGACGCGGAAGGAGGAGGCAGCCTCACCGCGCTGCCGATCATCGAAACCCAGGCGGGTGACGTCTCGGCGTACATTCCGACCAACGTCATTTCGATTACGGATGGCCAGATCTTCCTCGAGGGCGATCTGTTCAACTCGGGCGTGCGACCCGCCGTCAACGTCGGCATCTCGGTGTCGCGCGTCGGAGGTGCTGCGCAAACGAAGGCCACCAAGCAGGTCGCCGGGAAGCTGAAGCTCAGCCTCGCGCAGTACCGCGAGATGGCGGCCTTCGCGCAATTCGGCAGCGATCTCGACAAATCGACCCAGGAGCAGATCGCAAACGGCGAGCGCCAAACCGAGATGCTCAAGCAGGCGCAGTACTCGCCCATGAAAATGGAAGAGCAGGTCGTATCGATCTTCTCTGCGTCGCCGCGCGCGGACCGCGAGTCCTGGGTGCGGCGCTACGAGGTGAAAGACCTGCTCCGCTATGAATCCGAGATGCTCGATTATCTGCGCGACAATCACGCGGGCATTCTTTCGACGCTTCGCGAGACCGGGAAACTCGAGCCCGCCACAGAGGAAAAATTGATCGCTGCGCTCGATGCCTTCGCGGGCGTCTTCGAGCGCAGCGGGACGCCGGACGAGGCCAGCTAGTTGCCGAATCTCAAGGACATCAAGCGCCGGATCAGCAGCATCAAGAAGACGCAGCAGATCACGCGCGCGATGCGCATGGTCTCGGGCGCGAAGCTGCGCCGTGCGCAGACCGCGAGCGTGAACGCACGCCCTTACGCGAATCGGATGCGGGCGACCTTATCGCAGGTTTCGCAGGGCGTATCCGAGGATGCCCACCCGATGTTCGAGCAGCGTAAATCGGTCAAAAAAGTGGAAGTCGTGGTGATTACCTCGGATCGAGGGCTCTGCGCCGGATTCAATTCCAACCTGATCAAGTTTGCGTCCGCGCTGATCGCGAAGCGCGAAGCCGAGGGCTCTGCGGTCTCGATTACGACCGCCGGCCGACGCGGTCACGACTTCTTCCGCCGGCGCCGCCCGGATCGGCTGCTCGACAACTACCCGCAGCAGGGTTGGGTGACGTATGCCCAGGCGGCCCAGATCGCACAGGCCGTTTCGGGCCGTTTCGTCGCGGGCGAAGTCGACGAAGCGCTGCTGGTCTACAACGAGTTCGTAACGACGATGACGCAGACGCCGAAATCGGTTCGCCTGCTTCCGTTCGCGGCCGACGGCGAGACCACCGGGGGTTCTCGCTCCTACGAGATCGAGCCCAATCCCGAAAGCCTGCTCGCGGTGCTCGTCCCCAAGGCGATCGAGGTCGAGCTGTTTCGCGCGCTGCTCGAAAACCAGACTGGCGAGCACGCGGCGCGCATGGCGGCGATGGAATCGGCGACGCGCAACACCGAAGAACTGGTCGAAAAACTGACACTTCAATTCAACCGCGCGCGACAAGCGGCGATCACCAAAGAACTGGTGGAAATCGTCAGCGGCGCAGAAGCACTCTAGGACGGACGATGGCGAACGAGAACGGACGAATCGTGCAGGTGATGGGACCGGTGGTGGACGTGGAGTTTCCGCCGGGGTCGCTTCCCGAGCTCTACGCTGCGCTCCGACTCAGCAACCCCGGGATCGACGATCGCGAGTTCAATCTCGTGGTCGAGGTGGCGATGCATCTCGGTGAAAATACCGTTCGCTGCATCGCGATGGACACCACGGACGGCCTGGTGCGCAACCAAGCGGTCGTGAACACCGGCGAGCCGATCAAGGTACCCGTTGGCCCGGCGACGCTCGGCCGGATCATGAACGTGATCGGCGAGCCCGTCGACGAACGCGGGCCGATCGAATCCGAATTCCACTATCCCATTCACCGGCCCGCGCCGGCTTTCGTCGACCAGTCGCTGGCGATCGAAACCCTCGAAACCGGTATCAAGGTCGTCGATCTGATCGCCCCGTTTCCGAAGGGCGGCAAGGTCGGTCTGTTCGGCGGCGCGGGCGTCGGCAAGACGGTCGTGATCCTCGAACTGATCACCAACATCGCGAAGGAGCACGCTGGCTACTCAGTATTTGGCGGCGTAGGTGAGCGGACCCGCGAGGGCAACGATCTGTGGCACGAGATGGCCGACGCCAAACTCGCCGACGGAACGACGGTGCTCGACAAGACCGCGCTCGTCTACGGCCAGATGAACGAACCCCCCGGAGCGCGCGCGAGGGTTGGTTTGTCGGCGTTGACCGTGGCGGAGTATTTTCGCGACGTGGAAGGCAAGGACGTGCTGCTCTTCATCGACAACATCTTCCGCTTCACCCAGGCGGGCTCGGAAGTTTCGGCGCTGCTCGGGCGCATCCCGTCGGCGGTCGGCTACCAGCCGACTCTCGCGACGGACATGGGCGAACTGCAGGAGAGAATCACTTCGACCAAGAAGGGGTCGATTACCTCCGTGCAGGCGATCTACGTCCCCGCCGACGACCTCACCGACCCGGCGCCCGCGACGGCCTTCAGCCATCTCGACGCCACCGTCGTGCTTAGCCGCGCAATCGCGGAGCTCGGCATCTATCCGGCCGTCGACCCGCTCGACTCGACGAGCCGGATTCTCGACCCGCAGGTGGTGGGCGGCGAACACTACGAAGTGGCGCGGGGCGTCCAGCAGGTGCTGCAGAAGTACAAGGATCTGCAGGACATCATCGCGATTCTCGGCATGGACGAACTCTCTGAGGACGACAAGATCAGCGTGGCGCGGGCGCGCAAGATCCAGAAGTTCTTCTCGCAGCCGTTTCACGTCGCGGAGCAATTCACCGGCCAGCCCGGCGCGTACGTTCCACTTGCCGAGACCATCCGCGGTTTCAAGGAAATTCTCGAAGGCAAGCACGATACGCTGCCCGAGCAGGCGTTCTACATGGTCGGCACGATCGACCAGGCCATCGAAAAGGCCGCGAGCCTCTAGGAGAACCGGGTGCCGTTCCAACTCGAGATCGTGACGCCCGAGGGTCAGGTCTTTCAAGGCAGCGTCGAACGCGTCGTGCTGCCGGGGCGCGAAGGCGAGTTCGGCGTGCTCGCGGGCCACGAGCGCTTCCTCGCGCCGCTTCGGGTTGGAGTGATCGAGATTCTCACCGATGCGGGCCCGCTCTATGCGGCGGTCGCAGACGGTTTCGCGGAAGTCGATGGCGAAAGCGTCAGCGTGCTCGTGGATTCGTGCGAACTCGAACACAAGATCGACGCGGCGCGCGCGGATGCTGCCGCGACAGCCGCGCAGCAGTACCTCGACCAAGCGGCGAGCGGAGACGACCCCGAGCGCGACCGACACTACGAGGCGGCGCTCGAGCGCGCGAAAACGCGGGTGAGCGTCAGCAAGCGCAAGCGCAGCTAGCGGGGGAAGCTTCGCTTCCCTTGCGGCGCAGCTCGAACCCGTTCCGGGTTCGAGGTGCTAGGCGAGCAGGTGCGCTCGCTCAACCTTCGCGAGACGCGGTGAGTTTCGCCCTGCCGTCCGCGACGACGACCTTGAAGCGGACCTGACTGTCCCCGTAGCGCTCGCGGAGTTCACGCTCTTGTCGATCGAGGATCTCGCCCAGCTTCGCAGGGGTCAGGTTGTCGACACTCTGGCCACAGGCTTGCCGGGCTTCGACGAACGCCGCGAAGATTTCTGTGCGGTCCTGCCGGACGGGAGCCACCGGTTCGGCTGGCGCCGGCTTGCGCTGATGCAGCTTTGACTTGAACTGGTGGCGCGAGTAAGAGCCTTCCTCGATCTTGCGCAGGGTATCGACCCACTGGCGCTTGAAGGCCTGGTAGCGCGAGACGATCGAGTTGAACTTGAATCGCATCGCGGTGTTCAGGATCGCCTGATTGGAGTAGACGACCACGAGCTTTTTCACCTCGTCGGCCAACATCACGGGTTCGCGCGGTCGAGCTCCGAGGAAATACTGGTCGTAGGCGAGCTTCAGCGACATCAGCTTGCGGCCGAGAACCTCCAGATCTTCATCGCTGGGCAAAGCACAGCCTCCCGCATGCGGCGAGCTCGCCAGTCACCGCTCGCCGAAGCTCCTGAATCGGCGCATTGGGTGAGCCACTTGAGGCAATTGCCCCTCAGAAGAGCGGAGTCACGGTCTCGAAATCTAAGAGCGGAGTCGCGGTCTCGAGATTCCGAGCCCTGATGCGTCAGGCATGCGTCAAAATCGACTTCGACCTGGAGCTTCGAGTGACGCGCCATGACGCGGTGGAGTTCCGTGCGGCTCGCATCAGCTCGATCCGTGTGGCCCCAATGCGTCTGATCCGCGCGTTGCGGCCAGCCGCCTGGTGAGCGTGTCGATGTCGATTGCGCCGGCTGGCGCGGCCTCTCCAGCAGCCAGCGGCGGGATCTCGCCAATCAAGCGATCGCCCAAGATTTCCTTCAGAGCCAATAAGTTGCAAGCGTCCGCGGCGGAGAGTCGAGCGCCCGCATGAGAGATCACGACGCCCAAAACCGGCAACCCTTTTGACGCAGCGAACTCGAGCGTCAAGCAGGTGTGGTTGATGGTTCCGAGCGCGGAACGCGCCACGACCAGAAGCGGCAGATCCAGCTCGCGAGCGAGCTCGGCCATCGTCCAGCCGCTCCGAATCGGAACCAGCAGGCCGCCCGCGCCTTCGACGACCACGAGATCCCGGCCGATCGCGATTCGCGCGTAGGCGTCGCGGATCGAATCGAGCTCCACTTCGCGCCCTTCGGCTCTTGCGGCGACGTTCGGCGCCGCGGCCAACGCGAACGACTGCGGGCAGATTGCGTCGAGCGGATCGGTTCCGCCGCTCGCGTCGCGCAGCGCGATCGCATCGAGCGGGCCGTCTGCGCCGACGCCAGTTTCGATCGGCTTCATCGCACCGGGCCGCAGGCCCGCCTTGCGCAGCGCCGCGATCAGCGCACACGCGACCACGGTCTTCCCGACACCCGTGTCGGTCCCCGTGACGAAGATTCCGGGCCTTCGAGCATGCGTCATGTTGCGTTATCCGGCGCGTTCTTTGGCGATCAAATCGACCAGCAAGTCGATCTCGCTGCAGCGATGGCTGGCCATCGGCGTGAGCCGCAGCCGCGCCGTGCCCTCTGGAACCGAAGGGTGGCGGATGCCTTGGGCGTAGACGCCGCACTCGAGCAGGCGCTCGCAGAGATCCATCGTCTGCTGGTTGCCACCGACGACCACCGGCAAAATGTGTGTCGCGCTCGGCGCGGTCGAGATCCCACGCCGAGCGAGGCCATCGCGCAGGCGATCCGCATTGCGGGCCAGCCGTTTTCGCCGCTCGGGTTCGCGCCGCATCACTCCGAGTGCCGCTCGGGCTGCGGCCACCTGTGGGGGTGCGAGCGCGCAGCTGAAGATGAAACTGCGCGCGGTGTTGATGAGCAGATCGCGAAGCACTCGACTGCCCGCCGCAAACGCGCCGAACGAGCCGAGTGATTTTCCGAGCGTTCCGAGCCAAACATCGACCTCGCGATCCACCCCGCAGAGTTCGGCGGCGCCGCGCCCCGTGGCTCCGAGTGTGCCCATCCCGTGCGCGTCATCGACGAGAAGCGTCGCCCCCCAGCGCTTCGCGAGCGGCACCAACTCTGCGAGCGGCGCGACGTCTCCGTCCATGCTGTAAACGCCGTCAACGACGACGAGCAGCTCGCGCTGCGGCGCCGCGGCCTCGCGCAACAGCTGCTCGAGCTGGTCGAGATCGCCGTGTTCGAAAACGCGAACCTCCGCGCGCGAGAGCCGGCAACCATCGATGATCGACGCATGACTCAGCGCGTCGGAGATCACGACATCCCCGCGGCCTGCGAGTGCGGGGATGACGCCGACGTTCGCCATATAGCCGGTGCTGAATACCAACGCGGCTTCGGTTCCGAGAAACTCTGCGAGTTCGGACTCGAGCGCCTCGTGGATCTCGAGGTTGCCGTTGATCAAGCGCGAGCCGCCCGCCGCGCAGCCGAATTCGCGCGCCGCCCGCGCGGCCGCCTCGACGACCTCGGGGTGGCTGGCGAGGTCGAGGTAGTTGCTGCCCGCGAAGAGCAGCACTTCACGGCCATCGACGCTCATTCGCGGGGACTGCGCGCCCGAGAGGACGCGCATCCGCCGAAGGGCGCCGCGCTCCCGGAGCGCGTCGAGCACACCGCACGCGCGGGATTCGACGCTCATCGCGGGCAGCAAAGCAACAAGCCTGCGGGCTGTCAACCAGAGCGCGGCGGGTCGGTTTACAGCACGCGAGCGGCCAGCAGAAGGCAGCCAAATCCGAAGCGATCGGAGCCCGCGTGCCCGCTCTCGCAAGCCGCGCCCGCAACTCGCAAGTCGCGCCCGCAACTCGCAAGCCGCGCCCACAACTCGCAAGCCGTGCCCGCATCTCGCAAGTCGCGCCCACAACTCGCAAGTCGCGCCCGCAATCCGGGCGGCGCCCGCCGCGTTCTCGACGCGCTCGGCGAGGTGGTTCAAACTCAGCCCGTCGCGGGCTCGTTCCCGCAGAATATTCGAACGCCGGCAAGCGTTTGTGCCAACCGGGCCGAGCGACCGAGCGCGGGGATCGATGAGCGACTCGAAGACGATCGCGTTTTTTCCGGAGGGTGCGTTCGGCCCCGCGCTCAATTCGGTGGGGATCGCGCAGGCCTGCCGGGAACTCGGCCACCAACCCGTGTTCATCTGCGACCCGGGTTTCGGGGGCGTCTTCGAAGGCTACGGGTTCGAAGAACACCACGTCGCGATGTCCGAGCCGATGGCTCCGGAGGCGATGGCAAAATACTGGTCGGACTTCGTCAACGGCCAGATTGCGAACTTTCGGAAATCTCCGTTCGAGCAGATCGACAACTACGTCGCGGAATGTTGGAAGGCGATCGTCGACACCGCGGTCTGGGCGCAAAAGACGCTGCCGGAGGTGCTGGAGAGGATCCGACCCGATCTGATCTGCGTCGACAACGTGATCTTGTTTCCGGCCACCAAGCAATACGGTGTGCCGTGGGTGCGGATCATCTCGTGCAGCGAGAACGAGATCCCCGATCCCGACATCCCCCCGCATCTCTCGGGCTGCTCGGAAAACGACAAGGCCGGCTTCGAGGCCTTCGAGCGCCACTTCAACGAAGTCGTCGCGCCGACCCACGCGGCGTTCAACGCGTTTCTCGCCCAATCTGGCGAGGCCCCCTATCCGCTCGGTCAGTTCTTCGAGCCCTCCCCCCACCTCAATCTTCTGTTGTACCCGGAACCCGTGAAGTTCAAACGCCGGCATCCGCTCGATCCGGCGCGCTTCCAATACTTGGAGGGTTGTGTCCGGGAAGAGGCCCCCTACGCGATTCCCGAGTTCGCGAGCCATGCCGAAGCGCCGCTCTTGTACGTGAGTTTTGGCAGCCTCGCAGCCGGGGACACGCAGCTCTTCGAGCGCATCATCGACGCGATCGCGGAGCTCCCGTACCGGGCGCTGATCAACGTCGGCGATCATCTCGACCGCTACGCTCCGCCGCCGCCGAACGTGCACCTTGCGAGCTGGTACCCTCAGCCTTCCGTGATCCCGCAGGTCGATCTGGTGATCCACCACGGCGGGAACAACAGCTTTACCGAATGCCTGTATTTCGGTAAACCCGCGATCGTCATGCCGTACGTATGGGATGGTCACGACAACGCGACGCGCGCGCAGGAAACCGGCCACGGCCTCTACCTGCACCGCTACGACTGGAGCCAAGCGGATCTTGCGAACGCGATCGAAACCGCGCTGACCGACGCGGCGATGCAGCGGAAACTCGCGTCGACCAGTGCCCACATGCGGCGCAGCAACGGCCCACAGCGAGCCGCCCAGCTGCTCGATCGAATGCTGAAGGAGAATGTCTAGATGCCGCCGAGCGCAAAGATCCTGCGCAATCCGAAACAGGTCGATCAAGTGATCGACTGGGGGATCGTTCCGACCATGATCGACGGTGAGTCGAAGACGTCCGGGGTTCTGCTCCACAAAGGACCGAACGGCGAATCCGAAACTGGGCTCTGGATCTGCACGCCAGGTCACTGGGAGTGCCACGTCACGCGTGACGAGTTCTGCCACTTCCTCGAGGGGCGCTGCACCTACACCGCAGATTCCGGCGAGATCATCGAGATCGCTCCCGACACGGCGGCGTTCTTTCCCGCCGGCTGGAAGGGCACTTGCCGGATTCACGAGACCGTCCGCAAGGTCTACATGGTCCGCTGAATCCGCCTGCACGAGCGCACACACGGTGTCGTGTCGATTCGGTGATCCCCCTCACAAAGCAAAGCGGCAAGCCGGACGTAACACTGCGCGTACCAGCCGCTAGAGGGGAGCGCCGTGTCCGATCTGAAGCCGTTCGATTTCAGCCTGTTCAGCGACAAGCAACTTCGCGAGCTCGATCTGCAGGTCGGCTGCGAGATCAAGCGGCGGCGCGAGCTCGCGGGTTCGCACCGGCATCTCTTCGAGAGGGGAGGCCCCGCCTTCCGAAACCCCAGCAACTCTGCCGAAACCTGGACGGGAAAGGGCAAGCAGCCGAAGTGGGTGCGCGATCCGCTCGCGCGCGGGAAGAAACTCGAAGATCTGACCATCAACCGGAAGTAGCGCAAACGCGCAGCGGAATCGCCTCGCGAACCAAGCGCGGGAAAGTGGCGCGACTTCCTCGGGAAATCGCGGAGCCACGCGGCGCAATTGCCTCGCAACCGGATCGCGAACCCGTTCGCCGCTAGCGGGGGAAGCTTCGCTTCCCTTGCGGCGCTCCTCGAACCCGGAACGGGTTCGAGCTGCTAGGCGTCGGGATCGACGATGTTCGCCTCCATCTGCGGGCGCAGATCGGCGGGAAATGGCGCCTTGCGGCGCGCTTCGAGGTCGAAGTAGACCGAAATCTTTTCCGACGTCGCCGCGATTTCTCCGGTCTCGATGTTGTGCATGCGATGGATCGCGGTCATGGACGTGTTTCCGATCTTCAGCAGTCCGCTGTCGATCGTGACGAGGCTGCCCACGCCTTGCTCGGACTTGTACTCGAGGGTGTCTCGGACATCGACGAATCCGCCGTGATTTCGATCCATGTATTCGCGCGTGAAACCGAGCGCAGACATGTGATGCCAGAAGGCCTGATCGAACATCCCGACATAGTGCATGGTATTCATGTGGCCCTGGTGGTCGCAGTGCCAGGGGTAGACGACGCCGCGGAAGGTCTCGATGTAGCGGCTCATAATTTCTCCCGTGTTCGAGGGGATGCTGACTCAGTAGCCCGCTCGCGCGGCGCGCGCGAGCGCTCGGATGTTTTCAAGCGGCGCCTTGAACGGGATTTCGCAGCCCGTACTCAGCACGAAACGCGTCGAGCGGGCGCTCTCGATGCAGGCGCGCGCCTCGCGGAACACGTCATCTGGATTCGCGTTCAGCATGATGCGGGTGTGATCGACGTTTCCGATTCTCGCAATCGAAGCTGCATTCGCCAAATCGCGCAGGCAGAAGCGATCGAGGCACGCGTTGGTTCGCGTGTGTGATTCGCGACAGTCCCATGCGTGCCGTAGCTGGACGGCGCGTTCGTCCACGTAGGCGAAGCTCACCGCGTCGATGTCCGACCTCAGCATCTCCTCGAAATACGGCCGGTCCGAGCAGTTGTGCTCGATCGCAAACACGCCTGGGGCCTCGCGTCGAACCACAGCGACCAGGCGCTCGTGGTAAGGCCTCACGAACTGCGCCAGGTGGTGGGGCCCGATCAGGTCTCGGGTGGCTCCCGCATTTTCGAAGAGCACCGCGTCGCAGGCGCCCGTCTGCAAGATCGCCTGCAGGTAGCGCTCGGTACCCTCGGTGACGCGCTCGAGCAGAGCTTCGGCGAAGGGAGCATCGCGGATGAAATCCATCAACAGCTGGGCCATGCCGCGCAGTTCGGCCGCCACGAGAAACGGCGACACGACCATCGCCGAGAGGAAGAGATCGTCGCCCGCGCGCTCGCGCAAGCGCATCAATGCTTCGACGACGAGCGGCATGCGGCCGCTGGTCGAAGGATCGGGATCGCGCAGCCGCTTCAGATCCGCTGTCTGTTCGAGCGGGCGCTCGACGACCTGCGGATAGTAGTCGTCGAACTCCCGGATCCCACAACCGAAGGCTTCGGCCTCGATCGTCATGCAACCCCAGGGAACCATCGCACTGTCGTGTTCGAAGAGTTCGGCGGCGAGCAGCTGGGCCTGCGCGATCAGCTTAGGATCGCGATAGGCGCCGCGCATGCGCTCGCCGAGCCGACCGAGGACGTGATGCGCTCCGCCGAGAAAGAGGTAGGCGAGCGCGGGTCGATCCACCGGCTCGCCCCTCAGTGCGCGCCGCATGCGCTCTCTCGGCGTCGAGACCGTGACCCTATCCGGCATCGACCTCCTCGGAAGGTCCAGTGAACCGCGCAGCTCGCCCGGTTTGAGCCGGCCCATACAGCGCGAGCCGCGCGAGCCGCGCGAGCCGGCCAATACAGCGCGAGCCGGCCAATACAGCGCGAGCCGGTTGATACGGCGCGGCGGCCGTGGACAGCGCGCGGCGCGGACAGTCCGCCGAGCGTCGCTCAGGTCGTGCGCGCGATCTCGGGCCTGAGGATTTCAGCGTCGCCGCCCGTCAAACGAAACGCGCTCGTGCTCGCGGCGGCCTCGTAAAGGGGATTGCCCTCGACCTCGAAGCCGGCGTCGCGAATCATCCGGTAGGTGTCCTCGACGGCGTCGCCGCGGGTCGTGAGATAGCCCTCGACGAAGAGCGAGTTTGCGGGATACAGGGCAAGCGCTTCGAGCGAGCGCAAGTGACCCTCGCGCCCGCCCGCGGCGCGAATCTCCGCGCGCGGATTCACGAAGCGCACCAGCGCGAGCGTTCGAAGGCAGCGCTCGGGTGTCAGGCTGCCGTCGGCGGTCAGCGGGTTGCCATCGATCGGAATCAGGAAGTTCACCGGGATCGACGGCACCTCGAGGTCTCGCAGTCGAAATGCCAGCTCGATGACGTCGTCGCTGGCTTCGCCCATGCCGAGGATGAATCCGCTGCAGGTCTCGATCCCGAATTTCCGGGCCGCCTGCAAGGTGCGCACGCGATCCGCGTAGGTGTGGGTCGTACACACTTTGCCGTAGTGGCTCTCGCTGGTGTTGAGGTTGTGGTTGAGTCGGTCGAGTCCGGCCTCGGCGAGGATTTCCGCGTGCGCGTCCTCGAGCAGTCCGGACGACAGGCAGACCTCGATCGGGTAGCGATCCTTGACGGTGCGGATCAGCGACGCGAGTTTCCGCGTGCGCTCGAGGGTCGGCCCGCGGCCCGAGAGCACCATGCAGTAGCGGCTCGCCCCCGACTTCGCGGCGCGTTCGGCACCCGCGAGAATTTCGGCATCACTCTTGATCGGGTACTTGCGAATCGCCGCATCGGAGTCGCGCGACTGCGAGCAGTAGCCGCAGTCCTCTGGACACAGCCCGTTTTGAATGTTGTTCAGGATATGGACCATGACCTTGCGACCGAAGTGGCGCTCTCGCGGCAAAAAGGCTGCGTGGAGCAGCGGGAGCAAGCTGACGTCGGACCCGTCGAGCACCCAGCGGGCGTCTTCTCGGCTCGGCGGCTCGTCTCGGAGGGCCTGCTCGGCCAGGCGGGAAATGCGCTCGAACATGGATTCCTCGCTAGCAAAGGAGCCTGCGGCGATTTTCCCGCTAGGGGGCCCACCGCAGACGCAGAAAAGCAGGAACGCCCGAGCCTGTCAACTGAATCGCGCGAACGGGTTTACGACTGGTCGGGCGACGCGCCGGGCGGCTCGGCGTGCGGCTCGCCCCCGATCGCCTATTCGGGCGGCTCGCCCCCGATCGCCTATTCGGGTGGCTCGCCCCCGATCGCTTTTTGGATGGCGTCTTCGTAGAGCGCGGCCACTTGTTGGCGCTGCGCCTCGTCGAGATTGACGAAGCGGATCCCCATCCCACGCTCTTCGGTCGCGAGGTTGGCGGCCAGGTTGATGGAAGCGACTTCGCCGGGGAGTTCGATCTGCTCGCCCGCCTTTTCGACGCGAATCCGCAGCTTGAACGGAGTTCCGATCGGAAGCGGCGAATCGGTGGCGACGAAGAGGCCGCCAGCCGACATGTTCGTCATCAGACACTTTCGAATCTCGCCGTGTGACTCGAAGTCGACGTTGAGCAGGAGTGGAACGCGCACCGAGTCTCTGCGCTTTGCGTGCTGATCATCGACGCTTGGCTGGAAGTGCCGATTCAGTGTGGCTTTGAGTTGCGCCCAGCGAGCCGCCTCTGCGGGCGAAAGGCCGCCGGATTTCCGTTGCTTGTCGAGCTCCATGTAGGCTCGCAAGAGCCCCGGCATGTCGGCCATCGACCCAATCCCCCATCGCCGA
Organism: uncultured Spirochaetales bacterium; assembly: GCA_964494795.1. Classification (GTDB taxonomy): domain Bacteria; phylum Myxococcota_A; class UBA9160; order UBA9160; family SMWR01; genus JACZVU01. Next base: position 9,901 of record CAZBSV010000118.1, on the reverse strand, counting down.
TCAGCTGATCGCCCATCAGCTGATCGCCAGTCGCCAGTCGCCAGTCGCCAATCGCCAATCGTCGATCGCTGATCGCTGATCGTCGATCGCAAATCGCCAATCGTCGATCGCAAATCGCCAATCGTCGATCGCAAATCGCTGATCGTCGATCGCAAATCGCTGATCGTCGATCGCCCATCGCCGTGTCGCAATGGCGCTTGGGCGCAGTGTATCGCCTAACCGACGCCCCATCGGAACGTTTTTGGGAAAGCTCTTGCGGATGAATGCGCGCGAGATCGGTACAATGCGGAGGTGGCGCGCTCCCGATCGGTTTATTCGTGCACTGAATGCGGCGGTCAACAACCTCGCTGGGTCGGCCGCTGTCCGTCCTGCGGTGGCTGGTCGACACTCGTCGAAGAAGTCACGCGCGCGGGCGCGCAGTCGCCGCGACTCGGGCGAAACTCCGAAATCGAATCTGCGAAACCCGTGCTGCTCGGTGAAATTGACACTACCGGCGCGCAACGCTTCACCACGGGAATCGATGAATTCGATCGCGTGCTCGGTGGCGGGCTGGTCCCCGGTTCTGTCGTGCTGCTCGCGGGAGAACCCGGCGTCGGGAAATCGACACTCGCGTTGCAGCTCGCGGCCGCGCTGGGATCGCGCGCTCCCATTCTCTATGTGACCGGCGAAGAGAGCCCCGAGCAGCTGCGGCTGCGCGCGGAGCGTCTGTCGGTCGTTCCAAGAGATCTGCTCGTGCTCGCCGAGACGCGCGCCGAATCAATCGCGGCGGTCTGGGTCGACCGCAGTCCAGCGGTAGTCGTGGTCGATTCCATCCAAACGCTGCGCACGGATCGGGTCGAGTCCGCGGCGGGATCGGTCGCGCAGGTTCGCGAGTGCGCGGCGGAGCTTTCCGCGCTCGCCAAGTCCCGCAATGCTGCGCTGATCCTGGTCGGGCATGTCACCAAAGAAGGAGCGATCGCCGGACCGCGGGTGCTCGAGCACCTCGTCGATGTCGTGCTCGGCTTCGAAGGCGACCGCGGCCAGTTCTTTCGGCTGCTGCGCGCGAGCAAGAATCGCTTCGGCTCTACGCAGGAAGTGGGCGTCTTTGCGATGACCGAGCGCGGTCTCGAGAGCGTGGAGAATCCGAGCGAACGCTTCCTTGCCGAGCGGCGAGCGGGCGCTCCGGGGTCGTGCATCGCGCCGCTGGTAGAAGGCAGCCGGCCGATGCTCGTGGAACTTCAGGCGTTGGTGGCTCCCGCGGGTTACGCAACCGCGCGCCGGACGACCGTTGGTCTCGACGATGGCCGACTCGCGCTGCTGCTCGCTGCCCTCGACCGCCACAGCGACGTGGACTTTTTGTCTCGCGACGTCTACGTGAATGTGACCGGGGGTCTGCGCGTCAGCGAACCCGGCGCCGACCTCGCGCTGGCACTCGCGCTGGCGTCGAGCCGACTCGACATCGCGCTTCCGAGCGATGTCGCCGCCATCGGCGAGATCGGGCTCGGCGGCGAGGTGCGGCGGGTCGGTCGGATCGAGCTGCGCTTGCGGGAAGCGATTCGCCTCGGATTTCGGCGCGTGATTCTACCCGCAGGCGTCGAGGTTGCGCGGCCGGCGGGTGCCGAACTTCTGCCCGTCTCCGATCTCGCGACCGCGGTTCGCTGGTTGCGCGCGTCAAGTGCGGTTCACGTCGGCGTAGACGACCGTTAACCACTTGGTTTTGCGTCTCTTTTCAGACAAACAATCTTTGACAGGCGCAACCAGGATGGCTAGCCTGCGCCGCAATGACGCAGCCCTCCACAGCGTCGGCTTCAAACGCGCGGGTCTTTTCGAAGGCCCTCGAGCGCAATGCCGCCAGCCTCGAACTCGTAGAGCGCGCAATGCGCGAGCAATTCAAATCCGAGGCCGCACTCGTCGGCTTGCTCGGCGAACACCTGCTCGAATCCGGTGGCAAGCGCATGCGCCCCGCGTTGGTGATGTTGACCGCGCAGCTCTGCGGTTACACGGGTTCGCGGCGCGTGCAGGTCGGGGCCGCGATCGAATTGCTCCACACCGCGACACTCTTGCACGACGACGTCGTCGACTTCTCCGAGCTGCGGCGCGGCCGACCCTCCGCGAATGCGCTGTGGGGCAATCGCCGCGCGATTCTCGCCGGTGACTTCCTGTATTCGCGCGCCTGTACGATGATCGTCGAGGACGGCGACCCGGACATTCTCTGGATCTTCGCGAATGCGATTCGCAGCATGGCTGAGGGCGAGATTCTCCAGCTCGAGCGCAGTTACGATCCGACGGTCACGGAGGCCCACTACTTCCGCGTCATCGAGCGCAAGAGCGCAATGCTGCTGTCCACTTCGACCGAGGCCGGAGCGATCCTCGGTGGAGTCACGCGTGCGGAGAGGCGACATCTGGCGGACTTCGGTCGAGAACTGGGCCTGGCGTTTCAACTGCGCGACGATGCGCTCGACTACGAGGCGGGCGAAGAGGTGCTCGGCAAGATTCCCAATACAGACATCCGCGAGGGCAAAGTGACACTGCCCTTGTTGCTTGCGCTCAAGCGCTGCACGTCGACAGAGCGCGAAGTCGTTGGAGTCGTGCTCAAGAGCGCGTCGCGGGTCGCCGATTTCGGTCCCGACAAAGGGGCCATTTTGGAATCGCTCGACCTCGCACCGGTTCGCGATCTGGTCGAGCGTTATCGCGGCGTCGAAGACACCGTACGCCGCGCGCAGGAGCACGCCGAGCGCGCAGTCGCGTCGATCGCACCGTTTCCGGATTCCGACGCGAAGTCGGACCTCGCTGCGGCGGCTCAATTTGCGGTGACCCGAGACCGCTAAGCGCACGACCCGCCGAGCCCTTCGGCGGATGCAGACCTACTCGCCCCGCTGGTCCCGGGAGAAACAGCATGAACTGCAACACACGCAACACGCGACGCGGGCGATTGCTCGCGCTCGCCCTGATGGCCGCAATCGGTCTCGCGTTGACCGGACCGGGCTTCGCCGAGGAGGTTTCACCGCGGCTGGTCGGGACCGTCAACATCAACACCGCAACACCCGAGCAGCTCGAATTGCTCCCAGGGATCGGGGAGGCGCGCGCGAAAGCGGTTGTCGCGTTGCGCAAAGAGCGCGGTGGCTTCAAGTCGATCGACGAGCTGAAGGAGGTGAAGGGAATCGGCGAGGTCGGCCTCGAGCGACTCCGGCCATTCGTTCGCACGGAAGGCAAGACGACCGCTGAGCTCAACTGAAGTCCAGGGGTCGGCGGAGAAATCCGCCGGCCCCTCTCGCCGATCCGATGCGCGCCCTGGCGCTCGAGCTTCGAGCGAAATATCAATTGCCGCATGGATCGCTGCGCGAAGCTTCACTGGCTCCAGTTCGGGATCGCGCTGATCGCAGCGTGTTGGGCAGGCGCCGCCCTGGGCAGCGATCCGTCGGGCGTATCGGAATCTCCGGAGCGGGCGCTGCGCGTCGTCTCGATGAACCCTTCGCTCACTCAGATGTTGATCGCGCTCGAAGCGTCGGAAGTGCTCGTTGGCATAGACGAGTACTCGGCGAGCGTCGAACCAGAACTCGCCGATCGACCCCGCGTGGGGGGGCTCTTCAACCCGAACCTGGAGGCAGTGGTTGCCCTCGAGCCAGATCTCGTCGTCGTCGTGCCGAGTATGCAGCAGCGCGATTTTCGCTCTCGACTGCGAGAATTCGGCATCGAAGTTCTCGAACTGAAGAGCATCACGTTCGATCAGATTCTCGAATCGCTGCAGGCGCTCGGTGATCGAGTCGGCCGCCGTGAAGCCGCGCGCGCGCGCATCGCGGCGATCCGCGGCGCGTGGACCGAAGTTTCGCGCGAGGCTTCGCGGCGACCGCGGCGCTCGGCGCTGCTGGTCGTCGAACGCGATCCACTCTACGTCGTTGGTGGCGGGAGCTATTTGAACGCCATGCTCGACGCGGCGGGTCTCGACAACGCGGCCGCCGCGTACGCTGAGGCCTATCCGCGCGTTTCTCTCGAATGGCTGATCGCGTCCGGCCCCCAGCTGATCATCGACAGCAGTGCCGATCCAGTCGCTGCGCGGGAATTCTGGTCTCGTTGGCCCTCGATTCCCGCGGTTGCGGACGACCGGGTGATTGCGGTTCCGCAGGGGCTCGTCACGCTGCCCGGTCCGTATCTAGACCGTTCGCTGCGGACCTTGGACGCAGCCATCCGCGGCGCCGATGCTGCGTCGGGCGCAGCCAAAGGAGTCGATCTCCCGTGAGAGTTCTCACGCCGATGCGGGCGTTGGCGTCACTCTCGCTCGTCGGCGCGGTTTTGGTCGGCGCGCTGATCGCTGGACTCGCCTCGGGACCGAGTGACCTCGGCATCGATGAGATTCGCTCGGTGCTCGCAGATCGCGATGCCGCGGGTCCCGCGGCAGACATCGTCTTGCGCGTGCGACTTCCACGCGTGCTGCTCGGCGGACTCGTCGGCGCATGTCTCGCGGTCTCGGGCGTTCTGTTCCAGGCGATGCTGCGCAATCCGCTCGCCGATCCCTATGTGCTCGGAGTGTCGGGCGGCGCCGCGCTCGGCGGAATCCTGGTGCTGAGTCTCGGAAGTTCCGTCGGGCTGGGTTACTCGGCGGTTCCGCCCGCTGCGTTTGCGGGCGCGGTGCTCACGACGCTGATCCTCTACCTGATCGCGGGCGTCAACGCGCGCTTTTCGACCACGAGTCTGCTGTTGACCGGTGTGGTGTTCAACGCATTTGCGTCGGCCGCGATCGTCTTCTTGGCATCGATGGCGGGACTCGCCGAGGGAGCGAGCATCTACCTCTGGTTGATCGGAAGCCTGTCTTCGATTCGAGTCGAAGTGGCGGGATGGGTCGCGGCATTCCTCGCCCTGGGACTCGGTTGCGCGATACCGCTCGCGCGCGGCCTGAACCTCTCCGCGCTCGGCGCCGAATCCGCCGAACAGCTGGGAGTCGACATCGATCGCCAACGGCGCATCGTATTGGTCGCGAGTTCACTGATGGTGGGTGCGGCCGTATCCGTCGCCGGACTGATTGGTTTCGTCGGGCTGATCATTCCGCACCTGTTCCGACTGATTCTCGGGCCGGATCACCGCTTGCTGATTCCCGCAGCGGCGCTCGGAGGTGCGGCCTTCCTCGTGATCTGCGATGCGCTGGCGCGCACCGTTCTCGACGGCCGCGAGCTGCCCGTCGGTGCGATCACGGCATTGGCGGGAGGACCGCTGTTTCTCTGGTTGCTGCGTCGCTATCACCAGCGGGTAATTTCATGACCGGCATCGCACTGGCTTTCGAGGATGTGGCGCTGAAGTTCGGCGATCGAGAGATCTTGCGGGGCGTGAGCCTCGAGGTGCCAGAAGGCACCGTGGTTGCACTCGCGGGCCGAAACGGCGCAGGCAAAACGACACTGCTGCGCGTAGCATCACGGGTGCTGCGGCCGGGTGCGGGTCGGGTTACGATCCAGGGCACTCCGATCGATGCATTTTCCCGGCGCGAACTCGCGAAGCGAGTCGCGGTGGTTCCGCAGGACACGCCGGTCTCGTTTCCATTCCGCGTGATCGAAGTCGTCTTGATGGGGCGTTCACCGCACCTGGGCGTGCTCGGGTTCGAATCGCGCGCGGACATCGCGCTCGCGCGATCCGTGATGGAGCGCGTGGGCATCGAAGAGTTTGCGGACCGCTCGATCCTCGATCTTTCTGGCGGCGAGCGGCAGCTCGTCTTGATCGCACGCGCACTGACCCAACAGCCAAAGGTGCTGCTGCTGGACGAGCCGACCGCTCACCTGGATCTCGCGCATCGCGTCGCGGTCCTCGATCTGGTTCGGGATTTTGCGCGCGAGGGGCGCAGCGCGCTGGTTGTCTCTCACGATCTTTCGCTTTCGGCCCGCTCCTCCGACCGCCTCGCCTTGCTCGCCGAGGGCCGGGTGCTCGATTGCGGCGCGCCCGCCGACGTGCTCACCCCCGACAACCTCGCGACTGCGTTCGGAATTCGCGCAGACGTGATCCGCGCTCCGGACGGCAGTCCGCTCGTGGTGCCCAGGAGCGCGGCGTCGCAGACGCTGAGCTAGCGGGGGAAGCTTCGCTTCCCTTGCGGCGCACCTCGGACCCGTTCCGGGTTCGAGGTGCTAGGTTCCTCCGCCGCGCGAAGCGCGCAGGAGGACGCATGGCGGAAGTTGCGATTGCGGCCGTGTCGGCCCGCGAGATCCTGGATTCCCGCGGCAACCCCACGGTCGCCGTCGAAATCACGACCACTAATGGACGGCGTGCGAGCGCGGCCGTTCCGTCCGGAGCCTCCACGGGTTCGCGAGAAGCACTCGAGCTTCGCGACGGCGACCCGAAGCGATTTCGCGGCAAGGGTGTGCTCGCGGCGGTGGCGAACGCGAACGGCGAGCTCGCGCGTGAAGTCATCGGGCGGCCCCTCGGAGGACTCGAAGAGCAGGCGGCGTTGGATCGCGGCATGCTCGCGCTCGACGGCACGGAAACGAAGTCTCGGCTCGGCGCAAACGCGATTCTCGGGATTTCGCTCGCTGCCGCGCACGCGGCCGCGGACGCCGCAGGGATTCCGCTCTACCGGTTCCTCGGCGGAGCCGCCGCACGCCGGCTGCCGGCTCCGATGATGAACGTGCTAAACGGCGGCGCCCACGCGGACAACACCGTCGACCTGCAGGAATTCATGATCTTCCCGATCGGCGCTCCGAGTTTCTCGGAAGCGCTGCGCTGGGGGGCGGAGATCTTCCACACCCTGCGAGATGTGCTGTCCGAGCGGGGGCTCTCGACCGCGGTGGGCGATGAGGGGGGTTTTGCGCCGAATCTCTCGAGCAACCGCGAGGCGATCGAACTCGTGCTGCGCGCGATTGAAAGGGCCGGCTACCAGCCCGGGAATCAAGTTGCGATCGCGCTCGATCCGGCCGCGACCGAATTTTGCGACGGCGGCAAATACGTGTTGGCCGGAGAAGGCGCAAGCTACAGCAGCGAGGAGATGATCGCGTTCTGGCAGGATTGGGTCGCCCGCTATCCGATCGTCTCGATCGAAGACGGGCTCGCCGAAGCGGATTGGAACGGTTGGTCGGCGCTGACCCGGTCTCTCGGCGAGCGCATCCAGCTGGTGGGAGACGATCTCTTCGTCACCAATCCAGCCATCCTCGAGCGCGGAATCCGCGAACGGGCCGGGAACGCGATCTTGATCAAGCTCAACCAAATCGGAACGCTCAGCGAAACCCTCGAAGCCATCCGCAAGGCGCGCGGCGCGGGCTTTGCGGCGGTGGTCTCCCATCGCTCGGGCGAAACCGAGGACACCACGATCGCGGACCTCGCGGTGGGTTCCGATTGCGGTCAGATCAAGACGGGCTCTCTCTGCCGGACGGATCGGGTTTGCAAGTACAATCGCCTGCTCTATATCGAGCGCGAACTCGGCGAGCGCGCGATCTACGCGGCCAGAAGTGGCCTCGCGGGAACTGCGGGTCGAGCGTGACGTCTCGATTCCATTCAGTGTGCGGCGCGCTCGAGCTCGGGCTCGCAGTGCGCGGCGCACTCGAGCTCGGACTGGCAGTGCGCGGCGCACTCAAGCTCGGACTGGCAGTGCGCGGCGCGCTCAAGCTCGGGCTGGCGCTGTGTGCCGCCGCGGCTTCGGCGGGTGCAGCGATCCCGAACGCCGAAAAGATCGCCGACGCGGTCGCCGAAACGAACCGGCTCTCGGGCCGCTCGGCTCCCGTGCTGTTGGAGGTTTCGCTCCGGATCGGGGGCGCTGAGCCGGTCGCCACGGGAGTCTTGGCGAGCCACCCCACGGGCCTGGCTCGCCTCGAGCTGCGCAGCCCCAGCGGCTTCGTCGAACGCCACCTCCTGCAGGGCAATGCCTACTCGGCGAGCCGGGACGGCCAGCTGCTGGATCTCCCGCATCCCTTCCTGCCTCCGATGTTCTTCCTACAGGCTGAATCGGGTGCCGCGTTCCGAGCCGCGCTCGCGAGCTATGGGGTCGCTTCGGGAGAGGTAGTGCTCGGCCGGGTTGCGGAGCGCGACTGCTACGTGTTTGGCGGCCGCTTGCCGCACAGCGCCGACGGCCTCGAACGGATGTTGCCGTCCGTCTGGGTCGACATCGAGAGCTATCAGATCGTGCAGGTGGACCGGCTGGGCGGCGTTCGGTTTCGCTTCGGTCCGATGACACTCTTCGAAGGCATCCAGGCGCCGAGCTGGATCGAAGTCACGGCGCCCGACCAGCCCGACGCCCGGCTGGATGTGATCCGCGTCGCGCCTGCGAACGCGCCCGCCGCTGCGTTCGGGATGGACTGGCTCACCGCGCCCAGCGAACCGTGAGCGGCGCCCAGCGAACCGTGAGCGCTCACGCCTGGCGTGGTTGAACTTTTCCGATTTTTCGCAATTCAAAGCTAATGGAAATCGGTAGAAATACCGAACAGTGCTCTCGAAGGCCGGCCGGGCGAAATGCCCAGAGAATCAGCTGGCTTCGAGCGCTGGCCTTCACATTGCCGAGCGGGAGTCTCCACCGGGGGGGTGGCGGCGAGCGATCGGCCGATGTCGGAGGACTCGCAATGGCATCCAAACAGCAACTCAATGTTCTCGTCGTCGATCAAGACGAGGGCAGCAACGTACAGATCAAAGATGTTCTCACCAGCGAAGGTCATCAGGCAGAAGTTCTGAACGACCCCGACCAGGTCGTCGAAGCGGTCAAGCAGGGCCGCTATCAGATGGTCGTGCTCGATGTCTCGCCGCCGGAAGGTCGCGGGATCGAGCTGCTCGAGCGAATCCGGAGTGCGGATTCCGACATCTGCGTGATTGCGATGACGGGTGCTCCGACGGTCGAAGCCGCGGTTCGCACGCTCAAGAATCAAGCTTTCGACTATCTCCAGAAACCCATCGAGGTCGAAGAGCTTCGCGCCGTGATTCAGAGCGCGATCCGCGACAAGGGATTGCTCGTGGATCTCGAGACGCGGCTCAATCAGGTGGTCGGCGCCCGACTGCGCGAGAAGCGCAGCGCCGCGCAACTCACGCTGAAGCAGCTCGCGAATCGAACGGGTCTTTCGGTCAGTCTGATTTCCCAGATCGAGTTGGGGAAGAGCGCGGCATCGATGTCGACGCTGCACAAGCTCGCGACCGCGCTCCAGGTTCGGATGACCTACTTCTTCGAAACCGTCTGAAGCGCAGCGGCGCGCGCTTCGAGATTGTCTGCGCGAGATGCTGCGCGCATCGCGCAGCGATTCGGCGCTTCCTGCGCGGGCGGCGGAAAATGCCGTCGCCCGCCGGAAGCGCTCGCGCGGATCAACCGCTGCGCGAGGGTTTCACCGTCAGGACCGGGCAAGCTGCTTTTTGCACCACCCGCTCGGCGATGCTCCCGAGCAACAGGTGCTTGAGTCCCGAAAGGCCGTGGGTGCCGATGACGATCAGGTCGGCGCCGATTTCGCTGGCCTCTTCGACGATTGCGGTTGCCGCGTAGCCCTCGCGCACCACCGATTCCACCGTGTGGCCACTCGCCCGAAGTTCGGCCTCGTAGCGGGCGAGCGACTGCTGGGCCTCGGCCTTCACGTTGGCCCAGAAATCTGGCGGGAGGTAGGCGCCCTCGAGCTGCTGGAACTCGACGGGCAGGTGGTAGGCGTGGAACAGCACGAGCCTGCTCTCTCGCGCCTTGGCGAGGTGGGCCGCCCACTCGATGACCGAGCGCGAGTTGTCCGAGAAATCGATCGGAATCAGGATCGTGCGGATCTCGATAGCCATTCGAAAAGCCTGCCTCCAAAGGGCGCCTGCGTCCAGTATTATTTGACGAGCGCCGGCTGCCATCTTACCGTGTCGCGCCTCCGGAGATGACCAGCCGGATCGTGGGGCAGTAGCTCGGATCGTGGGGCAGTAGCTCGGGTCGTGTGGCCGTAGCTCGGGTCGTGTGGCCGTAGCTCGGGTCGTGTGGCCGTAGCTCGGATCGTGGGGCCGTAGCTCGATT
>CAZBSV010000117.1:0-19707 GCA_964494795.1 uncultured Spirochaetales bacterium | reverse complement strand
AAGGCGCTCGAAGCCACGGACGAGGCCGCCTACAAGCAGATCTGTCACTCGATCCGCGAGGACGGCGCGTACGTTGAGGCGGGCGAAAACGACAACCTGATCGTGCAGAAACTCGTCGCGAACCCTTCGGCGCTCGGAGTCTTCGGCTATGGATTTCTCGACCAGAATCGCGATCGAATTCGAGGCAGCATCGTGAATGGCGCCGAGCCGAGCTTTGACAACATCGCTTCCGGAAAGTATCCGATCTCGAGGCCGCTCTACTTCTACGTAAAGGGCGAGCACGTCGGGCAAATTCCGGGTATCGCCGAGTACGTCAGCGAATTCACCGCCGAGAAGGCGATCGGTGACGACGGATATCTCACGAATCGCGGTCTGATTCCGGCTCCGAGCGAGGAGCGCAAGCAGATCCGGGCGGACGCCAAAGCCGGCAAGATCGTGAAGCTGTCTTCCGACCATTGATGACAGCAACACGCGATTCCCTGCTCGCCGCGAAGCGCCGAGCGGCGGGCAAGGTCTTTGCAACGCGCCACCACCGCGCACGGCGACGCACGCAGCGGGCGATCGAATCCGCGGTCCGGTTTCTGCTACTCGCCGCGTCGACGGTCGCCGTACTCATTACGATCGGGATCCTGGCGTCGCTGATGTTTGAGGCCGCGCGCTTCTTCGAACTCGTTCCGCCCCATGACTTCCTGTTCGGCCTCCGCTGGAGCCCTCAGATCGCACTGCGAGCGGATCAGGTTGGCAGCTCCGGGGCCTTCGGTGCGATTCCGCTGTTCGCGGGCACGCTGCTCATCACCGCAATCGCGATTCTGGTCGCGGGGCCCGTGGGGCTGATGGCCGCGATCTACACCGCATTCTATGCGAGCCGCCCCGCGCGCGCGCTCATCAAACCGGCGCTCGAATTGCTCGCGGGCGTTCCGACGGTCGTCTACGGCTTCTTCGCCGCGCTGATCGTGGCGCCCGTAATCCGGCGCCTGGGAACGGAACTCGGTCTGAACGTCGCTTCGGAGAGTGCACTCGCTGCGGGGCTCGTCATGGGCATCATGATCATTCCGATCATCTCTTCACTGTCCGATGATGCGATCTCCGCGATTCCGGGGGCGCTGCGCGATGCTTCCTACGCGATGGGCGCAACGCGTTCCGAGACCGTCCGCCACGCGATCGTGCCCGCGGCGCTCCCGGGGATCGTCGCGGCGTTCTTGCTGGCCATCTCGCGCGCCATCGGCGAAACCATGATCGTCGTGATGGCTGCCGGACTCGCCGCCAATCTGACACCCAATCCGCTTGAAGCGGTCACCACAGTGACCGTTCAGATCGTCACCCTGCTCACGGGTGACCAGGAATTCGACAGCGCCAAGACGCTCGCTGCGTTCGCGTTGGGTTTGACGCTGTTCGTGGTCACGCTCGCCTTGAACGTGATTGCGCTGCAGGTGAGCCGGCGCTCGAAACTCCGCCATGGTTAGCTCGAACTCGCGCTGGCAGAGCGAGGCATTCAGGCGGCGCTTGCGCCGGCGCAAAGCTTCCGAAAGCCGCTTTCGATTTTTCGGAGTCGCCGCGGTCGGTCTCGCAGGCGCGGCGCTGACGGTTCTTCTGGTGAGTGTGGTCTGGGATGGCACGCGCGCCGCCTACCGGACCGAGATCGCGCTCGATGTGCTACTCGACGCCGATGTCCTAGAAATCGATGCTACGGCGAATGGCATTCCCAGCGAGATCCTCGCTGCGGCCGATTTTGGCGCGATCGTGCGCGGCGCGCTGTTGGACCAATTCCCCGAAACATCCGACCGCGCTGCCATTCGCGCGCTCGTGGCGCTGATGAGCCGCGGTGCTCCCGCTGAGCTCGCCGACCGGCTGCGCGCGCAACCGGAGCTACTCGGAAAGCGCACGCGAATCTGGCTTGCGGCATCCGAGGAGGTAAATGCGATCATCGCGCCAAGTGAGCGCGGCTCGGTTACAGCGTCGCCGTCGCGCCTGTCGGAACAGCAGATCGGCTGGATCGAGTCACTCGCGGCGAGCGGCCGGGTAAAGCGAAGTTTTGACACGCACTTTTTCACCGCTGGAGATTCCAGGGAGCCGGAACTCGCGGGAATCGGTGGCGCACTGATCGGGTCAGCACTCACACTGCTCGTCACGCTCGCGGTTGCCTTCCCGCTGGGCGTCGCTGCGGCAACCTACCTCGAGGAATTCGCGCGCGACAATCGCTGGACCCGGCTACTCGAGGTCAACATCAACAATCTCGCGGCGGTGCCTTCGATCGTCTTCGGACTGCTCGGCCTCGCGATCTTCCTGCGCTTCTTCGGGATGCCGCGATCGGCTCCGGTCGTGGGTGGCCTGACGCTTGCGCTGATGACGCTGCCGGTGATCATCATCGCAAGTCGCGCGGCGATCGCTGCGGTCCCGGTCTGGATCCGCGAATCCGCGCGCGGGCTCGGCGCCTCCCCGATCCAGGTGGTCGCCCACCAGGTGCTCCCGCTCGCAATGCCCGGGATCCTGACGGGTACACTGCTCGGACTCGCGCGGGCGATGGGTGAGACCGCACCCCTGTTGATGATCGGCATGGTTGCCTTTATCGTCGACATCCCAACGGGCTTCGGCGAGGCCGCGACTGCGCTTCCCGTCCAGATCTTTCTCTGGGCGGACAGCCCCGAGCGCGGCTTCGTCGACAAGGTGTCTGGCGCAATCCTGGTATTGTTGATTCTGCTCGGAATCCTAAACGGCGCCGCGATCCTGCTCCGCCAGCGATTCGAGCAGCGTTGGTAGATCGACACCGGAGATTCGATCGATGAACGATGCTATTTCCAATCGCCGTTCGCCAATCGATGGCGTCGCTCCCCCGGTGTCAGAGGATCGATCGTCGATCAAGATGTCGGCCAGAGCGACGAACGTCTATTACGGTGCCACGCACGCCGTCAAGAACGTCTCGCTGGATATCTCGAAGCGGGAAGTCACGGCGCTGATCGGCCCCTCCGGTTGCGGTAAATCGACTTTCTTGCGCTGTTTCAACCGGATGAACGATGACATCGCTGGCTGCCGTGTCACCGGAGAGATCACCCTCGACGGTGTGGCGATCACAGGATCTGAAATGGATGTGGTCGAGTTGCGTGCACGCGTGGGAATGCTCTTCCAGAAACCCTACCCGTTTCCAAAATCCGTCGAAGAAAACGTCGCCTACGGTCCGCGAATTCACGGGATGGCGAGACGCGGCGTCGAACTCGACGAGATCGTCGAACGCAGCTTGAGGCTCGCTGGCCTGTGGGAAGAGGTTCGAGATCGACTCGACAGCCCGGCAAATTCGCTTTCCGGAGGGCAGCAGCAGAGGCTTTGCATCGCGCGTGCGCTGGCCGTTGACCCGGAGGTGATCTTGATGGACGAGCCCTGTTCGGCGCTCGACCCGATCGCCACTGCAAAAGTCGAGGAACTCATCGAGGAACTCCGCGGCGACTACGCGATCGCGATCGTGACCCACAATCTCCAACAGGCGGCGCGAGTCTCGCAGCGAACCGCGTTTCTCCACATGGGCGAGTTGATCGAATTCGGACCGACATCCGAGATCTTCACGAACCCCAAGCATCAGAAAACCAACGACTACATCACCGGCCGTTACGGCTGATCGAGGCTGCGAAGATGCCGCGTACATTCGATCCGGTAATCCGCGAACTGAGAGGTATGCTGCTCCAGATGGCGAGCCATTCGGAGGCCATCCTCGAGAAGTCGCTCCGGGCACTGGAAGAGCGGAGTATCGAACTGGCCGATCAGGTCAGGACCGACGATCTCGAGATCGATCGTCTCGACGTTGCAATCGATTCCGCGATTCTCGAAGCGCTGGCGCTCAACGCACCCGTTGCCGGAGACCTTCGCGAAGTCTTCGGCATCAAGATGATCGCGACCGATCTGGAGCGGGTTGGAGATCTCGCCCGCAACATCGCCCAGAGCGCTCGACGCTCCGCCGGCCGAGCCGAACTCGGCGCTCCACCCGCACTTCATCAACTCGCAACCGCGGCAGTCGACCTGCTGCGCCGTGCGCTGGATGCCTATGCGCGCGGCGATGTCGAAGCAGCGCGGAGAGTACTCGTGGACGACGACTGGGCCGACACGCAGGAGGACGAGGTGATCATCCAGGAATTGACGGAGATCGCAGGTGACCCCGCGATCGCCCCCCAGGCCGTGGACCTGATCTTCGTCGCCAAGAACCTCGAGCGCGTGGCCGACCACGCGACGAACATCGCTGAGGACGTGATCCTCATCATCGAGGCGCGCAACGTCAAACACGCCGCGAAGTTGGGCGCAGCTAGCTGAATCGAGCGCCGAGATCGGGGACAGGAATTTCTATCGCTCCGCGCGGGGCAATCGCACGCTGAAGGTGGAGCCGCGACCCAAGCTGCTCTCGACAGAAATCTCGCCGCTCACGCTCTGCACGAGATGTTTTACGATCGAGAGTCCGAGTCCCGTTCCACCGGCGGCGCGAGAGCGCGCCTTGTCCACCCGGTAGAAGCGTTCGAAGATGCGCCCGATGTCGCGCTCGGGGATTCCAACCCCGGTATCCGCAACGTGAATACACGCCCATCTTTCGCCGCTCTCCACGCTGAGCTTCACGCGCCCACCTGCTTCCGTGTACTGACAGGCGTTGTCGAGGAGATTCCGCACGATCTGCTCGACGGCATGGATGTCGGCCCAGGCCGTTGGGTTGCCCTTGGCTTCCTGCGTCACTTCGATGTTCTTATCACGAGCAGTCGCGCCGAAATCCCGAACCACGCGCTCTACCAACGCGACAAGGTTCACCTGGGCTGGTTCCAGATTCAGCTCGCGGCCTTCGGTTTCCGAAAGCTCCAGTAGACTCGCAACCAACCGACCGAGTCGCCGAGCGTGGCGATCGATGATCTCCAGATGGGGTCGGCTCGCGGAATCCTTGAATTCATCGGAGTGCAGAAGCATCTCGGAGAAGCCCTGGATCGCAGTGAGTGGCGTTCTAAGCTCGTGCGAGGCGTTTGCGACGAACTCTCGGCGCATTCTTTCGAGTTGCGCAACTTCGGTCATGTCGTGAAGAACCGCGACGGTTCCGAGGCGCTGACCGGGACCCGTCGGAAAGCGAATCGCGTGTAGCTGGAGAATTCTCTCCATCGGATGCTTCACGCTGATCACTTTTGAAATCGGCTCGTCTGTTTTTGCAGCTCTGCGCAAGCTCGTTTCGAGATCGACGTGTCGAACGAACTGCGTGAGCGTCAAATTTGCGTCGCTACCCGTGACTCCGAGTAGCGTCGCCAAGCGTGCATTCGCGAGAACGACGTTCATCTCGGTATCGACGACGAGAACACCCTCAACCATCGAATTCAAGACCGCCTGGAGCTGCTCCTTCTCGCGATTCGCTCGCTCGAGTTGGTCGCGAAGCTGGTCAGCCAAGCGGTGAATCGAATCGGAGATCGCGCCGAGTTCATCGCGGCTGCGGCGCGGCAGCCGATAGTCCAGGCCTCCGTCGGCAACCGCGGTGGTCAGACGCTCAATTTCACGCACGGGTCGCAGGGTGAGCCAGGCCAGCGCGTAGGAGAGCGCCAGCGCGGCGACCAAACCTACGGAACCAGCCAGGAGCAGGGCGGTTCGCAAACCGCCTAGTGCGCTTTCCAGATCCGAGAGTTCCATCGAAACTCGGACGACACCGCCACCACCCTCGTTTACGGGAACCGCCAAATAGAGCAACTGACGCCCGACCGTCGCACTCCAACGGGCGTTTTGACCTACGTTTCCAGTTAGAGCCGCTCGCACCTCGGGCCGATCGCTGTGATTCTCGACCAGCGACAACCGCTCGAGGGGGACGTCGGAATCGCCCACCACGATACCCGAGGCATCGATCAGCGTGACCCTCGCACCGACCGCCTGCCCCGCCCGATCGGCAATCGCATCGAAGCGCGCGCGATCACCCGATCCGAGATCGCTGCCGCGAACCAACTCGCCAACCAGTCGCGCCTGCGCGTCGAGTGCGCGCGCAGTGCGTTCGATCTCGCGTTGTTTCAATCCGTATTGCGCGAAACCGCCGGATACTCCAACCACGAGCACCACGAGGCCCGAGAGTGCCACCATGAACTTTAGCTGGCTGCTGGACAAAGCACCGCCCGTTCGAACCGCAGGGTGGCCTCACGGTCACAATGCGCTGATGGATCAAGCATCGGAAAAACGGTAACCCACTCCGCGAACCGTCTCGACCGATCCTCCTGCGTGACCCAGCTTTTCGCGCAGGCGCTTGAGGTGAGTATCGATCGTTCGGGGTGTCACGTTGACGTCGCTTCCCCAGACCCGTTCGAGCAGTGTCTCACGCGTCACGACTCGCCCCGGGTGCGACATCAGTTCCCGGAGCAGATCGAATTCCTTCGCGGTGAGCGTCGCCTCACTGCCATCCACCATGCAGCGATGGCGCCCGACATCGAGCTGGATCGCACCGTGTTCCAGCACCTGCGCGCTGCCGGATTCCGCGAATCGGCGGCGCAACACCGCGGAAACGCGAAGCACGAGCTCACGCGGGCTAAACGGCTTCGTGACATAGTCGTCTGCGCCGAGTTCGAAACCGACGACTCGGTCGACCTCGGCCGCCTTCGCGGTCAGCATGATGACGGGAATATCGGCGAGCTCCGAGTCCGATCGAATCCTCCGACACAATTCGGTACCCGAGACATCCGGAAGCATCAAGTCGAGAACTACGAGATCTGGCGGTGAGCGGCGCAGGGCCTGGAGCGCTTCGCGCCCGGATGACGCGGTTTCGACGAGATAGCCGGCCTGGTCGAGATTGACGCGCACGAGTTCCCGCAGATCCGGTTCGTCATCGACGACGAGAATCCTGTTCATGGCGAGCAATGATAACCCGCCGAAACGGCTCCGACACAGACTGTCGGCGCGAAGTCTTCGGTTCGATCTCGTATCGTCACCAGAACGTCAAACAGGCAGACCGAGCGGGAACGCTGCACCCGATCAGCATCCGATTCACCGCCTGCCAGGCTTCACTCCAGGTACGCCAACGCGCGCAGTTTGTCGGCGATCTGGGGATCGATCCGGATTCCGGATCGCACCGCGCCAGGAGCCAGCGTCCGCCCGCGGTAGGCGTCGAGCAGCACGCGCAGGTGATCGGCTGCTTCGGGCTCGATTTCGATCAGATTCCCTGCTCCAGATCAGATTCCCTGCTCCAGCTTACTAATATGGCAGCGGCCGCGTCGGTTGAACCGTTCCCGCCGAGCATCTCCTATCGTGCAGAGATGATGAGCCTGCGGCGTCCGGTCCAGAGATGATGAGCCTGCGGCACCTGCTGTGCGTGTCTGCTCTATCGATTGCGCTGCCCGCGCGCTCGCAGGAGCCGGCGCCCGAAGAGCTTCGAATGCGGCTCACCGAGCGCGAGGACGAGAACCGCGTGCCAGACCCCTGGAGCATCGATCTCGGGGGCTACGCGCTCACGCTGGCCGGCGAACTCGAAACCGCGTTCGACTACGTCGAGCAGCAGACGCTTGGTCAGCCGGCCACCGATCACGACCGGCTTTTCTGGCAGGAAGGTCTCCAGCTGGAAACCTTCTACACGCGGGGGACCGCGATCTCGCTGTTCGCCCAGGCGAGCCTCGTCGTCGATTACGACATCCGGTACAGGATCGGGGATCGCATTCGCGACGTCTTCATCGAGCGCGGCGAGATGTGGTTGCACTCGGCGGACGTGGCCGGGACCGGACTGAACTTCGAAATCGGACGCCTCGAATTCGAGGACGACCGGCGCTGGTGGTGGGACGACGAGCTCGACGCGGCCCGCATCGGCTACGAGAGCGAACGCTTCGAAGTGACGCTCGCGCTCGCGCGCGAGGTCGCGCCTCGCCGCAGCGACCAGAGCAAGGTCGAACCGGACTTCGAACGGGTACTGCGGCTGATCGCGGAGATCTCCTGGGATTGGCGGCCGGATCACGCGCTCGAGCTGTTCGCGCTGCACCACGACGATCGATCGCAGCGCCAACGGGCGGGCAGTCTCGTGAACCCACAGCGCGAAGACGAGTCGGACGCGAACCTCACATGGCTGGGCGCGCGCGCGATCGGGGGCTGGTCGTTTCGCTCCGGAACGATCCTCGGTTACTGGATCGATACGGGGTTCGTGGACGGCGACGAGTGGCTGGCCGACTTCGTGAACGCGGCGCCGAACGGGAGCGCGGTCGTGAGCACGCAGCGGCGCAGCGTGCGGGGTTGGGCGCTCGACGCGGGTTTCAACGGGATCCTGCCGATCGCGTTCGAACCGCGCTTGTTCGCGGGCGTGGCGTACGGCTCCGGTGACCGCGATCCCGACACGGGATCGGATCACGCCTACCGGCAGACCGGAATCCACGCCAACGAGTCGAGCTTCGGCGGTGTCCAGCGCTTCCGCCAATACGGAAGTCTGCTCGATCCGGAACTCTCGAACCTCGTCGTAGTGACGGCGGGCGCGGGGATCTCTCTGATGCAGGAGAGCTCCCTCGACGTCGCCTACCACCGCTACCGCCTCATCGAACCCGCCACCGCACTGCGCGACGCGCGCCTCGATCCCACGCTCGACGCTCGCGATCGCAAACTCGGAGACGCGGTCGATGTAGTGCTCGCTCTCGAGGAATGGAAGCGGCTCGAGATTGAACTCACAGCCTCCGCGTTTCGCGCGGGTTCTGCGTTTGCCGTCGATTCCGGAGAGTGGACGTTCGGCGGATTCTTCTCGATGCGGATCGCGTTTTGAATCCGCCAGCCAATCAGCGCTCGATCGGCAGCAGCAGATCCTCGAGGAAGAACGCCGAGAGCGCCGCGCGTCCGCTCAGGTTTGCCTTGCCGTAGATCGCGCGCGCCTGCTGGCGCACAGTGCGCTCGCTCGCGTCGCGAACGACGGCGATCTCCTTGTGGCTGAGCCCCTTCAGCATGAGAAGCGCGACCTCCCGCTCGGCCGGCGTGAGCTGCCAGCGTTCGAACTGATCGTCGATCGCGGAACTCAGCCCCTTGAGCAGCTCCCGCATGTCGGCGCGCCAGTGTGCACCCTCGGAGCGCGCGACCTCCAGGTCTTGGATCAGTGCGAGCTGTTCCTGGTGTTGACTCCGCGTGCGCCCGAGCAGGTGCACGACCGACGCCGCGGTCAGCACGAGGATCGTCGGCTCGATCAACTCGAACAGGATTTGACGCAGCGTCATCTCGGGTTCTTCCCAGATCTCGAGTCCGATCAGCAAGCCGATGCCGCCGACGATCGCAGCGATCGCCCAGCCGCGTGAAATCCCGGTGTCTTCTGCATCACTCATGGATGTCGTTCTCCAGCGCGCAGGGTAGCGCCGAAGCGCCCGCCCGGCGGCTGTCCGCCGGACGGGGCTCGGCTCGCGCAACGCGCACTAGGTAGCGCGCTCGCGGCTCATGGCATCGGCAGCGATGCACACCGCGCATCGAAATTGCAGTCGACCAGTTGGGTGGTTTCACCTGTATCGATCTTGACTTCGAAAAAGCTGCCAATGCCGCGCGCGTAGTACTTGCGCTCGACCACGTCGGGATCTATCGGCGTGTAATCGGCAGTGACCACGCAGTCGTTCGCCGCGCAGAGCAGCTCCGCGAGCGCGCGCGGAACGAACCGATCGAGATCGGGATCACTGCCGTAGCCATAGCTGGTGGAGAGCACGGTCGCGGCGTCCTCGGCGTTGCCCGCCGACCATTCCTGCCGGTAGGTATCCCCCACGGCCGGAGCGGCGAGGAAAATCGTCCCCGGCTTGTCGCCGTCGCGGCCGGCTTTGAACGAGCCGTCGATCGAGACGAGCTCCGGATTCATCGGCACGTCACCGGAGAAGACCTCGAGGTCCTTCGATTCCTCGCCGAAGTAGTCGACCGTCCCGTCCTTGCGTTGCGCGTACCAGTCGTTGGTGTCTTCGCTGCCGCCTCCCTGGGAGGTGACGACGTCTCGCACCACGATGCACGTCACCCCCTCGATGAGCTTGGTCTCGTCGAGAACCTCGACCCGCGAGCTCTCACCCGCTGACTGGAACTCCCAGACATTCTCGATCGTCAGCGGGTAATAGGGATTCGGTCGCGTAGGATTGTGATAATCGCCGTCGAAGTCCGCGGGGTCGATATCCGGCTCGTAGCGGCCTTCACCGATTCGGTCGCAGAGCTCGCCGCGTGCGGCGCGCTGGTCGCTGCAGAGCTGGTTACCCTCCTTGCGCTCGCCTGCAGCGTCGCCGAAGCACTCCGCGCGCTCCTCGTCGTCCGATACATTGGTGCAAATGGCCTTGCTCTCGTAGAAGTCGTCTCGGATCTCGTTGTGGCACGCAGCCAGCTGGGCCGAAGCCGTCGCGGAGCAATAGCGCCCCGCGGCGCTGGCCGTCGCGCCGGTTGTCGCGAGCAGCAAGGCCGCCGCCAGCGCGATCTCGAGCGTCGAGCTGATCTTGAGTCGAATCCTCATCTCTTCTTCTCCTGATTCGTTTGCCCGACCGGAAAGCGCTCGCGACCTCGCGGACTCGCGGTGCGGGTTCGATTTCAGGCACCTCTACGGAGCAGGTCAGCGCGCGTCCATCGATCTGATGGCGTAGGTCGCTGCAGCGCGCATGCGCGCAATGTCCTACGCGGCGCATAACCGCCCGTATTCGCAGAGAAGTCCGTCCGACAGCCGGAAAAATCAACGCGATCGAAAGCCGCGCACTGCGCCAGATGGCTTTCAGCAAGATCAGCTTGGGGAGGATTCCCGGTTGCCGATCAGCGACGCTATCGACCGGTCGTGGGCGCGCGCGAGAATCGCGGGGATGAACCCGTTCCCCTGCGATCGGCGACCCCTTCCCCCGCGGGCGGCGCCCGAACCAGCCGGGCCGCACGCAAAGCCGAGCGTGCCGAAGCGGCCCGGCTGCGCTCGCCGCGCGGCTTAGAACGCGCACTCTCTACAAATCGTTTCCAATTTGTCGCATCCCGATGCATGCTATCCGCAGCCCGAATGGCGGGACCCCCGCGGGCTCTGGTGTGGTTCGCGGCGAATGCGCGCCAGTGCGATCGGGTCCAGATGGAGAGGAGTGCTCGATGAGCGTGTCGATTCATCCGGCTGTCGACAAGGGCATCAAGGCCAAGAAGAGGAATTTCGCAGGCGGAAAACTCAGCTGTCGCTGCAAGGATCAGCCAGTCGAAATCAGCGTGAACACACAATCCGCCCACAATCACGTGTGCGGGTGCACCAAGTGCTGGAAGCCCGAAGGGGCGCTATTTTCACAGGTCGCCGTGGTTCCGCGCGACAGCCTCACGGTGAGCGCGCATGGATCGAAGCTCAAGGTCGTCGATGCGTCGGCGGCGATCAAGCGTCATGCTTGCACGTCGTGTGGCGTTCATATGTACGGCCGGATCGAAAACGACAAGCACCCATTCTACGGACTCGACTTCATACACACGGAATTGTCCGATAAGGACGGCTGGTCGCCGCCCGAGTTCGCGGCCTTCGTCTCGTCGATCATCGAGTCGGGCGCGGATCCGGCCGGGATGAGCAAGGTGCGCAAGCGGCTCAAGACACTCGGCCTGGAACCCTACGACGCCCTGTCGCCGGCGTTGATGGACGCGATCGCCACCCACACCGCCAAGGCAGCGGGAGTTCACCGCTAGGACGAACGCGCTCGTCTCGCCGCGCTCCGCGTTAGAAGGCCACCTCCGCTCCCAGGCGCACTTCGCGACCCGGTAGCGGCGCGACGTCCTTGAGAAAGGAGGTGGCCGTGCGCGCGATCGCCGAGAATTGGCGCGCGAGGAGCAGTTCGCGGACGATCGCGGCCGGCAGCGAAGCGCGGCGCCCTGAGCGGACGAAATTCCGCTTCGACCGCTTCAGTTTCAGGGTGCTTGTCGCTTGCCGATTTGGCCCGCGATCGCGTCCATCTTCTGCGCGAGCGCGAAATCGAGGCGGGTGATGCCGTTTGCGCTGTGGGTGACGAGATCGACCACCACCTTCGCATAGACGTTCGACCATTCCGGATGATGGTCCATCACCTCCGCGTATAACGCGGCGCGGGTCATGAACCCAAACGCCTGGTTGAAATTCCCGAAGCGGAATTCGCGGTGGAGCTTGCCGGCTTCGACCGACCAGCCCGGCACGCTCTTCAGCGCTTCGACGATTTCCGCATCGGTGAGCTTGTGCGGCTGTTTCGACTCGACCATCTCAACGGCTCCCGGACGGCGCGGAAATCGGGAGTGTAACCGGCGTGACAATGCCGCGCGCCTCCTCCCACGCGCGTCGAATCGCGAAATTGCGGTCGAACTTGAACAAGAAAGGGATCGCCATTTCCTCGAACGCCTCGTCGTGCTCCAGGTCGGCAGCGGCCAAGGTCTCTTCGAGGTTCATGCCGGCTTCCGCCGACGCGTTCGCGTAAGCGGCGATTTCGGCGATGAAGCGCTGAAACTCGAGCAGGCCCGCCCGATCGGTCACGGGGCCGTGTCCCGGGATGACGTGATCGAACTCGAGAGCGAGCACGCGCTCGAGCGTCGCCGCCCACTCTTTCACCGATCCCCCTGCTTCGAGATCGATATTCGGGTAGAGGCGATTGAAGAAGAGGTCGCCGGCGTGGAGCACGCGATCTTCGACGAACAGAACGACGAGGTCCCCACCCGTGTGGCCGCGGCCCATGTGATAGGAACGGATCGTCTTGCCTCCGATCCTCAATTCATGGCTGTCGACCACCAGATCGTTGGGCGCGGATTCGGCAGCCGAACCTTCCCAGAACTCCGAGTCGAATCGCTCGAGATAGGCGCGGGTGCGCTGCGTCGCCACGATCCGCATCCCCGCCGGCCAGGCCGGATTTCCGTGGCTGTGATCGGCGTGATAGTGGGTATTGAAGATGGCCTGGGCCGGGCCGCCACCGAGCCGCTCGGCGAGGTCCCGAATGCGCCGACCCTGAAGTGGAAACGCCATAGTGTCGACGACGACCGCGCCGCCCGCAGTCCGAAGCACGGCGACGTTCCCGCCGACGCCGTAGATGACGTGGACCGAGTTCGTCACCGCGACGGGCTCGAGCTGGGTGACCCGATCATAGGTGTAGATCGCCAGCATTCCCGCGAGTGCGATCAGAACCGCGGCGATCACGCCAAGCTTGCGACCCAAATTGCGTCCCCCGAAGGGCTTCAGGTGTCGGTGCGCAGCGGGTGGGGTTTGCCGAAGAGCCAACCCTGGCCGAAGGGAATCCCCAGATGGCCGAGTGTTTCGAGCTCTTCCAGGGTGTCGAGTCCCTCGCCGATGATGCGCGCGCCGATCTTTTCCGCGACGCCGTGCAGCGCCCGCAGCAGCTCCTGCCGGTTCAGATCCTCGTCGATCCCCGCGACGAACGCCCGGTCCACTTTCACGAATTCGGGTGATAGCTCGATCACCGATTCGAGGCTCGCGTAACCGGATCCGACGTCGTCCATCGCAATTTGAATTCCGAGATTTCCGTAGTAGTCGCGAATCTCCCGGAAGATGTCGAAATTCGAGATCGACTCCTGCTCGGAGATTTCGAGCACCAGGTCGGTGGGCGCGAGCCCACAACCATCGAGCGTACGGCGCAGCGCCTCAGAACGGAAATTTGGATCGTAGATGGTCGTCGGGCGAATGTTGAGGAAGAGCTTCGCGCCGCTCGGAAAATCCCGCGCGCCATCGAGGCCGCTCATCCGGCAGAGGCGATCGAGTTGGAAGATGAAATCCTCTTCGCTCGCACTCCGGAACAAAGCGGCTGGCGAGTGGAACTCGGAACCTTCCGGTCCGCGCGCGAGCGCCTCGTAGCCGAATACGGTCCGGGTCGAAACTTCGACGATCGGCTCGTAGACGGAGCGAACCCGCCCCTCGAGGACCAGCTCGAAGAGCTTCTGGCGACGCCGGCGCGCAGCGATCTTCTCGTTGAGCGCAGCGTCGCTGCGCGCTTGCTCGATCGCGTCTCGAATTTGCGTTTGTGCGCCGATGGTCGGATTGAGCAGCGATGCCGCGGTTCCGATCGGCAGCCTCGGGGGAAATTTCAGATGCGGGTACCCGATCCCAGTGCCCCGCGCCTTCAACCCCTGTGCGAGCGCGCCATGCAGGTCGGGGATCTCCCGGCTGTAGAAATCCGTCTCCGTGAGATCGCGAAACAGCAGGATCAGGATTTCGTTGCGGCCGGTCTCGCCCGCGAGAATCAGATCGCTGATACCGAGCCGGTCGCCGATCAATTGGCTCACGAGCTCTCGGAGCCCCAGCATCGCGCCGAACCGCGCTGCGCCACCGAAACTGCGCTCGATGCTGGAGAACGCAGATGCGTCGATCGCAAGCACGCCGAGCGATCCGTGGGCGCTGAAATGCGCGACGATTTCGGAGAGCGAATCTCCGATCGATGGCAGCGTCGTCTCCGACTTGGGCAACGCCGCAAACGGCAGCAGGTCATCGGACTCCGTCATGCATTGCGCATCGGCACCGCGGGATGTCTCGTTGAGTGCGCAAGCTCACAGCCGCGCAATCTCCCGCACGCGGGGGGGGGCCGCCGCACCGGTGGCTCCGTTCGGCCAATCGAATCGACAGGGATATCCGAGAGTTCCAACACGCGGGGGAAGCTTTGGGGTTGCTCTGGGCGAAGCTTCGGGGTTGCTCTGGGCGAAGCTTTGGGGTTGCTCTGGGCGAAGCTTCGGGGTTTCTCTTAATGGATTCCGCGGGTCGCCACGAGAGACGAGGGCTCGATCCCGAGCCCGCGCACGACGTGCTCCCACATCTCGGAAGGTGGGACCTCGAAGACGGTCTCTTCGGAGACGGGAGCCGTGATCCACGCGCCCTGCGCGAGTTCGCTCTCGAGCTGGCCGGGCCCCCAGCCCGCGTAACCGAGCAGCACGCGGATCCTGTCCGGGGGATCGCTCGCGATGCTCCGAAGCACTTCGAGCGAGCCCGCGAAGCAGAGTCCGGGTCGAATCTGGCTAGCACCCTCGACGGGTTCGCGGCCAGTGCCGGGGCCGTAGAGCAACCAGCCGCTTTGGGGTTGCACGGGGCCACCCCAGTGGATCTCCCCGTCCGGGTCGCCGCACCAGTCGATTTCGAGCGTCGCGCACAGCGCGGGCGCCGTGATGTCGGTCGAGCGATTGAGCACGACCCCAAAAGTACCGGTCTCGTCGTGGTGGATCACGAGGATGACCGCCCGCTGGAAATTTGGATCCATCAGTTGGGGCATCGCCACCAGAAAACCCGGAGCAAGGGAGGATTCCGACACGAGCACGACGATAGCAGTCGACCCGGCGGCGCCACGCTGCCAACACACCGACGGACGCTGTAGGCTGCCCGCGTGAAGATTCCGCGCAGCGCGCTCTGCCTCGCATGCGCCGCGCTGGCGGTCTCGGGCGAGGCTGCAGCTCGGAGCCCGCTGAGCGTCGGCGATCTCTTCGCGGACACGCTCGGATTCGAAATCTTCTTCGCGCTGCTCGCGCTCGGATTCGCTGCGCGTTCACCGCTCGGCATCAAGGCGAGACTCGGGCTCGGGCGGAGCCAGCTCCCGATCGGCTCGCTGGCGCTGCTCGCCCTCGGCACCCTCGCTCTGAGTTACGCGCTCGACGGCATCCATCCATTCTTCGAACCGCCGGGCAGCGGCGCCCTCTACCGATTCGAGTCCGAACTCGCCGGGCTGCGCGGTGCAGCGCTCGCGCTGGCGATGTTGAGCTTCGCGCTGGTCCCCGGCATCGCCGAGGAGCTCTTGTGTCGCGGCCTGGTGCAGCGCGGACTGAGTGCGCGTTGCGGACCGGCGCCCGCGATCCTGCTCGCTGCGCTTTTTTTTGGCGCGTTGCATGTCGATCCGATCCACGCGCTATTTGCCGCGCTCCTCGGCCTGTATCTGGGCGCCGTCGCGCACCTCGCGCGCAGCGTGCGCGCCTCGATCGGCTGCCACATCGCGAACAACGCCGCAGCGGTCCTCGGCGCGGCGGTCGCTCCAGGGCTCGAGGCGCCGCCGGGCGCGTCCGTGGTCGTCGCCGCAGCATTTTCCTTCGCGGTGCTCGCGTGGTACTGGCGGCGCCAGCGACCTGCCGCCAGCGCCCCTGACGCCGAAAAAGAGCGCCCGCTGGAGCTACAGAAGAGAGCCGGATCGGACGACGCGTAGGGGGTTGGACCTGAACTACGGCATCGAGGTGCACCGCGTGGCAAACAATCCCTCGGTTCTCATCCTGGACGACGGCGAACTGGACGATGTCCAGAAAATCCTCGAGGACCTCCAAGTAGACTTCGGGCGCGTGCGGGGCGGCGCGATCGCACCCAACACGCCGCATCCCAGAGCACTGCTGATGGCGACTCCCCGACGGATATCGGCGGTTTCCAAAATCGGAGACGTTCCCGCGGGCGAGGATCCGCCGGTGCGCGTCGTCGTGGTCGATCAGGATTCGAAGACGCTGCGCGACCAACTGCGCCAGGTCGGATTCGACTACCTGGTGCGTCGCCCGGTTCATCCCGAAGCACTCCGACTGCTGGTCATGCACAGCCTCTACCGCGGAGAGGAGAAGCGCGGTGAGCCGCGTGTTGCAGTCGGACTCGAAATTTCCTTCCAGACCGGAGAAATTCCGCGCCGCGCCACGCTGATCGACCTGTCGACTGGCGGTTGCAGGCTGATCTCTTCATTCGAGTTCGAAACCGGCAAGCGCATCTTGGTCACGCTGTCCGAGAGCGTCGGCACCACAGAGCCGATCACGATCGAGGGCAAGATCCTTCGCAGCAGCTACGACAAGCGCATCGGCGCACAGGGCATGTACAGCGCTTCGGTCAAGTTCGAAAACCTGTCGAACGAGCTGCGACACGAACTCGAGTGGGTGATCGAGGACAAAGTTGGCGGGCCGCCGGCGCTTACCCCTGCAGCGGGAACCTCGGGGACAAACAAAGCAGCGCCGAAAGCGAACCCGACCTACACCGTGAAGCGTCCAGGCGAGAGTCGCCAGAAGCGTAAAACCCTGCTCGAAAAGGACTCCGAAGTCGTGAGGCGGGATCCGCGCTCGGAAGGCGCCGCACCCCGGGCGACCCGCCCCTCGAGCGCGGCTGCGTCGGCCGAGAGCGTGAAAGGCCCGCTCAGCATTTCCGTCGATGTGAAGATGGCGCGCAGCGAAAGCCCGGCGCGCGAAGTCGTCAAGACCGAAGCGACCCGCGCAGCGAGCAGCGCTGCGCAAAGCGAACCGGACGCCCAGGCGACTTCCGATGATCGGCGCACGTCGTCACGGCACCCCTACGCGGCGAAGGTTCCGGCCTTCGGCACCCGCGCGCTGCGCGTTCTCGTCGGACGCGATCTCAGCGTGGGCGGCATGCGAGTCGAGTCCAATCCGGATCTCGAAGTCGGCGACCGCCTGCACCTCGCCATCTACGGCGCCGCGAGCGAAGAGCCCTTTCTCGTCTGGGGTACGATCGCGCGCAGCGATGGCAGGGGCGGCACGGCCGTGGTCTTCGACCCGGTTCACGCGACCATCGCGAAACAACTCGAAGCGCTGGTTGCGAGCCTCCCCGGGTTCGAGTCGCTGCGAGACGACGAGGCGAGCGCGATGGGAACCGTACTGACCGAAATCATCAACGCCTGATCGCCCGAGCCGCCGCAAAACCGCAGAATCGCCGCAGAATCGCCGCAGAACCGCCGCGCGGCGCCCGCGGGCCGCGAACGCGCCTTTCCGCGCCAGCTGCGCGACACCGCGCTTTCCAGTAGCCTCCGGCGATTCGAATCGGAGGCGTTGATGGCGCGCAGCAAGAGCAAGCAGAAGATCAAGCGGCACCTGAACAAGCTTCGGCGCAACCGCGCCCTCGCCCGCA
The DNA here is from genome assembly GCA_964494795.1 of uncultured Spirochaetales bacterium. GTDB lineage: Bacteria > Myxococcota_A > UBA9160 > UBA9160 > SMWR01 > JACZVU01. The sequence continues at coordinate 1,994 of CAZBSV010000117.1, read as the reverse complement.
AGAAGGCCGCCAAGACCGCGAAGGGCTGAGCGTCTCGCGCTCGCGGCGCGCAGACCCCCTTTAAGTCGAAACCCGCTGACAGCCGGGAGGCGGATAAGCGTGCGCGCAGCGATCCAGATCCGAACCGCCGCGAGGCTCGCCGTCCTCTCGCTCGCGCTGCTCGCGCCGGGCTGCGATCCGGTGGCAGAAGTTCCCGTCTGGGGAACGCTCCCGGATTTCAGCCTCGTCAACCAGAGCGCCGAGCCGTACGGGACCGCGCAGCTCGAGGGTCGAGCCTGGATCGCGGACTTCATCTTCACCCGCTGCCCGGGCCGCTGTCCGCTGCTGACCCGCGAGATGTCGCGGCTGCAGACCGATCTGCTCGGACGCGGCTGGGACGATGTAGTGCTGGTGAGCATCAGCGTCGATCCTGCGAACGACACGCCCGAAGCCTTGAGCGCCTACGCGGCCAAGCACGGCGCGAAGCAGGAAAACTGGCAGTTCCTGACCGGCAGCCGGGACGGCATCTGGTCACTCAGCGTCGACGGATTCAAACTCCCCGTCCAGCAGATCGAAGACACGGGCGCGGGCCCGATCCTGCACAGCAACCGCTTCGTGCTCGCCGACGCTCGGCGCCAGATTCGCGGTTACTACGACGCATTTGACGAAGACGAACGCGCAAAGCTACTGCGCGATCTCGAAATCGTCCGCGCGGAGCCCGCGCCGGACCGCCCATAGTCGGCCCCCGCAAGTGGATCGGGCTTGCCCTGCCAGCCAGATCAGCTGCGGCGCATCAGCGCATAGATGTACTCGTCGCGCGCAATGACAGCATGCAAGGTGCGCGCGAGTTTGGAGTCGGAGATGAAGGTGCTGGTCACGGGGGGGACGGGCTTCGTGGGATCCCACGCGGTCGCCGCCCTCAAACGCAGCGGTCATCGCGTGCGCGTGCTGGTTCGAGATCCCCGCAAGATCGAGCGCGTACTCGAAGCCCGGAGCATTCAAGTCGACGACTACGCGATCGGAGACATCGCCGACGCCGACGCGGTTCGCAGCGCGCTTTCGGGCTGCGATGCCGTACTGCACGCAGCGGCAACACTCTACGGCGGAAGAGAGATCTACGACGCCAACCTGCGAGGCGCTCACAATGTGCTGGGGATCGGCTGCGAATCCGATCTCGATCCGATCCTTTACGTCTCGACGGTTGCAGCGATGTACCCGCCCGCTGGCGACCGCATTACGCTGGACGATCCGATCCGAAGCCTCGGCACGACCTATGGGCGCTCCAAAGCCGAGGCCGAGCGATTCGCGCGCGAACTCCAGGCGCGCGGGGCACCCATCGTGACCATCTATCCAGCGGGCATCTTCGGGCCTGACGATCCCGGCCCGGGAGAATCTGCGAAGGGCCTGCGCGACGGGCTCCGCTTCGGCTGGCCGATCACCGCGAGCGGCATTTCGATCGTCGACGTGCGAGATGTCGCGGAGATTGCGGCGGCCGCGCTCGAGCGGGGACGCGGTCCGCGGCGCTTCATGGCCGGTGGGCACTTCGCGAGCTGGTCCGAGTTTGCAGATCTCTGCGACGCGCTGACGGGCCGACGAGCGCTCCGCTACCCGATCCCCGCGCCGCTGCTGCGCGGCGTCGGGCGGCTACTCGACGCCGCGAAGAAGATCGCGCCGTTCGACTACCCGATCACCCACGAAGCTGCCGAGATGATGACCCGCTTCGTCCCGTGTGACAGCAGTGCCACGACCGAAAAGCTCGGCATCCGGTTCCGCCCGAGCGCGGAAACTCTCGGCGACACCATCCGGTGGCTCTACGATTCTGGCCAGATCAGCGCGAAGACCGCCGGCCGCATCGCCAACAACCCCATCGGCTAGTGGGGGAAGCTGCGCTTCCCTGGCGGCGCCCCTCGAACCGGTTCCGGGTTCGAGCGGCTAGTGGGGGAAGCTGCGCTTCCCTGGCGGCGCCCCTCGAACCCGTTCCGGGTTCGAGCGGCTAGCGGGGGAAGCTTCGCTTC
>CAZBSV010000116.1:0-9334 GCA_964494795.1 uncultured Spirochaetales bacterium | reverse complement strand
GCTTGCGGCCCGTGAGCTTCACTTTCTCGGCATTGACGACGATCACGAAATCACCCGTGTCGACGTGAGGCGTGTACAGCACGCGGTGTTTGCCGCGCAGCAGGTCTGCGATCTTCGTCGCCATCCGGCCGAGGACGACGTCCGTGGCGTCGATGACATGCCACGTCGGCTCGACTTCGCCGGCCTTTGCACTTCTCGTGGCGCGATGCGCCTGGACTCCCATCGGTGGGACTCTCCTCGCCATCAGCGGAATGGAGTGGCTCGATTCCCGCAGAAGATCTCGCGAATCGATCGATCGACCCGCGCGGTTTCCGGCTGCGCGCAGCGCCCGCGCCGGATTTCCGAAACCGCGCCGGGTCTGTGAAACCGCGCCGGACCCCTCATAGCAGCACGCCTGGCCCCTGAAGCGGCACGCCTGGCCCCTGAAGCGGCAAATGGGTATCCCAGCCGCAGATCCGAGTCAAGCCCTGTTCGCGGGTAAGGGCCCGTTATCCAAGCGAAATCAGTAAAAGACCCGCACCAGCGTCAGCCCCGCGGCGGGTGCGGTCGGCCCGGCCTGACGCCGGTCCCCGCCCGCGAGCAGCTCGCCCATCGAGTCGATCGGCCGCCGGCCCAATCCCACTTCGAGCAGCGTTCCAACCAGATTCCGGACCATGTGGCGCAGGAAGCCGTCCGCCTGGACCCAGAAGACGAGCTCACCGGGCGATTCTTCGTCGATCTCGAGGCGCTCGAGGGTTCGGATCGTGCTCTCGACCCCGGAGCCCGCCGCCTGCAAGGCCGCGAAGTCGTGGCGCCCGACGAAGGCCTCGGCGGCCTTGGACATCGCGGGCAGATCGAGCTGGCGCGGCACCCAATGCGATCTTGCTGCCCGCAGCGGCGAGCGCGTCGCGCGGTTCCAGACGCGATAGCAGTAGAGCTTGCCGAGCGCCGAAAAGCGCGCGTGAAAATCGTCTGCGACCCACTCGGCGGCGACGACGGCGAGGTCCGCCGGCAGACTGTGGTTGAGCGCGCGCTGGAGCACGGCCGGCGTCAGCTCGGTCTGGATCTGCGCGCTCGCAACCTGGCCGAGCGCGTGCACACCCGCGTCGGTCCGACCGGCCCCGGCCACCCGAAGCCGCTGGCCCGTGACCCGCTCGATCGCCGCTTCGAATTCGCGTTGGACTGTGCGCTGGTCGCCAGACTGGGCCTGCCAGCCGTGGAACGCGGCACCGTCGTATTCGAGCGTGAAACGGAAGTTCGGCACGCGCGACTCCGCTATTTGAGCCGCTGCGCGGCCAGCTGGATGGCGTGTGACGCGGCGAGACGCAGCGGATCCGCGACCAGCCAGAGCAGCAGGCCGCGCGCCGCACTCGGGTCGCCGCGCAACCGCGCGACCAACACCAAATCGCGTCCCGCGACCGAACGGGTGGTGGCTCGGCACGGCGTGTCGGCGGAGACCTCGACACCGGGCGCCTTGCGCAGCAGATCCTCGGCTTCTCGGGCATCGAGCGCACGCTCGGTCTCGACCGACAGCGCGGCGCCGAGCCCGACGAAGATCGGAACCTGAACCAGCGTGAGCGCAATCTTCGCCTCGTCACCGAGCAACAGCGCGAGGTCGCGCTTCAACGCCGACTCGCGCGGCGCGCAACCGGTCTCGTCGAGTTCGCTTGCGTCGCTCGTGCAGTCGAACGCCACCGGGCCCGGAAAGGCCGTCGCTTCGGGTGGTTCCTGTTGATTGAAGATGGCGATCGATTCCTGGTAGAGGGCGAGCAGGCCGCCTTGGCCGGCCGACGACGCGGATTCGAGCACGCAGCCGGAGACGCGCGCGAGGCCCGCCGCGGCCGCGAGTGGCTGCAAGACCATTGCGAGCGCGAGCGCGGGGCTTGTCGGAAGCGCGAGCAGCGGGATGCCCTCGGGCACCGATCCATAACCCGCCACCCGCATCGGCACGTCTTCGCTGCCCGCGGTCGCGCCGGAAAGGTCGATGCAGGGCACGCGCTCGCGCAGCGCGCTGCGCACGAAGTCCAGCGAGACCGAAGGCGGCGCGCACAAGAAGACCAGATCGAGCCCGGAGATGCGCGCGTCGTCGGTTTCGATCGGATAGATGTTGCCCTGGAACTCGATGTCCTGGCCGAACGATTCTTCGGATGCGATCGGCACGACCTCGCGAACCCGCAGCGACGAAGCGTCGAGCCGCTCGAGCAATTCGGTGCCGAGCGATCCCGTCGCGCCGACCACGCCGACCCGATAACCCGCGCGCGCCATCAGCCCGACCCGAGTTGTTTCAGCACGAGATCACCCATCGCCCGGCAACCGACGCTCGTGGTCCCCGAGGCTCCGAGGAGATCGGCCGTGCGATATCCAGCGTCGAGAACCGCCTGCACGGCCGCGCGAATCCGCGCGGCGGGTTCTCGCGCGCCGAGCGAGTACTCGAACAGCATGGCTACGGAGAGAATCGCGGCGAGCGGATTGGCAGAGTCTTTGCCCGCAATGTCGGGCGCAGAGCCGTGCACGGGCTCGTAGAGGCCCACGCCTCCCTCGCCGAGGCTCGCGGACGGCAGCATTCCGAGCGATCCCGTGATCATCGCGGCCTCGTCGGACAAGATGTCGCCGAACAGGTTTTCGGTGAGGATCACGTCGTAGGCGCGGGGTTCGCGCAAGAGCAGCATCGCCATCGAGTCCACGAGCTGATGGCTGAGCGCCACGTCGGAATAGTCCTTCGCGACTTCCTCCACCACCGTCACCCAGAGCTGCGAGACCTCGAGTACGTTGGCCTTGTGGACGTGCGTGAGCCGCTTGCCGCGCTGCCGGGCCGCCTCGAATGCGACGCGCGCGATGCGCGCGATCTCCATCTCGTTATACACCATCGTGTTTCTGGATTCGCGAAGCCCGTCGACCACCGCGTCTCCGCGCGGCTCGCCAAAATACAGCCCGCCCGTGAGTTCGCGCACGACGAGCAGATCGATACCCGAGACCACTTCGCGCCGCAGCGTCGACGCGTCCGCGAGCGCCGGAAAGACACAGGCGGGCCGCAGGTTCGCGAACAGGCCGAGTTCCTTGCGGATGCGCAGCAGTCCGCGCTCGGGCCGCTTCGCGAACGGCAGCGCGTCCCACTTGGGGCCGCCCACCGCGCCGAGAAACACCGCGCGCGCCGCGCGTGCGTGCGCGATGACTTCGTCGCTGATCGGCGAACCGGTCGCGTCGATCGACGCGCCGCCGATCAGGCCCTGCTCGAAGCGGAGTTCGACGCGCGCGTGCTGCGCGGCGGCTTCGAGCACGCGCAGCGCCTGTTCGGAAACTTCCGGGCCGATGCCGTCACCCGGCAGCACCAGAATGCGATCCATCAGATTCCCTTCGGCTCGTCCGAGCCGCGCCGGCTCTTGTGCCACGAGAGCTTGTTGAGCGCGTGCAGGTAGGCCTTCGCGCTCGCGACCATGATGTCGGGGTGAGCGCCGTGACCGATCACGCGGCGCGCGCCTTCGCTCAACGTGACCGACACCTCGCCGAGTGCGTCCATCCCACCGGTGATGGCATTCACCTGGAAACGTTCGAGTTCACTCTTGGTCGCGGTGAGATCCGCGATCGCCTTGAAGATCGCGTCCACCGGGCCGATGCCGGTCGCAGTCGCCTTCTGCAGCGTGCCGTCGATCTTGACCGCGAGCGTCGCCGTGGGCTGCGCGAAGGTGCCGCTCAGGATAGAGAGGTCGACGAGTTCGAAGCGCTGGTCGAGTCCGATCACGGAATCCGCGACGATGGCTTCGAGGTCTTCGTTGAAGATCGTCTTCTTCTTGTCCGCGAGATCCTTGAAGCGCCGGAACGCCGCCTGGAATTCTTCGCCCTCGATCTCGAAGCCGAGTTCCTTGAGCCGATCACCGAACGCGTGACGCCCCGAGTGTTTTCCGAGCACCAGCTCGTTGGACGATCGCCCGATCGACTGCGGGGTCATGATCTCGTAGGTGATTGCAGCCTTGAGGACGCCGTCCTGGTGGATCCCCGCCTCGTGGGCGAACGCGTTGTCGCCGACGATCGCCTTGTTGGGCGGCACGGGCACGCCGATGACCGTCGAGAGCATTCGGCTCGAGGGATAGATTTCCGGCGTGCGAATCTTCGTGCCCAGATTGTGGTAGATGTCGGGCCGCGTCCGAAGTGCCATCACGACTTCTTCCATCGCGGTATTGCCGGCGCGCTCGCCGATCCCATTGACGGTGCACTCGACCTGGCGCGCGCCCGCGAGCACAGCCGCGAGGCTGTTCGAAACAGCGAGGCCGAGATCGTCGTGGCAGTGCACCGAGAAGATCGTCTTGTCGGATCCGGGCACATTCGCGATCAGGTAACGGATCAGCGCCGCGTACTCTTCGGGCTGCGTGTAGCCGACGGTGTCGGGCACGTTGCACGTCGATGCGCCGGCTTCGATCGCCGTCTTGAAGACCTCGACCAGATAGTCGCGATCCGATCGCGTGGCGTCTTCGGCCGAGAACTCGACATCGTCGCAGTAGCCACGCGCCTGGCGCACCGCGCGTTCCACTTCCTCGAGCACCTGCTTGCGACTCAGTCTGAGCTTGTGCTCGAGGTGGATATCGCTCGTCGCGATGAAGGTGTGGATCCGCGGATGCCGGGCCTTTTCGACGGCCTTGGCGGCGCGCTCGATATCGCCGCTGCCGGTGCGCGCGAGACCGCAGACCGTCGCTTCCCGCAAGTCGGCAGCGATGGCCTGCACGGACTCGAAGTCTCCGTCGCTCGCGATCGGGAAACCCGCCTCGATCACGTCGACTCCGAGCCGCTCGAGCTGGCGCGCGAGCTGGCGCTTTTCCTGCAGATTCATGCTGCAGCCGGGCGATTGCTCGCCGTCGCGCAGGGTCGTGTCGAAGATGCGGATCAATTCACCACTCATGGCTCATCCCTCACTGGGCTGTGGCGGCGGCTCGGACAGCTCCAACGCGCGTCCTGTGCGACGGCGCCACAACCACTCCACGGGTCCCGTCACACAATAGGCAACACAGATGACGAACAGCGTGACGCTCGGTTCCATGATGACCAGCGCGATCGAAAAGACCATCAGAACCAGCGTCCCGTAGGAGTGGCGGAGGTCGATTTCCTTGAAACTCCGATACGGAATTGCGCTCACCATCAACAGACCCAAGGTCGCGGTGCCCGCCGCGATGAAGCCCGAGGGAATCGAGAATTCGAATCCGAGGTCGCGCAGGAAAGCGACGAACCAGACGGTGGTCGCCACCATGCTCGCGGCGGCAGGGCTCGGCAGTCCCTCGAAGCGCCCGCGATAGCGGCTCGGGGCCACGTTGAAGCGCGCCAACCGCAATGCGGCGCACGCCATATAGAGAAAGGCCATCACCCAGCCGGTGCGACCGAGCACCTGGAGATGGCCCGCGCTGAAGGCGAGCACCGCGGGCGCCACACCGAACGAGACCGTGTCGGCGATCGAGTCGTACTCGAGGCCGAATCGACTCGTCGAGCGCGTGAGACGCGCGAGCCGACCGTCGAACGCATCGCAGACCGCCGCGAGCACGATGCCGAGTGCCGCCTGGTCGGGCTTGCCGCCGAAGGCCTGGATGACGGCATAGAAACCAAAGAACAAGCCGCCCGTCGTCACGAGGTGCGGCAGCAGGAAGAGTCCGCGCAACCGCTCGCCGTGCTCGGCGCCGCGGCGCCTGCGCGGCTCGAGATCCGCCTCGATCGGAGAATCCGGCGCGTCCATCGCCTATTCCTCCACCGTTTCGAGCTGCGCGATGACGCTGCTCCCGCCGCGCACGCGGTCGCGCGCCTTCACCTTTGCGACCGCACCGAGCGGCAACAGCACGTCGGTCCGCGAGCCGAAGCGGATCAGCCCGTAGCGATCGCCGCGTCGAATCCAATCGCCCACGCGAGGATGGCAGACGATCCGGCGCGCGATCCATCCGGTGATCTGGACGACCTGGAAGCGCACACCCGCCGCAGTCTCGAGTGTCAGCGCGCAGCGCACATTCTCGCTCTCCGCGCTCGGGTTGAAGGCCGCGTGAAAATCCTGCCCGCCCCAATCTTTGGCCACGACCCGACCCGCCAGCGGACAGCGGTTGACGTGCACGTTCAATACCGACAAGAAGATGCCAACGCGCAGCCACTTGGCTCCGTCTGGCGCTTCGATTTCCGCGACGTCGATCACGCGCCCGTCCGCGGGCGCGACGACGCTGTTTTCATCACCCGCGATTTCGCGCGGCGGATTGCGGAAGAAGCAGGCCACGAACAGCGTGAGACCCAGCAGGCAGAAGCCCGCGGTCGACCAGCCGAGCAGACCGAACGCCCCCGCGAGCGCCAGGGGCGCTGCGCCGAGCGCGAACGCGTCGCGCACGACGAACTCGGTGGGCCGCTCGATGAAGACCGGCTCGAGCGGTGCGGGTTGGATGTTCGGCATCTCAGTTCTTCGAGCGGTCGACCAAGCGCTTTTCCTTCAACCAGGGCATGAGGTTGCGCAGCTTGGCGCCGACTCCCTCCAGCTGGTGATTCTCCCCGAACTTGCGCAGCGCTTTGAACTGCACGCCTCCGGACCGATTCTCGAGAATGAATTCCTTCGCAAATGCACCCAGTTGGATTTCGCGGAGAATCTCTTTCATTCGCGCTTTCACGCTCGCATCGATGATCCGCGGCCCGCGCGTGAGATCCCCATACTCGGCGGTGTTCGAAACCGAGTAACGCATATTGGCGACACCGCCTTCGTAGATGAGATCGACGATCAACTTGACTTCGTGAATCGTCTCGAAATACGCCATCTCCGGCGAGTAACCGGCCTCGACGAGCGTCTCGAAGCCCGCCGTCATCAGCGCGGTCAGACCGCCGCAGAGCACCGCCTGTTCGCCGAAGAGATCCGTCTCGGTCTCCTCGCGAAAGGTCGTCTCGATGATCCCCGCGCGGCCCGCACCGAGGCCCTTCGCGTACGCGAGCGCGATCTGGAGCGTGTCGCCCGAGGGATCCGCCGAAACCGCCACGAGCGACGGTACGCCGCGACCCTGCTCGTAGTGGGCGCGCACCGTATGGCCCGGCCCCTTGGGCGCGACCATGAAGACGTTGATCCCCTTTGCGGGCTCGATCGCCCCGAAGTGGATGTTGAAACCGTGGGCAACTGCGAGGTAGTTGCCGGCTTGCAGGTTCGGCGCGATCTGCTCCTCGTAGACCTGGGCGGCTGTCTCGTCGGGCAGTGTCAGCATCACGATCTGCGCCTCGCGTGTGGCTTCCGCCGGTGACAGCACCCGCAGCCCCGCGGCTTCAGCCTTCGCGCAAGACGGCGAGTCTTTGCGCAAGCCGACCACGACGCTGACTCCGGAGGCCTGGAGATTCTGGGCGTGGGCGTGCCCCTGGCTCCCGTAGCCGATCACGGCGACGGTCTTGCCGTCGAGACGCCCGAGATCCGCGTCCTTGTCGTAATAGATGTTCAGCGCCATCGATTTTGCTCTCCTGCTGTGGGCTGGATGGCGGGCCGCGAGGCCCGCCGCACGCCCACTCTGACACAGCCCCGCACACCGCGCAGCCAAGCGCGATCTCCCGACGGGCTGAACTGGATAGTGGCCTAGGCGGCCTGGGAGCTGGCCTTCGAGCGCGCTTCGGCCAAATCCCGAAGACGCTGGGTCGGTGCAAAATACCGCAACGAATTCGGGCATGTCAAAGATGGCCTGGAGAGCGCGGCGGAAGCCGTTCAGAGCGCTTTGGACGAGCCCGGCGCGGGCTCGAAGCGCTTGCCGGTTCGCTTCACCTCGGCCTCGGCGCGCCGCAGGTAGTGGGGCGCGAGCTCGGCCGCGTCGACCCACGCGCGTTTGGCGAGCTGCTCGACGCCGAGCTGGCCGACGTAGCGCGCGCGCGCGGCGCCGTCGGGCGGAAGCCGCAGCGCGACCCCTGTGCCGAGCGCGGACGCGATCGCGCTTCCGCACAGCGCGGCGCCCTCGCCGACCAGCACGCACGGCGGCGCGATCCGCGCGCAGAGCGCTTCAGGCGAGTAGACGCCCTCCGGCACGATGACGTCGCGGCCGGAGCCCGCCGCATAAGCGGCCGCGTAGAATTCTCCGCGGCGCGCGTCGAGCATCGGCACGACGAGCGCGTCCGTCGGGCCGGCCGCGAGCGCGAGCGCGGCGAGGGTCGAGACGGGTGCGACCGGAAGACCGGTCCCGAATGCGAGCCCCTTGACGGTCGCAATCCCGACCCGGAGGCTCGTGAACGAGCCGGGCCCGACCGAGATTGCAAATCCGTCGAGCGCAGCGAGCGCCACGCCGGCGCGCTCGAGCAGACGATCGATGGCGGGCAACAACGCCACTGCGGCGGGCCCCTCGGCGGCCAAGCATTCGTCGACGAGTTCGCTGCCGCGAAACAGCGCCACACTCAGCGTCGCGGTCGCGGTCTCCAGCGCGAGAACCAGCGTCGGCGGGCGGCGAGCGCTCAAGAGTTGCCGGTCAGCCAGCCGACGACTCGGGACCAGTTGCGCGAGATGTCGTTCCAGAACGCGAAGCCCATGATCAGGATCAGCATCGTGAACCCGACCTGCTGGACGAATTCGCGGGTACGCAGCGAAAGGCGTTCTCTGCGCACGCCCTCTATCAGGAACACGACCGCCTGTCCACCGTCGAGCAGCGGGATCGGCAGCAGATTCAGGATTCCGAGGTTGATGCTGATCAGCACGAGCGTCTGGAGGTAATCCATCCAGCCGCGCTCGAGGGCCTTGCCCGCGATTTCCGCGATGCCGATCGGCCCAGACAGCTGGTTGCGCGGGACGTCGCCGGTCACGAGCTTGCCGAGACCGCGAATGAACAACCGGGTGATCTCGAGCGTCATCTTGGTCGCGCGCGGAACTGCGATCAGCGGGTTGAGCACCTGTTCGAACCCGATGCTACCGGGAATCGCCAACAGATTGTTGCCGACGATGCCGATCCGGTAGCGCGCCACCTCGATCCCGAAACCGGTCAGATCCGTTTGAACCAGCGCGGGGGTGATCGCGACTTCGAACGCTTCGCCATCGCGCAGAACACCGAGCAAGAGGCTCTCGCCACCGCTCTCGCGCACGACATGGGCGAACGATTCGAAGCTGTGCGCCGGCACGCCGTTGACGCTGAGGATCAGATCGCCGAACTGCAGACCGACTTCTGCGGCAGGCGAGTCTTCGCTCACATCCGCGACGAGCACGTCCGCGCGGGTGACGCCGAGCTGCTCGAAATCTCCGAGCGCGGGAACCTGCAGCGTCATGGCTTTCGCGATCTCACGGCCGCGCTCGAGCGCGAGCGAGATCTCTCCCTCGCCGACAACATCACGGCCAGTCTCGCCGACAACGCCACGGCCAGTCTCGCCGACAACGTCACGGCCAGTCTCGCTGACAACATCACGG
>CAZBSV010000115.1:0-7744 GCA_964494795.1 uncultured Spirochaetales bacterium | reverse complement strand
CTTCCTAAAATTGATCAAGGGGCGAACTTCCTAAAATTGATCAAGGGGCGAACTTCCTAAAATTGATCAAGGGGCGAACTTCCTAAAATTGATCAAGGGGCGAACTTCCTATACTGGAGGGGGGATATTGGCGCAGCAGGGGCGCTCGCAACCTACGCAGGCGCGCCGCGTTCGTCAATCCTGAGTCGCTGCCGCTATTGCCAAAACCCCTCTGGTTTCCGAGATTTGCGGGTATGGCGAACAACGGAGCGAAAAAACCCGGCGGGCCCGGCGCCCGCAGCGGCAAGGCGTCCGAAAAACTCTGGGGCGGGCGCTTCCAGCGCGCGACCGACATTCGCGTGGAGCGCTTCACGGCCTCGATCCACTTCGATCGGGCGCTCGCGCGCTTCGACCTGAGGGTGTCGAGCGCGCACGCCCAGATGCTCGCGCGGGTCGGGCTGATCTCGGCCGAAGACGAGCGGGCGCTGATCGCAGGCCTCGCGGAGATCGGCGAGCAGATCGAATCCGGCAGCTTCCCGTTCGACGCGACGCTCGAAGACATCCACATGAACATCGAATCCCGCTTGCGCGAGATCGTCGGCGTCGACGTCGCGGGCCGGCTCCACACGGGTCGGAGTCGCAACGACCAGGTGGCGACCGACCTCGCGCTGTATCTGCGCGAGGCCTCCGAGGCCGCCGAGCGCGGGATCCTCGAACTGCGCGGCATCCTGATCGAACGCGCCGCCGAGCACCTCGACACGGTGCTGCCCGGCTACACGCATCTGCAGCGCGCGCAGCCGGTGCGACTCGCCCACCACTGGCTCGCGTTCGCGGAGATGCTCGGCCGCGACGCGAGCCGACAGCGAAGCCTGCGATCGCGTTTGTCGGACTGCCCGCTCGGCGCGGGTGCGCTCGCCGGCTCGACGCTTCCGCTCGACCGGCAGCAGACCGCAGCGGCGCTCGGCTTTGACGCGCCCGCGGCGAACAGCATGGACGCGGTCGCCTCGCGCGACGCGGCGCTGGAGTTCTTGTCGGCGGCTGCAATCTGCATGATCCAGCTGTCGCGGCTCGCGGAGGAGCTCGTGCTCTGGTCGACCGCGGAGTTCGGCTTCGTCGAACTTTCCGACGACTACTCGACGGGTTCGAGCCTGATGCCGCAGAAGAAGAACCCGGACGTGCCCGAGCTCGTGCGCGGCAAGTCCGGCCGCGCGATCGGAAACCTGGTCACGCTGCTCAGCGTGATGAAAGGCCTACCGCTGACCTACAACCGCGACATGCAGGAGGACAAGGAGCCTGTCTTCGACTCCGCGGCCACGCTTCGCGACTCGCTCGAAGTCATGGGGGGGGCGATCCTGAGCCTGCGCGTCAACAAGCAGCGCATGGCAGCCGCTGCCGATGACGCGATGCTCCTCGCGACCGATCTCGCAGAGGCGCTCGTGCTTGCCGGCGTGCCGTTTCGGGAAGCCCACGAAGCCGTCGGGCGCGTCGTGCGTCACTGCATCGACAAGCAGCTCGACCTGCGCTCGCTCGCGCGCGAAGACCTGCGCGCGTTTCACAGCGCCTTCTCGGCGTCGGCCGCGGAGCTCGCGAGCCTGGAAGCTGCACTCGAGGGCAGAAAGCTGATCGGCGGCACAGCGCGCAGCACGGTGAACGCGGCGCTCTCCAAGATCCGGGAGGACAACGCGCGGCGCCTCGCCGAGCTTGCCGACGGAGAAACGGCATGACACACCGGATTCTGTCTATCGCGGCACTCTTCGGCGTGCTAGCGATGGCGTGCGGCAAGTACGGCCCCCCCGTCCGGCTGCACGCCGAAGCTGCGAACGTTGAGCACTCGGAGACCACCGGTGCGACCAGTGCGGCGGGCAAGGCGGGCGACGCGGCCGCTCCCGCGGGCGAGGCGGGCGGGGCGGGCGACGCGGCCGCTCCCGCAGACGAAGCTGACGAAGCTGGCGAGGCGGCCGCTCCCGCGGACGAGGAATCGGAGCCAGAGGGGAAGCAACCTTGAGCGACGCGTTTCCGAGGCGACACGGCCGCCTCCACGCCGAAGCGACTTGCGTCGAGCAAATCGCCGCGGCGGTCGGCACGCCCGTCTTCATCTACAGCGCGACGGAGCTCGCCGCGCGCTATGACGCGCTCGACGCGGCCTTCTCCGCCGTTCCGCACTCGATCTGCTACGCGATCAAGGCCAACATGAACCTGGCCGTGGTCCGCACGCTGCTTGCGCGCGGTTGCGGGATCGACGTGACGTCGGGCGGCGAACTCTTCCGCGCGCTGAAGGCCGGCGGGGATCCGGCTCGGTTCGTGTACTCGGGCGTGGGCAAGACCGACGCGGAGATCGACCAGGCCCTCGACGCGGGGATCCGCATGTTCAACGTCGAGTCGCGCGCGGAGCTTCGCGCAATCGACGCGCGGGCCGCCGAGCGCGCCGTGGTGGCGCCCGTGTCGTTTCGCGTCAATCCGGACGTCGACCCGCAGACCCATCCCTATATCTCGACGGGCCTGCGCAACAGCAAGTTTGGCATCCCGATCGCCGAGGCCGTCGACGCCTACGCGGAGGCCAAGGCGCGCGACCACGTGCGGGTGGTGGGCGTGGCCTGCCACATCGGATCCCAGCTCGTGAACCTCGACCCGATCGTCGACGCGCTGCGGCGGGTTCGCAGCCTGGTGGTCGAGCTGCGCGAGGCGGGCCACGGCATCGAGCTGCTCGATGTCGGGGGCGGACTCGGCATCCGCTACGAGCGGGAGCAGCCGCCCTCGGCGAGCGAGTACGCGGACGCGATCATCGCGACGGTGGGGGATCTCGGCTGCCATCTGATCGCCGAGCCGGGCCGCTGGATCGTGGGCAACGCGGGCATCTTCGTCACCCGCGTGCTCTACAACAAGCATAATGGCGACAAGCACTTCGCGGTGGTCGACGGCGCCATGACCGACCTGATCCGACCCACCCTCTACCAGGCGTATCAGAGGATCGAAACCGTGGGACCGCCGCGCGAGGGCACGCGCGTGATCGACGTGGTGGGGCCGGTCTGCGAGTCCGCCGACTTCCTCGCCCAGCAGCGCGAACTGCCGATCCTCGAGCGCGGCGACCTGCTCGCGGTGCGCGCGGCGGGCGCCTACGGATTTGCCATGTCGTCAAACTACAACGGCCGCTGTCGCGCCGCCGAGGTGCTCGTCAAGGGCGACCGCTTCGAGCTCGTGCGCGCGCGCGACCGCTTCGAGGACCTAATCCGAGGCGAATCGATTCCCGAAGAGCTGATCCGATGAGCCGCACGTTGCGCTTTGCCAAGATGCACGGCGCGGGCAACGACTACGTGGTGCTCGATGGAATCCGCGACGAGCTGCCGCCGATCGCGCCGCTCGCCGCCCGGCTGTGCGACCGGCATTTCGGCATCGGGTGCGATCAGCTGTTGGTTGCGCGCCCCTCGAGCACCGCGGATTTCCGGATGGAGATCTACAACGCCGACGGCAGCCAGGTGGAGATGTGCGGCAACGGAATCCGCGCGTTCTACAAGTTCTTGCGCGACCGCGGTCACACCGATCGGGACGAGATCAGCGTCGAAACCCTCGGCGGCGTGGTGCGCCCGAGCTGGGCGGGCCCCGATCGGGTGCGGGTCGAGATGGGTCCGCCGGTGCTCGCACCCGCCAAGATTCCGACGACGCTCGGAACCGGCGACGGGCCGCTGCTCGACGTTCCGCTGGAAGTCGACGGCGAGACGCTGCAGATCTCGAGCGTCTCGATGGGCAATCCGCACGCCGTGGTCTTCGTCGAAGATCCAGACCGAACACCGGTGGAGCGCTGGGGCCCGCTGATCGAAAACCACAGCGCGTTTCCGAACCGCGTCAACGTCGAGTTCGTCACGGCGCTCGACCGCAAGCGGATCCGCCAGCGCACCTGGGAGCGCGGCGTCGGCGAGACGCTCGCCTGCGGGAGCGGCGCCTGCGCGGTCGCGGTGGTCGCCATGCTCCGAGGCGTCGTCGACGACAGGGTCAGCATCGGGCTGCGCGGTGGCGAGCTCGATATCCGCTGGCAGGGCGGCGACACTTCGGTTTTCATGACGGGACCCGCCGCCGAAGTCTTCAGGGGCGAGTACCCGATCCGAGAGGAGTAGCGATGTTCGAAGGACTTTCGACCGCGTTGATCACACCCTTCCGAGAGGGCGCGATCGATGAAGCTGCACTGCGCGAGATCGTCGAGCGACAGATCGCGGCAGGTGTCGATCAGCTGGTCCCGTGCGGGTCGACCGGAGAATCCGCCACGCTATCTCACGTCGAGCACGGGAAGACCATCCAAATCGTCGTCTCCGCCGCACGCGGTCGGGTAGCGGTGCTCGCCGGTACCGGATCGAACAACACCCGCGAAGCGATCGAGTTGACCCAGCACGCCAAAGCGGTGGGCGCCGATGGTGCGCTGCTGATTTCGCCCTACTACAACAAGCCCACCCAGGAGGGCATCTACCAACACTACCGCGCGATCGCCGAACAAACCCAGTTCCCGCTCGTCGCCTACAACATCCCCGGTCGCACGGGATCGAACATCCTCCCATCCACGATCGCGCGGTTGGCGGATGTGCCCAATATCGTGGGCGTCAAGGAAGCCTGCGGCGACGTCGGTCAGATTGCCGACGTGGTCGCGCTTTGCCATGAGGATTTCGCGGTCCTGTCAGGCGACGATGCGCTGACGCTGCCGATCCTGGCGGTAGGGGGCAAGGGGGCGATCTCGACCGCCTCCAATGTGGCTCCGAAGGAAGTCGGCGAGCTCGTGCGAGCTTGCCTGAACAACGACGTGGCTCGCGCGCGCG
The DNA here is from genome assembly GCA_964494795.1 of uncultured Spirochaetales bacterium. GTDB lineage: Bacteria > Myxococcota_A > UBA9160 > UBA9160 > SMWR01 > JACZVU01. Next base: position 2,966 of record CAZBSV010000115.1, on the reverse strand, counting down.
AGATCCACTACCGGCTGCTGCCGCTCTTCGACGTGCTGTTTTGCGAGACCAACCCGATTCCCGTGAAAAGCGCGCTTGCACTGATGGGACTGTGTGACGCCGAGTTGCGGCTTCCCCTCACCCCGATCACGGACGCAAACCGAGACCGCCTGCAGCTCGTGCTGAAGGAACTGGGTTGCCTCTGATGCACAAACTGGGTTGCCTCTGATGCACAAAATGGGTTGCCTCTGATGCACAAGGTGCTCGTGGTTGGCGCGATGGGCCGCATGGGCGAGCGCGTGCGCGCCGCGATTTCCGATTCGCCTCGGCTCGAACTCGGCGCTGCGCTCGAAGCGCCCGGGCATCCGCGCATCGGCAGCCCGATATCCGACGGCATCAAAATTTCGGACGATCCAAAAGCCGCCCTCGCGGGCTGCGCGGTAGCGATCGATTTCAGCAGCCCCGAGGCGACGCTCGAAGTGATGCGCGCCGCAGCCGCAGCCAATGTCGCCTACGTGTGCGGCACGACGGGAATGAGCGACGCGCAGCGCGCAGAGATCCGAGGCCTCGCCGAGCAGATCCCGATCGTTCACGCGCCGAATTTTTCAGTTTCCGTCAATATCCTCGCCTGGCTCAGCCGCGAAGCCGCGCGGAAGCTCGGAAGCGGCTACGACGCCGAGCTGTTCGAGATCCACCACTCCGAGAAGCGCGATGCGCCGAGCGGAACCTCACTGCAGCTCGCGGAAGCGGTCGCCGCCGGACGCGGCCAGAAACTCAGCGAGCACCTGGTGGTGGAACGAGCGGGAAACATCGGCGCGCGGCCCGCTGGCGCGATCGGCATTCAGACGCTGCGCGGCGGTGATGTCGCAGGCGAGCACACGGTGATGTTCGTCGGGCGCGGAGAACGGCTCGAACTCGTCCACCGCGCCTCGACCCGCGACCACTTTGCGCGCGGAGCGGTGCGCGCGGCCGAATGGATCGTGGGTCGCGGCGCCGGCCTCTATTCCATCGAACGGGTATTCGATCTCGAGGCGGACTGACGGCCTTTCTTTCGTAGGTCCGGGTTTCTTTGGGGAGCGGGAGGGGAGAGCTACTCGCTCAAACACCATATCGCTCGCAGCTCTCCCCTCCCGCTCCCCAGCGGGCGTGTTGCCTGCGCGTGAAAGACAACCCCTGCACCCAGCGCCCCTATCTATTCCAAAACCAATTGGGTGCGGTGTCGGAATGCCACACTCCCGACCGATGCCGAGTATTGGCAGGCGATGTTTGGAATTGCGAATACGAGATCAGAGCAAGAATTGGCGGGTCGTGATCCGAGTTGACGGAGACGCCGTCGTCGTAGCGGACGTGTTTGAAAAGAAGACTCGAGCGACGCCGGCGAACGCCATCGCGGTCTGCAAGGATCGCCTTAAACGCTACGACGATGTTGCCAAGGAATAGGGGAATGGCGATGAAGAAGAGTAAGCGCGAGAAACTCGAAGCGGCTGGCTGGCGGGTCGGATCAGCGGCGGATTTCTTGAGTCTGAGCACGGAAGAGGTTGCGCTGATCGAGATGAAGTTTGGGTTGGCGGAAAGTATCCGGAAGCGTCGCCTTGCGCGAAGGCTCACGCAGACTCAGCTCGCAAAACGCCTCGGCTCGAGTCAGTCGCGGGTGGCGAAGATGGAAGTAGCTGATCCTACGGTTTCGATGGATCTACTCGTGAGGGCGTTACTCGAATTGGGCGCAACGCGCACTCAGGTCGCAAAGGCAATTGCTCGACGCTCTCGCCGCGCGGCGTAGGAAAGGGCAACTTCATTTGGAGAATTTTGTGGCGTCAGAGATCGTGGTTCGTAAAACATCGGCCGGACAAGCGATGCGCGTCGGAAGCTTGGTGTATGAGCTTCTCAACGAGCTTTTCCCGGAGCTCGGTTATACGCGTGAGAAGTGCATCGAGACAGCGGAAAGGCTCCTGGCGGGAAGCGAACGTGTGTGGTCGTTTTTGGCGACGACACACGACGGGCGAGACGTAGGTGTCGTCACGCTCAACGAGTGTGCGGCGATCTACGCGGGCGGCCGGTTCGGAGAGATTTCGGAACTCTATGTGGATCCCGAATTCCGTTCGAAGGGTGTCGGCGCTCAGTTGATCGAAGCCGCCGTCGAATTCGGACGCGAGCGCGGATGGCCTGACATCGAAGTCGGCGCGCCGAGCGTTCCCGTCTGGCAGCGGACGGTCGATTTCTATCGACGCTGCGGATTCGAGGAAGTCGGGCCGCGCCTGGATCTCCGAATTCGAACTGGGGAATAGGGGGTCACGCGAAAAACCCGGGTCTCTTTGGGGAGCGGGAGGGGAGGCCGTATGGAAACTTCGGAACGACTACCCGCCGGAGCCGGCGACCGAAGGGGCGACCGCTCTCCGGGTATTCGAGAATCCGCTGATACGTCCCTTGAACCGTGGAGATGAAGTCGAGGCCGAGGTTCTCCGTTTGACCCCCTCGTAGTATCGAGCCGCCGAGATGAATTCAGCTTCGGCCTCGGGATGGAACTCGACGCTTGTCACCGAAGCGTTGAACTAGCCTTCTCGAAGACCTGATCCGCGGGAACCCCGGATACGTTTCCTGCTTCGAGCTCGTCGAGCCTACGCTCCGCTTCCTGCAACCAGAGTCTCTCGGCGTCGCGGTCGGTCTCTTGATCGAGGCTGGAGATAAGCCGTTCCGCCAAGCGCGCGCGTTCCTTGGAGGGGAATTTCAGCGCCTTGGCTTCGAGCTCGCGGGCGGGATCGGCCATGGCTGAAAAATATTACACGCTGGCCGGGCTGGTCCATCAGGCCGGGGAAGGTACTGCGATCTTGGTGCTGTCCAACATTCGCGCTCAGGGGCCGCGTCAGCGGGGCCACGCGAAGCGCAGCCCCGCTGGTAAGCGGTCCCCTGGAGCGCGGGGTTAGACAGCACTCGTCACCCTCTGAACCTCGGCCATTGGTTGTAGCCGATGGCTGGATCATTTGATTTCA
>CAZBSV010000114.1:0-2036 GCA_964494795.1 uncultured Spirochaetales bacterium | reverse complement strand
CACGGGCTCGGACAAAGGGGGCGGCCCGACAGCCCGACACGCGGTGCTGATAGCCAAGGCGCAAAGGCATCACCGACCAAGTGATGTTCGGCTCGCATGACTATTACCCGAGGAGCTCGTCGCCGAGATGGGGCCGCCTATTTGTGCGCGCACGCCGGCATCAGCTCGGCGACAATTGCGACGGGTCTGGAACGCGGACGGATCATGCGGCACGTCGGATCTCGGCGGTGTAGCGGCGGGATAGATGCTTCCAGAAGCCAGGCAACCTTTCACTCCGATGAATCGCTCGCAACGTGAGAGCGGCTGCGATTCCTCGCGGTCGCCAGCGTTGGCCGCTGCCGCACGTCCGCTGACCAACGACCGACTTGCACGCGCCTTCGGTGAGCCCGCTTCCTACGGGCAGGCCCTTCTTGCGTGTCGTGTGGTACCGCATGCGGTGCACGTTGTTCTCGAGATACACCATGTGACCGAGGTACTCGTCGACCACTTCGGCAGCGCGCCTTTTTTCGACCTGGTCGACCTGCTCACCGAGCCAGTCGAGGATCTCATCAATCGCGCGATCGGATGCATCCAGTCGATCGTTCCAGGCAGCCAGTCGCTTGGCTCTTTCGTCTGCCTTCGGTTCGACGATGCGCAGGATCTTTCCCATCCGCTCATTCAGGTGCCAGCGATCGATGGTTTCTTCCCAGCTCTCGATCTTCTCCTCCTTCAACCCCGCGCAGACCGCGCTCCACAACTCGTCAGCCGCGTCTTGCACCACCCCCACTTTCAGCGACGGCTTCTGGCGTCGAGCATTTCGCAAGTCGAGCATCATCCGGCGAACCACCTCGGCTGGGCCCTCCTCGGGCAGCGCGGTGTAGCGGCGAGTCACCAACTCCTCGGCGTCGGCGTCCCACAGGCTGAACGTCCCGACGTAGGCCATCCGGTAGTTCACATCGATGGGCTTCGGTATCGCTCGTACGTAGGGCTTCGTTCGATTTTTCCGCGGCGTTTTCGGCGGTGCTCCTGCCTCTCGATTTTCCTCCATCGGTGTCGCGACGCGATCGAGCCCGATCGATGCAGCGTGAGCCTCTTCCGGCACCAACTCGGACTGCCGCAGGTACTTTTCGATGCGCGGCACCGCCTGCTGCGCCTTGGAGCCGAGCTCCTTCGCCATTCGCTCGACTGTCGACCGCGATGGCGGAACTCGATGAGCTGCCTCCATGCTCTCGAGATAGCTGCGCAGCTCCCCTTGCGCGTAGCCCAGTGTCACGCTGTAGCCCAGCGCTGGCGTCGCGCCCTCGACCAGGCCCGCCACCAGTTCGAGCGGCACCACCGTCGGTCCGTTTCTCACCCCGACCTCGCGATAGGTGAAGCGGCGAACTTCAAGCGCGCCATTGAGCGAATGGTACCTCACGGTGCCTTCCTCGTGCCGACGAACATGTTTCTCGCCGACGAGAAGTTCCTCGGCGAGTGCATCCGCCCGCCGCTGCAGGTCCCGCTGCAAGTGCTCGCGCACCGCAAGGTTCGCGATCTGCAACGCCCCGACCTCGACCTCGGTGAACGTCGCGTCCTGGCCCACCAAGTTCCGCGACAGCGCGCTCACTTGATTAACCAGCGCGCGAAAGAGGGGGTTGTCGATAACTGCAGCTTCGGGCAGGGTCTGCATCGTGGGTGCTCCGGCCAAAGGGTGGGACGATCTCGCAATCGCCAACCTCCGATCGGCAGCACCCACTTTTCAAGCCCGACCTTCATGCCTCAGCTCTCTGCTCCGTCCGCGATCCAGACCCATCTTGCCGCGGATGGGCGAGAAGTTGCCGCCACCGCGCGGACGAGGCGCGACTCCTCCGGTCTCTCGGTGAAGCCTGAGCATCCGACTGATGGTCGCGTGGCCAACCCCCAGAAGTTCAATAATCTCGGAGTACGAAAGGCCTTGCTCATGAAATGCCCGCACGATCGCAACGCGGAGCTTGTCTGGTGTGGGGAGTCCGTCGTTCATCTCCCCTGGAGATCAAACTTCGTTGATCACGTCAACCGAGAACTGCGTTAACGCGGCT